>NZ_JBVKAE010000020.1:0-171150 GCF_055598845.1 Amycolatopsis sp. NPDC039088 | reverse complement strand
CAGCGCTACCCAGCTCACCCGCCGTAGGTAACCAAAACACCGTTGGCCAGAACGACACAAAACACTCACGACCCCCACGCAGACCTGTACATATCGACATCAATCGGACACTCGGCCGCCAGGAAGCGTCCCTGTGGACACTCAGAACCCGATCGGTGCGCGCCTACCTGCCGCGGTCACCCGCACGAAGATCGACGAGTGCCGGAATCACCACCTTCAACCCACCTGACCAGCGATTACGCGACTTCGCCGGGGTCCTGCCCTGAAGGTAGCAAAGGGGGCCTTCGCTACCTGGCCCCAGTCAAGGGACTCCTCGCCGAGGCTTGGCGCGTCCTTGGCTGTCCACAAGGGACACTGTCAACCGACTCTGCGCCCGATTAAGCCTATATGTACGGTTCGAATAGAGTCGTGAGTGGCAATTAGGGTTAGAACCCTCCTTCGCACTCACGACCCCCTCCCGGAACCGCGCATACCGCCCAAGTCGGCCACTCACGTTGCGCAGGGTGCCCTCTGTGGACACCCTGGGTTCGGGCCCGACTGCTCTCGGCAAGGGAACCAGCTCACACAGGGTGGCTTGCCTCTGCCATCGTTGCTGGTTTTGGAGATCGCTTTAAAATTGATTTTCTACTTTTCCCGGGCAGTATAGGTCGTTATACACTTAACAGGATCAAGACTGCCCGGCTTGACGCCGCCGGTAGGCACGCTGCTGGCACGCCCTCGAGCAGTAATCCCGCGGTCTGCCCCGCCCTCCCCCGTCGAGAGGTTTGCCGCAGATGACGCACTCCCCTCCCCCGATTTCGTCACGCATTACCTCACTCCCCTGACTGTCGACGAGCATCTGCACGCCATCCAGCGTGCGTTGCAGGCCGAACTCGAAGGGATCGAGCGGCGTGTCCATGCCCCCGCTCCGCCACAGCTTCCCCAAGGCCGGGTACGCATCGAGGCGTTCGAACAGGGACTCACGTTCGCTCCACCAGCGCTCATGGGAGACACCCGTGCGCCGCTGGAGTTCCGCGGTCTCCCCCGCTTGACGCGCGACGGACTCGACGAATCCGCCGACGAGGTTCACCACGGCGATCACCTGCGCGGGCGCCAGACCGCTGCGGGAGGCAACCTCGAGGGCGTGGTCGTAGCGGGCCATGATGTTCGGTCCCGGCAAGCGGCGGGTTCCGGCGCTGTGGACCAGCCAGGGATGCCGCCGATGCAGGTCCCATGCCTGCCGCGCCCAGCGTTCGAGGCCGGCCCGCCAGCCGAGTCCGGCCGCGGATTTCGGCGGGACTTCGCCGTACACGGCGTCACGCATGAGTTCCACCAGTTCCGCCTTGCCGGGAACGTACCGGTAGAGCGACATGGTGGTGGTGCCGAACCGTTCCGCGACCTTGCGCATCGACAGCGCGGCGAGTCCTTCCTCGTCGGCGACCTCGATCGCCGCGGCGACGACCTTGCCGAGGCTCAGTCCCGGCCGATCCGGCTCAGGCGCACCCCAGAGCAGCTCGATCGCGCGCTCCGGGTCCGCCTGCGCGTCCTCTTTCGCCACCCTCGCCCCCTTGACGCTCGTCGCTCATGCGTGTTTAGCTGATAAACCTCAGTATATCCCATAAACACCACTTTGGAGCGCTTCAGCATGCCTGAAATCAGGTTCCACGTGTCCCCTGACGGCCGGGACGACTGGCCCGGCACCGTCGACCGACCCTTCGCCACCCCGAAAGCAGCCCGAGACGCCGTCCGTTCTGTCACCGCCGGGATGACGGGGGACATCATCGTCACCTTCGCAGCCGGTGTCCACCACCTCGAAGAACCGCTTGCTTTTGACGACGCGAGGTCCGACTCCGGCAGGAACGGCTTCCGCGTGGTGTACCAAGCCCACGGCTACGGAACACCGGGTCAGGCAAAGGTCGAACTGAACGGCGGCCGCATCATCTCCGGCTGGTCAGCGTGTGACGACGGCACCTGGACCGCGCCGATCGGAGACCTCGAGCCACGACGGCTTTCCGTTGGCGGCCTCCCGGCGGCACGGGCCGCACGAGCAGGACTTCCAGGTAGCGTGACGAAAACAGGCACTGGTTACGTCACGGACAGCCCGGAGCCACAGTCCTGGCCGGATCCCTCCGGCCTGGAGTTCGTCTACCCCGGCGTCTACCCGTGGTCCGAGGCCCGCCTCGCGGTCGCTTCGATCACCGGCGACGGCACCTCGACCACCATCACGATGGCCCAGCCCGCTTTCGGCAACGCCGCGTCTCTCTACGACTCGAAGTGGTACGGCGCCGGCGGAGACGGCACCTGGGACGGCCTCGCCGCCCCTTCCATCCTCGAGAACAACGTGGCCTTCCTGACCGAGCCGGGCACCTTCGCCGTCGATCGCACCGAGCCGGGCAACCATCTGCTGCGTTACCGTCCACGCCCCGGCGAAGAGATCGGCAAGACGACCGTCGTCGCGCCCGTGCTCGAAACACTCGTCAGCGGGCAGGGTGTACACGACCTCGTGTTACGCGGCTTCACCTTCGCCGACGCGGGCTGGTCGGCCCCCACCCGCACCGGCGGCTATCTGCACTATCACGGCAACGCTCGCTACGAGCACGGCGAATTCCAGAAGATCGATCTGGGTGCGGAGGTCGGCTACGTCCACGTCCCGGCCACCCCGGTCCAGCTGCCCGCCAACGTCAGCTTCTCTTCGGCCAGCCGGATCACGCTGGAGAACAACCACTTCACCCGCCTCGGCGCGGGCGGTCTGTTGATCGAGGACAGTGTCGACGTCGCTGTCAGAGGGAACGTCTTCGACGAGATCTCCGGTAGCGGGATCGCCGTGCACGGGGGCGTCCGGGTGTCGGCCGTGGACAACCTCGTCCACCACATCGGCACCGAGTACCGCGGCTCACCCGCCGTCCTCGTGGTCGAATCCGAGGAGACGATCCTGGCACACAACGAAATCCACGACGTTCCCCACAACGGCATCGTGATCACCGGCGGCGAACGGGCCAGGGACACCCAGGTGATCGGGAACCTCGTCGAACGCAGCATGGGAAAGCTGATGGACGGCGGCGGGATCTACCTGTCCGCGCCACAAGGTTCTTCGTTCGCCAGTGGCGCGGTGGTCCGCGGCAACGTCATCCGCGACGTGCTCACGTCGTACAACTTCGGGCTCTACGCCGATTACGGGGCCGCGTGGATCACCGTGATCGGCAACCTCGTCCATCGCGCCGATACACCGATCGTGCTCCAGGTAGGGCCACCGATGGAGAACGTCGCCTTCGTCGGCAACTTCTGGGACGTCCTGCCCGGCGGCTACGACGCTCCGCCCAAGACAGTCACGGTCGCCGGGAACACTGTGCTGCCCAAGGAAACCTTCGACGAAGCCGTCCTGACTGATCCGGCAGCCGCGGACATCCTCTCCCGAGTGGGACGGCGCGGTTGAGTCGTCCGACGACGCTCCTACCCGCTTCTGAGCTGGGGTTCTGTTCTTAATCAATTCTAGAATTTTGACTCAACCCGGACGTATAGGTCGTTATACACTTTTGGCGAGTTCGCCGAGTCGTTCGCGGCGCAGAACCGCTCCCCTACCCCGACCACGACTCCCCGCTCTTCGCGGTTTCCCTGCCTGGACATTGGGGTCCGGGCAGGGAAACCGTCAGCGGGTCAGGCCCCGGCGAGACCGCGGCGCTTCAGCAGCGGCTCGATCTCCGGGTCACGGCCACGGAACGCGCGGAACGCGGCCATCGGGTCGACGCTCCCGCCCCGTCCGAGCAGTTCACGGCGGAAGTGGTCGCCGTTCTCCCTGGTGAGCCCGCCGTTCTCGCGGAACCACTGGACGGTGTCCGCGTCGAGGACCTCGCTCCAGATGTAGGAGTAGTACCCGGCGCTGTAGCCACCGCTGAAGACGTGCGCGAAGTAGGTGGTGCGGTAGCGCGGCGGCACGGCCTCCAGCGCGACCCCGGCCTTCGTCAGCGCCTCGGCCTCGAAGCGCTGGACGTCGTCGATGGTGTCCTCGGTGCCGAGCGCGTGCCACGCCTGGTCCAAAAGGGACGCGGCGAGGTACTCGGTCGTGGAGAACCCTTCGCCGTACTGCTGCGACGCCAGGAGCTTGTCGATCTGCTCCTGCGGCAGCGGTTCACCGGTCACGTGGTGCTTGGCGTAGTTGGCCAGCACCTCGGGCCACAGCATCCACATCTCGTTGACCTGCGAGGGGTACTCGACGAAGTCACGTGGGACGTTGGTGCCGGAGAACGTCGGGTACTCGACGTCGGAAAGCAGCGAGTGCAGGGCGTGCCCGAACTCGTGGAAGGCGGTGACGACCTCGTCGAAGGTCAGCAGGGTCGGCTCCCCCGCCGGCGGCTTGGCGACGTTGAGAACGTTCACCACGACCGTCTTGGTGCCCAGCAGCTTCGTCTGGTCGACGAAGTTGTTCATCCAGGCGCCGCCGCGCTTCGAGTCGCGGGTGTAGTAGTCCATCAGGAACAGACCGAGTTCGGCACCGTCGGCATCGAACACCTCGAAGATCCGGACCTCGGGGTGATATTTCGGCAGGTCTTCGCGCTCGGTGAAGCTCAGGCCGTAGAGCTTGGAGGCGGCGAAGAAGACGCCGTCGGTCAGCACCCGGTTGAGTTCGAAGTACGGGCGCAGCGCGGCGGTGTCGACCTCGAACCGGTCCTTGCGAACGCGCTCGGCGTAGAAGGCCCAGTCCCAGGGCCGCAGGATGGCGCCGGGGATGTCGGCTTCGAGGTAGCGCTGCAGTTCTTCGGCCTCCGCCTTGGCGTTGGCGACCGCGACCGGCGCGAGCCGTTCCAGCAGGCCGACGGCGGCTTCCGCGGTCTTCGCCGTCTCGTCCTCGATGACGTACGAGGCGTGGTCGGGGAAACCGAGCACGGCGGCCCGCTCGGCGCGCAGCCGGACCAGTTCGGCCACGATCCGGTTGTTGTCGAACTCGTTGCCCCGGTTGCCGCGGGACACAGACGCGGTGAAGATCCGCTCACGCAGCGCGCGGTCCTCCAGCGACGCCAGCGCCGCCTGCGCGGTCGGCAGAGTCAGTTTGAGGACGTACTTTCCCTCCTCGCCGGCGGTTTCGGCGGCCGTGGCGATGGCGTCGTCGGTGAGCCCGGCGAGTTCCTTGACGTCGTCGACGACCACGGCGAGTTCGTTGGTGTCCTTCAGCAGGTTCTGCTGGAACCGGGTCGACAGCGTCGAGATCTGCTCGTTCAGCTCGCGCAGCCGCTTCTGGTCGGCCTCGGGAAGCCCGGCACCGGCGCGGCGAACGTCGGTGTGGTGACGCTCCAGCAGCCGCAACGACTCGGGGTCAAGACCGAGTTCGTCCTTGCGCTCGAACAAAGTGTTGATCCGGGCGAACAGCGCCGGGTTCAGGTTGATGGCGTCGGCGTGCGCGGCCAGCCGCGGCGCCATCTCGGCCTGCACGCGCTGGATCTCGTCGTTCGCGTTGGACCCGGCGAGGTTGAAGAACACGCTGGAGACGCGGGAAAGCAGCCTGCCGGACTTCTCCAGCGCGACGATGGTGTTCTCGAAGGTCGGCGGCTCGGGCGAACCGGCGATTTCGTCGATCTCCGCCGTGTGCTCGGCGAGTCCGGCTTCGAAGGCGGGCAGGAAGTGCTCGTCGGCGATCCGGTCGAACGGAGGAAGGGCGTAGGGCAGCTCACTCGGCGCGGCGAACGGGTTGTCCTGCGAAATCATCGGTGTTGCTCCCGGGTCGTCGAATCTGCTGGTCTGGCCACCTTACGGGCAGCGAGGGGCCGGTGGATGCCGTCCGTGGCGGTGACGCCGACGTCGGCGATGGTCACGCTCCGGTGGTACCGCCCACCACCGCGTCCGAACTCTGCTTCGCCTTGCCGCGTTTGGTTTTGGCCTGGGGTGCCGGTGGGACGATCCCGGCCAGGTCGCCGCCGTTGTCGTTGACGCGCAACACGAACGGCCGAGTCTCGGTGTAGCGGACGACCGAAACCGAGGCTGGGTCGACCACGATCCGCTGGAACGAATCGAGATGCTGGCCGAGCGCGTCGGCGAGGATCGACTTGATCACATCGCCATGGCTGCATAAGAGCCACACCGCGTTCTCGCCGTACTTCGCGGTGATCCGGGCGTCGTGCGCGCGGACGGCCGCGACCGCGCGGGCCTGCATCTCGGCCAGTCCTTCGCCGCCGGGGAAGACCGCGGCCGAGGGATGCGCCTGCACGACCTTCCACAGGGGTTCTTTGAACAGATCCTTGAGGGCGCGGCCGGTCCATTCGCCGTAGTCCACTTCGGACAAACCCGGCTCTTTGACCTTGTCCAGACCGCGGGCCTCGGCCAGCTTCGCGACCGTCTGGCGGCAGCGGAGCATCGGCGAGACCACCAGTTCGGCCAGCGGTACCGGCGCCAGCCGCTCGACCAGCGCGGCCGCCTGCGCCCGGCCGGTGTCGTCCAGGCCGACCTTGGGCGTGCGTCCGGCGAGGACGCCCGAACCGTTCGCCGTGGACTTGCCGTGGCGCAGAAGGATCACAGTACTCACGTGGCCCACCCTACGTGTCGTGCTTTGCCCGCCCCTGCGTTTCGTCCTCTGGATGCGGTCCTTGCGCGTGCAACTACCGCATTGAGAGGACGAAACGCGAGGGAGCTACAGGTGCGGACCCTCCTGCGGATCCAGAACGCCGGTGAAGATCAGCACGAACAGCAGGACACCGAGCACCAGCCGGTAGATCACGAACGGCACGAAGCTCTTGGTCTTGATGTAGGACATCAGCCACGCGATGACGGCGTAGCCGACGCCGAACGCGACCAGCGTCGCCAGGATCGTCGGGCCCCATTGCGCCGGGGCGCCGTCCTTGCCGATGTCGGTCAGCTTGTACAGCCCCGAGCCGAACACCGCCGGCAGTGCCAGCAGGAATGAGTACTCCGCGGCCTCCGCGCGGGTGTACCCGAGCAGCAGCCCGGCGCTGGTGGTGCCACCGGAGCGGGAGACACCCGGGATCAGCGCCAGCGCCTGCGCGAAACCGAACCCGAGACCGTGCGGCACGGTCAGGTGGTCGAGCGTCCGCTCCTGCTTTCCGATGCGGTCGGCCACCAGGAGGATCAGGCCGAACACGATCAGCGTGGTCGCGGTGATCCGCAGGTCACGGAAGGTCTCGTCGATCGCGTCCTGCAGCAGCAGGCCCAGTACGACGATCGGCAGCGAGCCGACGATGATCAGCCAGCCCAGCCTCGCGTCGGGGTCCTGCCGCCAGTCCTTCTTGTAGATCGAGAAGAACCAGGCCCGGAGGATCTTCCCGATCTTGGCCGAGAAGTACAGGATGACCGCGAGTTCGGTGCCGATCTGGGTCACCGCGGTGAACGCCGCGCCCGGATCGTTCCAGCCCGCGAGCGCCGCGGTGATCCGCAGGTGCGCGCTGGAGGAGATCGGCAGGAACTCCGTCAGGCCCTGGACGAGACCGAGGACCAGTGCTTCGAACCATCCCATCAGGCGACACCGGCCAGTTCGATCGCCTCGGCCGCGGTCTCGAGAGCGCGTGCGGAGCTCTCGGGGTCCGGCATGGAGGGCGCGACGGTCAGCGTCGTGACCCCCGCCCCGGCGAAGGCCCGCATCCGTTCCGCGATCCGGTCCTTCGGTCCCAGCAGCGACGTCGCGTCGATGAACTCGAGCGGGACGGCGGCCATGGCGCCCGCGTAGTCCTTGCCGAGGTACTTCTGCTGGACGTCGGCCGCTTCGCGCTCGAAGCCCATCCGGCAGGCGAGCTGGTTGTAGAAGTTCTTCTCCCGGCTGCCCATCCCGCCGATGTACAGGGCCGCGTACCCGCGGACCGCGTCGGCGCAGGCCTTCCAGTCGTCGCCGACCACGAGCGGGACGGTGGGGACGACGTCGAAGCCGTCGAGGGAGCGTCCGGCCTTGTCCGCGCCGGCCTGGATCTGCTTGAGCTGCTCGCCGGCGTGCTCGGGCGAGAAGAACACCGGCAGCCAGCCGTTCGCGATCTCGCCGGTCAGTTCGAGGTTCTTCGGGCCGATGGCGGCCAGGTACAGGGGGATCTCTTCGCGCACCGGGTGCACGGTCAGCGTCAGCGCCTTGCCGGGCCCGCCGGGCAGCGGCAGCTGGAAGTGGTCGCCGTCGTATTTGACCCGCTCCCGGGCCAGCGCCTTGCGGACGATCTCGACGTATTCACGCGTGCGGCCGAGCGGCGAGGCGAACTTCACGCCGTGCCAGCCTTCGGAGACCTGCGGGCCGGAAACACCGAGGCCGAGGCGGAACCGGCCGCCCGACAGCGTGTCCAGGGTCGCGGCGGTCATCGCGGTCATCGCCGGTGTCCGCGCCGGGATCTGCAGCACCGCGCTGCCCACGTCGATCCGTGAGGTCTGCGCCGCCACCCACGCCAGCACCGTCGGCGCGTCCGAACCGTAGGCCTCCGCGGCCCACACGACCGCGTAGTCCAGTTCGTCCGCCTTCTTCGCCAATGCCAGGTTGGCCGCGTCGTTGCCCGCGCCCCAATAGCCCAAATTCAGTCCGAGTCGCACGGCGTGAATGTATCCAGCTGGGTGTCACTCCTCCGTTCAGGGTGTTGACACCGCGGTGACCCGGCCGGTGGTACTCGATCACGACACGCTCACCTGCTCCGTGTCCCGCACTTGCCTTCCGGCTAGGCTCGCCCGTCGTGGAAAAGCGACAGCTCGGCCGGTCGGGACTGCGGGTCTCGCGGATGGCCCTCGGGACCATGACGTGGGGTGGCGACACCGACTCCGAGGAGGCGGCCAGCCAGCTGGTCGCGTTCGTCGACGCCGGGGGCACCCTGGTCGACACCGCCGACATCTACACCGAGGGCGAGAGCGAACGCGTCCTCGGCGCGCTGCTCGGCGACCTCGTGCCGCGGGACGACATCGTGCTCGCCACCAAGGCCGTCGCCCGCCGCACCGACGGCCCGTTCGGCGGCGGCGCGTCGCGCGGTGCGCTGCTGAGCGCGCTCGAAGGCTCGCTGCGCCGCCTCGGCACCGACCACATCGATCTCTGGCAGCTGCACGCCTGGGACACCACCGTGCCGGTCGACGAGACCCTCGCTGCCCTCGAGTACGCCGTTTCCAGCGGCAAGGTCCGCTACGTCGGCGTCTCCAACTACTGCGGCTGGCAGCTGGCGACCGCCGCGGCCCGCAGTTCCGCCGTCGCCCCGCTGGTCTCGACACAGGTCGAGTACTCGCTGCTGGAGCGCGGCGTCGACCGCGAGGTGGTCCCGGCGGCCGAGCACCACGGCATCGGGATCCTGCCTTGGGCGCCGCTCGGCCGCGGTGTGCTGACCGGCAAGTACCGCACCGGCACACCCGCCGATTCGCGCGGCGCTTCGAGTGTTTACGCGGGCTATGTCGAACATCACCGGACCGATCGCGCGGCCAGGATCGTGCAGGCGGTCGCGACCGCCGCCGACGGCCTCGGCACCTCGCCGCTGTCCGTCGCGCTGGCCTGGGTCCGTGACCGGCCGGGAGTGGTCGCACCCGTGGTCGGGGCCCGTGACACCGGTCAGCTGACCGGGTCGCTCACGGCCGAGGAGATCACGCTCCCGCCCGCCATCCGCTCCGCGCTCGACGACGTCAGCGCGATCGAGGTCGGATACCCGGAACGCGGCCTGTGAGCCGTCTCAGTGAGTGGTTTAGGTGACTGTTGAGTGACGCAGACGTGACGCGGCGGGTTCGGTGGAGGATGCTGGACAGGTCAGTTCGACAAGTAGCAGGTGGAGGCACCAACGTGGGTCGGCAGTCCGCCGTTTCCCGGATCGCGATCCCGCTCGTCGGTGCCCTGGTGCTCTCGTCGTGCGGTACGGACGACACTCCGAACGACACCCTGCAGATCGTGCAGAACCCGGTCGCGGCGACCGCGGCCGTCTCCCCCGCCGTGACGACCAAGCCGTCAGGCTCGGTGTTCGCCGCACCCGGGGTGAAGGCGCTGGTCACCGACGAGACGAGCAAGACGCTGGTCGTCGCCGTCTCGGATCCGCCGTCGCTGCGTATCTACGACCTCGCGGCCCTGGACGCCCCGAAGACGACCGTCGCCCTGCCCGGACCGGCCGAGCGGCTCACCGTGTCGGACACGCGGATGATCGCCAGCGTTCCGGACAAGAGCGTGCTGGCGAAGGTCTCCCTTCCCGGTGGCGCGCTCGAGACGGTCCCCGTCGCGGGTCAGCCGTCCGCCGGTCTCGCCGACGGTGAAGCGACGCTGGTCGCGGTCCGTGATCGCAAGGTCCTCGAGGTGCTGTCCAAGAACGCGGGCCCGAAGACCATCACCGGCCAGATCTACAGCGCCGACGACGTGCTGAACACCGGTGACGGCGTGGTCGTGCTGGACAAGCTGCGCACCGCCTTGTTCTCCGTGGACCTCACCGAGGGCAAGATCGGCGAGGGGCTGCGCGCGGGCGACGGCGCGGCCAACGCGGTCACCGACGATTTCGGGCGCGTCTTCGTCACCGACGCGCGAGCGGGGGCGTTGCTGGCGTTCTCCACGACGCCGTTGCTGTTGCGCCAGCGCTACCCCGTCCCCGGCGGGGTGTACGGCATCGCCTACGACCGCGCCCGAGGCCTCGTCTGGGTGACCCTCACCGAACGCAACGAGGTCGTCGGCTTCGACGTCCGAGGCGGCGAACCGATCGAGAAGCACCGGTTCCCGACCTTGCGGCAGCCAGATTCGGTCACCGTCGACGAGCAGGGCGGCCGCGTGGTCGTCGGCTCGGCCATCGGAGAAGGGATCCAGGTGATCACGCCATGACAGTTGTGGACGAGGCGGTGGTCGAAGGGGATTGGGAGTACCGGCGGCTGCAGTTGCCGCCCGGTGTTTCCCGGCGGGCGGCGGCGACGCAGCTGTCGATCCATGCCGAGTTCGCCGGCTGGGAACTCTCGACCGTCCGGCTCTACTCCGATGGGACGCGAAGGGTGTGGTTGCGCCGCAAGCGCACCGCCAATCCGCTGCCCGGTCTGATCACCTGAACACGCGGGCGAGCCAGTCCGCCCAGAGCTTGTCCTGTTTCGCGGGGTCGACGTCGCCGAACAGGTGATGCATCGCGACCATCGCCCCTCCGAAGCCGCGCACGAACCGCAGGAACGCGTCCGCGGTCCGGATCCCGACGGTCTGCGCGTTCGCCAGGTAGACCTCGCCGTCCACAGTGGACATCGACCCGGTCGACAGCCGGACCCGGTCCCCCGTCTCCGGGCGGCCCGCCAGGCCGAGTTCCCGGCCGAGGGTCAGCCACGCGCTGTCCCAGTCCTCGATCATCGGCCCGAAGACCGTCACCGGCACAGCCCTCCGCCCGGCGAAGTGGGTGAGGTATTCGACCAGGGTGCGGAAGAAGAGCTCGCCACCGGCGGTCATCGCCTCGAACTCGTCTTCCCAGTCGTCGCCGGGAAGGAAGCCGCTGGTGACGGTCCGCAACACCGTGCTGCCACCGGCGCGGCCTTCGATCAGGAACTCGTAGGCCACGAATCGCCCGTCGGACGCCGGCTCCGTGCCATAGACGAGCCGCTCCAGCGGATCCCACGAGGTGATCGCGGAAGCGGGTTCGTAGCCGCCGAACGCGGTCTTCACCGTGCCGCCGACGCCGCCATCGACTTCGTTGCGCCCCATGAACCACGACGTGATCCCCGGCCCGGTGGCGATGGCGTCCCAGATCTGTTCCGGTGTCGCGTCGACCTCGGCGCGTTCGGTGATCTCGAATTCGTGCCCCACTCAGCGCTCCTCGGGCTCGGTTTTGACACTCGGGTGGACGGCGACCACGATCCGGTGGTCGCGGCCCTGCTCGGCGCCTTCGTCGTGGTACTTGCTCACCAGGTTCGTGACCGCGATGGTGAGTTCCTCGGCGAACGCGGCCCGATCGGCCGCGGAGGAGAACCGCACCTCGCCGTCGATCGCGAAGGTCGCGACCCGTTTGCGCGCCTTGGCCGAACCGGTGATCAGCAGCCCGACGTCGCGGACCAGCCTGCCCGCGACCGCGAGCAGCCAGCGTGCGGACAGCCGGTCCCGCGACTGGGCCGGATCGGGCTGCACCGCGGCCAACGCGGTCGGCGAGATCACGTAGGACGACGCCGTCGCACGCATCATCCGTTCGGTGACGTTGCCCTTGCGCCGCTCCTCGACGAGCTCGACCAGCCCGTGCTTCTCCAGCGCGCGCAGGTGGTAGTTCACCTTCTGTCTCGGCAGGTCGATCCGGCCGGCCAGCATCGTGGCCGACGCCGGTTCGGCGAGTTCGGCGAGCAGCCGGGCCCGGACGGGATCCAACGACACTTCGGCCGCTTCCGCGTCCTCGATCACCGCAACGGAGAACATGGCAAGAAGGTGCCACCGAAAAGAGAAGTTGTCAAGGAAGTCAGGCTTGTCGGCGAGCCTGGTTGGCGAGCGCCAGCAATCGAGGCACCACCTGCGGGGCCGCCTCCAGCGGGACGACGTGCCCGACGCCGGGCAGCACCACGGCCGTCCCGTTCTCCACCGCGCCTGCCAGCTCCTCGACGTCGGCCGTCGGTACCAGTTTGTCGCGCTCGCCGACGATCGCGGTCACCGGAACCGGGCCGACCTGCGACAACGCCGATTCCCGCGTGTAGGCGTCCAGCGCCGGGCGGAAGGCCGACACCGTCTGCGGCCAGTTGCCGCGGATCATCCGCACCGTCAGCTCGACGTCGCCGGGTACCGGGTCGTCGCCGAAGAGCCACCACCGCAGCCCGGCGGTCACCGCCTTGCTCGTATGCTCCCGCACCAGCCCGATCAGCTTCGTCCCGAAGACCATTTCCAGGTCACGGCCGAGTTTCCCGAGCGCGTTCGGCCAGATCGCGTCCGGGGTGACGCCGCCCGCCGACATGGCGAGCAGGCCGATACCCGCCACCCTGGCCGCGAAGACCTCCGGGTGGCGCTGGGCGAGCGACAGGATCGCGAGACCGCCCATGTCGTGACCGACGAGGACCACCCGGCCTTCGGGGAGCACCTTGTCCAGGATCTCCGCCAGGTCGTCGGCGAGGTGTCCCATGGTCGCCGACGCGGGCCGGACGTCCCCGGATTCCCCGTGTCCGCGCTGGTCGTAAGCCAGCACCGCGATCGGTTCCTCCCCCGCTTCGGCCAGTACCGGCGCGATGGCGCGCCAGCTCCGCCTGTCGAGGGCGTACCCGTGAAGGAGCACCACGGTCACCGGCGCCGACGAATCACCCCAGCGCTCGAAGTGCAGGGGTGTTCCGTCGGCGGCCAGCAGACCGGGCATCAGGACGAGCGCAGGAAGCGGTCGAGCACGCGCACCCCGAACTTCAGCGCGTCGACCGGGACACGCTCGTCGACCCCGTGGAACAGGGCCGAGAAGTCGAGGTCGGCGGGCAGCTGCAGCGGGGCGAACCCGAAGTTCCGGATCCCGAGCGACTGGAACGACTTCGCGTCCGTGCCGCCGGAGAGCATGTACGGAAGCGTGCGGGCGCCCGGATCCTCGGCGAGGACCGCGGCGGTCATCGCGTCGACGAGCGCGCCGTCGAAGGTCGTCTCGACCGGCGGCAGCTCCATCCACTCCTTCTCGATGTCCGGGCCGAGGATCTCCTCCAGCTCGGCGTTGAACGCTTCGAGACGGCCGGGAAGGATCCGGCAGTCGACCGAGGCTTCCGCGACCGACGGGATGACGTTCGACTTGTACCCGGCGGTGAGCATCGTCGGATTCGCCGTGTCACGCAGGGTCGCGCCGATCATCCGGGAGATGTTGCCGAGCTTGGCGACGGAGCCCTCGATGTCGTCCTCGGGGAAGTCCCAGCCGGTGATCTCGGTGACGCCGTCCAGGAACTCGCGGACGGAGTCGGTCATGACCAGCGGGAAGCGGTGGTTGCCGAGCCGGGCGACGGCCTCGGACAGCTTGGTGACGGCGTTGTCGCGGTGGATCATCGAGCCGTGCCCGGCGGTGCCGCGCACCCGCAGCTTCATCCAGCGGATGCCCTTTTCCGCCGTCTCGATGAGGTACGCGCGGACGTTGTCCTTCAGCGTGATCGAGAAGCCGCCGACCTCGCTGATCGCCTCGGTGACGCCCTCGAACAGCTCAGGGCGGTTCTCGACCAGCCACTGCGCCCCGTACTTGCCGCCCGCCTCTTCATCGGCGAGGAAGGCGAAGACGAGGTCGCGCGGCGGCACGATGCCGTTGATCTTGTAGTGGCGGGCCAGCGCGAGCGCCATTCCACACATGTCTTTCATATCAACAGCGCCGCGGCCCCAGACGTAGTCGTCCTGGATCGCGCCGGAGAACGGGTGGACCGACCACTCCGACGCGTCAGCGGGGACGGCGTCGAGATGACCGTGGATCAGCAGCCCACCACGCGACGGGTCGGCGCCCGGCAGCCGCACGATCACGTTGTGGCGGTCCTTGCCGCCGGACTCCACATAGGTGATCTCGTAGCCCGCGTCCGTCAGCTTCTCCGCGACGTACTCCGCCGCGGCGCGTTCGCCGACGAGCGTGTCGGGATCACCCGTGTTGGTGGTGTCGATGCGGATCAGTTCACTGGTGAGCGTGACTGCCTCTTCGGCGGCTGCTTCGATCAAATTCGGTTCGGTCACCAGGCATTCCTACCATTGGTGGAGCCCGCCGACCTGTTGCCACCGTCTGGTGGACGGCGTGGGAAGACCCACTCCCCCCGGCGCGCGCCGTGAGGCGGGCAGCCACTCGAGCCCCCCGCGCTCGACCGCCTCCGTCACTGCACAGCGACGGAGCCATAGGCCCAGGCTCCTGGAGCCTGGGCCTTATGACAGCACCGATCCGAAACGGACAAATCGAGCTGCTGTCCGCCGAGACCCAGTAGTCCGCCCTTGACCGAACGGCGAGCCACAACCCCGGGCTCCGCCCAGCCACCACAGCGGGCCGACTTCCCTGCGAACGTCGACTGGCTAAAGAACGCAAGTATCCGACTCAGAATGCGACGACTCTTTCGTCGCATCGAATTTCAGGAGGTGGCCAGATACGGAACGATCGCTGACAACCAGGAATGACATTACCGACGATAGGCCGCGGTGATGAACCGGATCGACCGCGCGACGTTCAGCAGCTTTACCTGCCGACCACGGTCAGGCCACATTATCCATGGCTTCATTGTGCTGTCATATATCTCAACACGCTCAAGACGCAGTCGGCAATGTGGGCCACCCCCTCACCTGTGAACGAATTGAGGTCAACCTGATCGTTTTTCGAGCTCGCCGTATCATCAGGGTCAACCAGCTCAACACCCCATTCGCGCTTCACTCGTCCCGCTCGCCAGCGATGACCTGTTTAAGTCAAGTAAAATAAACAAACGACCGGACTCCGATCCCGGCGCCCTACCTCGACGCACGCGGTGGCGATACCTCAGGGCTCCATCGCGGGCAAGGGCTCGCCCGTACTACCGGCGCTCTCCCGCCTCGACGGCGGCTTCATCCTCGCGGACACACCGCTCCACCTTGACAGTTGGGACGAGCGAGTGTTCGGCGAAGCAACGACAGCGGGCCCGGTCGACCAGGTAGATACCGGTTGCGTGCCAGATGACGCAGACGGTACCCTCGCTTGAGTGTGACAGTTGAGTCCTTACTGTCACAGTCGGGACAGGAGGGGGAAATCATGTTGTCCGCACGAAATACGATGAGCAAGGTCGGCAAGGGCGCCGTTCTCACCGCACTGACCGCCGCGTTGGCCTTGACCACGACACCGTCGGCGTCAGCGAGCACCGAGACGAAAGCCGGCTCAATCGCGGCGACCTGCAGCAAAAAGGCCTACGGTCCAGACCACGAGCGTGACCAGTCGGGTCACTACCTGACCTATTACGCGAAGGCCAACTGCTCGGCACCCGTCGCGTATTCGATGGCGATAATTCTCTACCGGAAGACGAGCTCCGGCTGGACCAGGGTCGACCGATACTTCAAGGCCGGCGTATCCAGCGCCCCGTTCGTCGGGGGCGGGACAGAATGCGCAAACGAGAACTCGACATCCTACCGCGTGACAATCGAGGGCGAAATCGACGGAGACAGCTTCAGCACGAACGGCCCGACACGTACCTTCGCCTGTGGAACATAACTACAGGAATGACGTTCACCCAGCAGGCGTAGGCATTTGACCGAGAAGAACCCGGAGGAACACAGAACAATGCGTCGAATGGCAATTTTGGCATCCGTGACAGCAGCCGTCGCCACACTGCTCGTCGGCACACACGGCGTTGCGTCAGCGGCCCCATACGGCTGCAAGACATGGACGGACGGAACCAAGAATCGTTTCGGAAACGGAACATGCTCGAGTGGCACCGGAGAATTTCGACTCAAAGGCCGGTGCGATATTCCGTTGGCACCGGACCCCTACGCCACGACGGATTGGAAGCGACCAGGCCAGCTGGCCTATTTCGACTGTCGCGACCTGGGAGTCGACCATACTGCACACAGCCTGAGTATTGAGACTCGAGGGTAATTCCGCACATGCCGCGAAGCCGGTGTCGGGCGACTGGACGAGGTGCTGCCCATCGCCCGGCATCTGGCCGCACGTCCGACGAGCCGAGTTCCTTCCGAGCCACCGGATGATCCTCCACTCACGCGACGCCACATCAGCTGTGCCGACGCCACGAGGAGGGCTGTCATCGCTCGCTTCGCGCATGAGCACATGTCTCCCCGCCGACGAGAACAGCCTCCTCCGCGGAACGAACGAACAACCAATCAGGTTAAAGCGGATCGTGGGCATCAGCAACAGTCACTACCCCATGCAGGCCTCCCCAGGGCACGGACCTTCCTTCGCTAGCGCTGATCCGATGCTCTCGCAGCGAGAGGTGCACTGCCCGTCTCGCCGAACTCGGTGACCTCAACCGATGACCGCGGCTTACTGGAACCGCTACGCCCTGTGCACCACCAACACTGAACGTGACGATCCGGCCGCACCAGCTTTGGGGTGGACGCAGTATCCGGGCCACGGCCCCGGGGCCGAGCTGCTTGGCGACCCGCGCTCCGCTCTTGAGCTGGGGTGCGGGGACGCGGTCGCGGCACTGGCCGCGCAGGAGGTCGACGCGACCGGTGTTGACGTCTCGCCCGTGCAGTACGAGCAGGCGCGGAAGTTCTTCGGCGACGTTGCGGGCGCCCACTTCGAGCATGCCGATGTGCTGGAGTTCCTCGCAGCGGCGGACCGGCGATGGGACGCGGTCTACTCGATCTGGGGCGCGCTCTGGTTTCTCGACCCCGCGGTGCTGCTGCCGCTTATCCGTGACTGCTTGGCACCGGGCGGAAAGCTGGTGTTCTCCCACGATCCCCCAGTCCCCGGCGCCTACGGAATTCAAGGAATGCCGCACCGGAACCAGCCAAACTGGGAACTCTCATCGTGGAAGCCGAGTCGCGACCAGATTCGGCGAGAGTCGTCGCCGATGGCTGAGAACATCGACATGGCTGAGCTGGCGGTGCTACGTCAGGAACTGCTGCGTCGCGCCGAGATCGACCGGGCCGCCCGTCAAAAGCTGGATCCCCGGTCCCCCACGCCGCAGCAGTGGAAGTGGGTGAACGAGGTTGACGCGGACAACACCGGATATCTGGTTGCCGTCGTCGACCGTCTCGGCTGGCCGGGCACAGGCTTGGTGGGCTCGGCGGCCGCGCATGCGGCGTGGTTGATCGTCCAGCACGCTCCAGCCGAGTTTCGTGCCCGTTGTCTTCCGCTGCTCGCCGCCGCCGTCGACGCCGGGGACGTCATCGCGGAACGTGATCACGCATACCTGGCCGACCGGGTAGCCACCGACAGACGACATCCTCAACACTGGGGCACTCAATCCTGTGCTTCCCGGGCAGTGGATGCCGGCTGTATCCGCTTGCCGACCCGGCCGAAGTCAACACACGGCGCACGGTGATCGGCCTGGAACCACTAACGAAGACGAACCTCGACGCGGCGTATCTGGACTATGCGGCAGTCGATGCCGCGCAAGGCAATTCCCGCCAGTGAACGGGGCCACGGTCACACCACGTGACAATCCGGACCACGATCTCCCTATACCCCAACAGAAGTAAGCGCGTTCCTGCATGACGACGCTACCGCTGAGGTCCATGCCTTCACCGAAGAGGCGGGACTGTTGCGACGGCATACGCGGTTTTCGCTATGCCCGCGATACAGCCGACCTCCGGCGGCACAAGGCCGCCCCGGTGTCGGCACTGACACCGGGGCGGCCCTCCGGATTCCGGTCGGCCTGCCGGATTCCTAGCCGAAGTTCACGTCGCTGCACCACATGTAGGTCTGGTCCAGGTGTGAGGCCTGCCAGATCGTGAACACGATGTGGTGTCCCCGGTAGGCGCCGGAGGTCTGGACGTTGAACGTGATGTCCTTGGCCGGGGCGTACCTGCCGGTCTGCGTGATGAAGTCGAGGTTGCCCCAGCCGAGACTCTGGGTGGTGGGGTCGTACCCGTTCTTGCTGACGTAAACCCGGAAGTAATCAGCACCATGGCTGGCCTGGTCGTACAAGTGCATCGAGAAGTTGCTGCCGACACTGGTGGTTTTCCACGGGCCGGGTGTGTTGAGGGAGTTGTTGCGTGCGAGGCCGTTGCTGCAGAGCTGTCCGTTGGGAGTGGACCCCTCGAAGTTTCCGTGGAGGCCGTCCCTCAGCGCGCTCATCCAGTTCCACATGGTGTCGGCGTTGGCCTGGAATGCCTGCCAGCACATGGGATCTTGCTGCTGCATGGCGGGATTCGTGTGCTGACTGCCCCAGGCTTTCCAGCACTGGTAGGCGCGGGTGGCGGGACCGACGATGGTGCCGTGTGCCGAAGCCGTCGGGACCATGACGAACATGCCGGCGAGTGTGGCGATGACCAGTGCGATGATGCTCCGCCGTCTGGTAACGGACCTCGAGGTGCTGCGCATACGCATGGATGTGACTCCATTCTCGGGATGATCGGCGATGATCATTATGGGAGCGCTCCCAGACTATCTGCACAACCGCGAAACTTCAACGAAACAGTGGGCAATGCGCGTGGTTTATTTCGCACTCCTTTGAAATGATCTTTTCTTTCTGTGCGCCGACCTGCCCTTTTGATCACGATCGGCGCTGGGCTCGATCGCGCCACCTCGTCGCCACTGAGCCGGAGACGCCGGCGAGCTGATCGGCACCACTCTTGGCACTCCGAACTTGGTACCGCCAACCAACAACTCTTCGGCGAGCAGCGAGCCGTGACGTACTCTCCCCTCCCCCGATACCGTCTCGCCGACGGGCGCATCTGTCGCCGACCAGAACCGAAGAAGTGGACAGGAGCGGGCATGACCGACGATGTGGCCGACCAAGTGATCAAGGCCGAGCAGGACCGGATCCGATGTCTCCTCGAGGTGGATCGCGGCACCTACGACCGCTTGCACGCCGCGGAGTACCGGTTGTGCAACCCGACCGGCACCGTGTGGACGAAGGCCGAATACCTCGATCTCCTCACCACCGGCCGGGTCGCCTACCGGGAACTGGAGCTGACCGGCGACATGGACGCGATCGTCGGCACCGACGTCGTCGTCGTCCGCTACCGGTGCGCCATCGAACTCACCGTCGACGGCGCGGACATCCCGCGACACGATGCCTGGCACACCGACGTCTACACCAACGCCGGCGGCACGTGGCGCTGTGTCTGGTCTCAAGCCACCGGCATCATGGACCTTCCGTCGGCCGCGTCCTGACCCAGTATGCGGAAGGCGCTGAGCGGTCGAGGATCACCAGCGGGATCGTGACCAGTGCCAGTGCCGCGCCGATCCAGAACACCGCGGTGACCGAGGCGCCGACGTTCAGCACCCCCGCGGCGAAGGCGGGAGTGAGGCTGATGCCCAGTTGGAAAGCCGACACCGTGGTGGCGCCGGCCAGCGTCGGCGCGGAAGCGGCGATCGCGAAGACCCGTCCGTACAGCGCCGGGTTCAGTACGAAAGCCGCGACGCCCAGCAGGAACACCAACGGCACGACGAGCCAAGCTGACCCGGCGAAGACGGCGAGCAGGGCCGAGAACAGGCCGATGCCGAGTGCCCCGCCGAGCAGCGCGTGGTGGGGCCGCCGGTCGGAGATCCGGCCGCCGAGGGAGAGACCGAAGAAGGCGCCGATGCCGAAAAGCGCGAGTACCGCGGGGATCCAGACGGCGGGAAGGTGGGTGGAGTCGGCGAGAACCGCGGCCAGGTAGTTGAAGGACACCATGTACGCGGCGGTGCTCAGGATCGTGATCGCGTAAACGCCCCAGAGGCGTGGCGTCCGCATCACGCGAAGTTCCCCGGAAACGCTCGAAGCGCCGGAAGAGGTGGCGGGCAGGCCGAGGGCGCACGCGACGGTGCCCAGCAGGGTGAGCGCGACGACGCCCCAGAAGCCGCCGGTCCAGTCCGTGAGGTTGCTGAGCAAGGTGCCGGCGGGGCTCCCGGCGACCATGGCGACACTGAGGCCCGCGACGACGACGCCGGAGGCGCGGGCGTTGCGGTCGGGGGTCACCAGGCTGATCGCGGTCACGGCGGCGACGGCGAAGAAGCCTGCGTAGGCGAGACCGGCGACGAACCTGGTGACCAGCAAGGTCCAGTAGTCGTCGGCGAGCAGGCCTGCCGCGATGGCGGCGGCGAAAACGGCCTGTGTGGTCATCAGCGCGGTGCGTCGTGGCCACTTCGAGCTGAGCACGGCGAACGGCGGGCCGCCGAGGACGACACCGAGGGCGAACGCGGTGATGAGCGCGCCTGCCGAGGAGAGGGAGACGCCGAGGTCCGTGGCGACCGAGGGCAGGACCCCGGCCATCAGGAACTCGGCGCTCCCCATCGCGAAGAGGCTGAAAGCGAGGAGATAGACCCCGGTGGGGAGCCGGTGGGTTTCGATCATGGCGCCAGCATCGGCCGGGTTTGGCGGTTTCAGCAAAGAAAGTTGCCGAAACCGGGACGAGCTGGTGACCTGGCCTCATGGAGACACAACCCGCCGTCACCGCGGCGATCGAGCTGATCGCTCCTCGGCTGCGTCGCGCCCGGGAGAAGAAGGTGACGACGCTGGTGGAGCTCAGCCGCGCCACCGGCATCTCCACCAGCACCCTGTCCCGCCTCGAATCCGGGCAACGCAAGCCCAGCCTCGAACTCGTCCTGCCGGTCATCGCCGCGCTGGGCCTGCGCGTCGACGAGATCGTCTCCTCCCCGAGGGTGCTGGAGCCACCGCTGCCCCCGGACGGGCGAGTCCTCATCCCGCTCACCCGGCACCAGGGCGAGCCTCGCGCCTACAAGATGACGATCCCACCCGACGACGAGGCACCCCGTCCGCGCACGCACACCGGCTACGAGTGGCTTTACGTGCTCCGGGGCAGGCTTCGGCTCGTGCTCGGCGACCAGGACGTCGTCATGGGGCCCGGTGAGGCGGCCGAGTTCGACTGCCGGACGCCGCATTGGTTCGGCGCGGCCGGCCCCGAAGGTGTCGAGGTGCTCAGCCTCTTCGGCAAGCAGGGTGAGCGGATCCACGTCCGCGCCCGCACCCGGAGCCTGCTCACGGGCGGATGATGACCTTGCCGCGGATGTCGCCTGCTTCGCTTCTGCGGTGGAGGGTGGCGAGGTCGTCGAGTGTGCGGCGTTCGGAGATGTCGACGGTGACTACGCCGCGGTCGACAAGGCCCACCAACGCGGCCAGCTGTCCGGGGTCGTTGTCGGCGACGACGTGCGTCGCGGTGACCCCGAGTGGCGCCTCGATCACGTTGGTCGCCGAGACGACGCGGCCGCCTGGCCGGGCCAGCGCGGCCACCGCGGTCGCCTGCGCCTGGTTCAGGGGGACGAGGTTGAGCACGACATCGACCCGGCCGTCGACGGCATCGGCAAGCGGGGTGGCGGTGTAGTCGATGACGTGATCGGCGCCCTGTCGCCGGACCACCCGGTTGCTGCGTGGGCCGGCCGTGGCGATCACCCACGCTCCGGCCCGCTTGGCGAGTTGCACGACGAACCCGCCGATACCGCCACCCGCGCCGTTGACCAGGACACGCTCACCCTCGGTGAGCCCAGCGCGTTCGATCACCTGCCACGCGGTCAGTCCGGCGAGCGGCAGAGCGGCCGCGTCGGCGAGCGGAATGGTGGTGGGCGCGGCGACCACCGCGTTGGCGTCGGCGACCGCGAACTCCGCGGCCGCGGCGCCGATCATGCCGATGACCCGGTCACCGACCGCGTGCGCGTGCACCCCGTCACCGAGTCGGGCGATCGTGCCCGCCACGTCCCAGCCCAGGGTCAGCGGCAGATCCACCGGCGTCAGGTCGCGCAGCATTCCGGAGCGCAGTGCCGCCTCGGTCGGGTTGAGCGAAGTCGCGGCGACCTGGATGAGCACCTCTCCCGGTCCGGGTGCCGGACGGGCGAGGTCGTCGATCCGGATCATGCTCGCATCGCCGTACTGGTGGATCCGTGCTGCTCTCATGTCCGTGACCATAAGGGCGTTGATCAAGACGATCCATATGCGAACGTCCCCGATTCCTTCGCGATCGTCTTATGCTGACAGTCGTGGACGTACTCAGCGAAGTGCTCTCCGTCATGCGCACCGGCAGACCAAGGTCCTTCGTGGAGACCTGGCACGCGCCGTGGGCCCTGCGGTTCCCGGCCGTGCCGGGCGCGGTCGGATTCCGGGTGGTGGTGCGAGGCAACTGCGTCGTCCTCCCCTACCGGAGCGCACCGGTCCGGCTCGAACCGGGCGACGTCGTGCTCCTGCCCCACGGAGAAGGTCACGTGCTGGCCGACAGTCCCGCCAGTGCGACGGACGCGCGTCCGTGTGCCCTCACCGCCGCCGATCCCGGCGGCACAGGCGCGGTCACCGTGACGCTCTGCGGCGCCTACGAGCTGTCCCCCTCCGTCATGCACCCGTTGCTGCGGGACCTACCCGAGATCGTCCACCTCACCACCCACGACTGCCCTGAGCTGAAGGCCGCGGTGGATCTGCTCACCGGCGAGCTGACCCGACCGGGACTGGGCACCGACGGCGTCATTCCGGCACTTCTCGACACGCTCCTGCACTACGCCCTCCGTGCCTGGCTGGAAACCAACGAGACCGGCTGGGCGACGGCGTTCACCGACCCGGCGGTCGCCGCGGCGCTGGCGGCGATGCACCGGGAGCCCGCACACCCGTGGACCGTCGCATCGCTGGCCGCACTGGCGGGACTCTCCAGAGCACCGTTCGCCAAGCGGTTCACCGAGCTCACCGGCGGACCACCGCTGCGCTACCTCACCTGGTGGCGCATGACCACCGCCGCCCGCCTGCTCCGCACCACCGACGCACCACTGAACACCATCGCCGGCAAGGTCGGCTACCACTCCGAGTTCGCGTTCGCCACCGCCTTCAAACGCCACTACGGCACCCCGCCGGGCAAATACCGGCGATCGGATCGTTAGACCGCCGAAACGATCACCCGTTCTCATGGCGCGCACGCGTTCGGGTTGTCGAAGTGACCAGGAGTGGTCGGGAACGCCGGGCCCGTACCATGGTCGTTCATGTCCGGTTGATATACCAGGGCGAGTTCGTCGTAGGCCGACGTGCCCGCCGTGGTCACGTCCCCGGCGACTTGCCCGGCGCCCAGCGAGTGCGCCCACCGCTGCAGGAAGTCCTGATGCGTCGGGCTGTGCTGCCGGACGTCGTTGTAGCCGCCATAGGCCGCGTTGCAGTGCGTGTAGAGGTTGTACGCACCGCCCCAGTCGAGCAGCCGGTCGCCCTGGTTCGGCCCGTTGTCGGCGACGTCGGCCTGCAGCACGTCACGGTCCCAGCCGCCGTACATCCAGTCGATGCCCTGGTGGTGCTGGTTGTCCGCGACGTCGGCGTTGTCGAGGTTCGTCATCTCGAACCACGAGCACGGGTCGACCGTGACCGCGTTCTTGCCGTTGCCGAACGTCTGCGGCCACGGGTTCGCGGTGCAGGTGGCCTGCCCCGGCGGGCCGTAGGCGCCACGCGGCCGCCAGTCGAGGATGTCCGAACCCAGCGCGCCGGTGTTCGGGTCGACCGACGGACCGGACGTCGCGCCCTTGCCGCCGTCGAGGTGGTCCACGAGCGAGTCGTTGACACCCCGGTCGTTCGGGTTGGCCGGGTCGGTACCGCCCTTGCCGCCCCACAGCACGTCCGCGCCGTCGTCACCGAAGACGATGTCCCCGCCCGAATCCCCGTTGGCCAGATCGTCGCCGAAGCCGGCGTGGATCGAGTCGTGGTCGTCGCCGCCGCGGATGCGGTCGTCGCCGCCTTCGAGGTCACCGCGGTGCGGCATGGCCGGAGCGTTGCCGGGTGCGGCGAAGGTGTCGCCGTTGACGTCGTGCTGCAGGTCGACCTGCCGGGTGACCGAGCCTGCCAGGAAGCCCTCGTAGTGGATCGCGGGCACCTGGGGATTGTCGATCACGAACTTGTTCGACCCGTTCTGGTAGACGTCCACGACGCCGCCGCGGTCACCGACCATGGCGTCTTCGCCGCCGGTGCCCCACATCCGGTCTCCGCCCAGCTCGCCGTACATGTCGTCGGCGCCGTCACCCGGAGCCGTCGTCGTGCCGGTGTCGCCGTACATCAGGTCGTCGCCGTCCTGGCCGTACTGGGTGTCCTCCCCCGCGTCACCCCACAGGTTGTCGCCGCCGGAGGCGCCGAGCGCCTCGCATGTGGCCTGCGTGGTGGTGCAGAAGCGGGTCGGGGCGCCGTTGACGCCGTGGCGCACGAACGCCGCGCCCTGCGGGAGGTTCTGCGGGTCATAACGTTTCGTGTAGATCCGGTTCGTCAGCGGCAGCGAGACCTTGGTGAGATCGTCGCCGAGCGCTACCGGCTTGCCGGTCTGGTCCACGATGTCCCGCATCGCGGTGCCGTTGTCACCGAGGATGAAGTCGGCGGCCCCGTCACCGTGCACGTCGTCGGCCGTGTCGCGGAAGACCGCCAGCGAGCTGCCGCCGATCAGGTCGTCCTGACCGTTCGGGGCGGAGACGTCGCCGAGGTCGTCCGACGCCGCACCCGGCCACGCCGGCGCGGGTGAGCTGATCGCGATCCCGGCCTCCGCGAGGGTGCGGTCGCCGAACATCGTGTCGTGCCCGCCGTTGCCCTCGGCGTAGTCGTCGTGCGCGCCACCGGACATCTGGTCGTCGCCGTCCTGGCCGAACATCACGTCGACGCCGCCACCGCCGGAGAGCTGGTCCCCGCCCGCCACGGGACGGGTCGGCGCGCCGAGGAATCCGTTGGTCCACGAGAGATCCAGCAGCCGCAGGGAACGTTGTGTCTCGAACGTCCCGTTGCTGCCCACGCGGAGCAGGTACGGCGACGGCGGTGCGATCCGGTCGGTGATCGCGTTGTCGCCGAGTACCACGTCGTCGCCCATGCCACCGAAGACCACGTCCGCGGTGTCCGGCTGCCCCTGGGTGGTCAGCGCGGTGTCGCCACCGTGGATCGTCGAGCTACCACCGACAAGGTCGTCGTCGCCGTTGTTTCCTTCGATCCAGTCCCGGCCGGGGCCGCCTTCGGCGTGGTCGCCGTCGTTGCCGCCCTTGATCCGGTCGTTGCCGGACTGGCCGAGGATCGCGTCGCAGCCGTTGTCACCGGTGATGTCGTCACCGCCGGAGGTGTTCGGCACCGGCGTGTCACCGAGGTCGTACAGCTGGATGCTGCGGTGCGTCATCGGGAGCGCGCCGGGCAGGTCCGTGTCGAAGCGGCCTTGAGTGATCGGGCTCTTCGGCATGCCCGCGTCCCTGGTCACCAGCGCGTTGTCGCCGGTGATCACGTCCGCGTCCTCGCCACCGGAGATGATGTCCCCGGTGTCGAGCTGACCGACGGTGCCCTGGCCACTGCCCATCTCCACGGCAGACGAACCACCGATGAGATCGTCCTGCCCGGAGTCGCCGAAGAGTTTGTCGGCATCCTGGTCACCCTCGACGTAGTCGTCGCCGGCGTCGCCGTGCACGGTGTCCGTTCCGGCCTGCGCGTAGACGACGTCCGTGGCGTTGCCACCGGAAATGATGTCACCGCCGGAGTTCGCCGCGTTCGCGGTGAAGCCGAGGTCGAACAGCACCACGTGTCTGCCCGCCGACAGCCCGCGGCCCCGGGTGACCGGATCGCCGGTGTCGGCACCACCAGTGACGGTGATCGTGGCGTTGTCACCGGTGATCACGTCGTCGGCGTCGCCGCCGGAGATCGTGTCACCCCCGTCCGGGTAACCGGCCGCGTTCTTCACCGAGGGGTCGCCGGGCGTCTGGTGGCTGCCGCCGATGATGTCGTCGGCCTCGGTCTCACCGTTCAGCGTGTCGGCACCGGGGTTTCCTTCGATCCGGTCCGGATCCTTCCCGCCGGAGACGGTGTCGTTCTCCAACCCGCCGTAGAGCGCGTCGGTGTCCATGCCGCCACCGATGGTGTCGTCGCCGCCCAGCGTGGCGTCCGCGCTACTGGCCAGGTCGAACACCGGCCCCCCGGGCGCCGCCGGATCGCCGTTGTCGCCGATGATCGTGTCGGTCCCGCCGTCGCCGAACAGTTTGTCGGCGTCGTCGGGCTGCCCGGCCGCCCGGGTGCCGCCGACGATCACGTCACCGGACAGGCCACCGGAGATCCAGTCCTTGCCGTTGTTGCCCTCGATGGTGTCCGGGTCGTCGCCGCCGAACATCGTGTCGGCGCCGTCGTTGCCGTACAAGGTGTCCGCTCCGGTGTCGCCGTAGACGGCGTCGTCGTCCGAGCCGCCCCAGACCTGGTCCGCGTCGCGGCCGCCGTGCAGGACGTCCTTGCCCTTCTCACCGCACACGAGGTCTTCGTTCGCCTCGGCGTCGACATTGTCGTCACCGCCGCCTGCGCGCACGTTCTCCACACCGGCGCCGCCGATCACACGGTCGTTGCCGTCGAGCGCGTCGTTCACCGTCTCGTCGACCGGGGTCGACGGGAGCGGCGCACCGGCCTTGCACGGTGTCGTCTGCTTGTCGCCGTACACGTCCGCACCGCCGTCACCGCCGATGATGTGGTCCCGGCCGAGGCCGCCGACCAGCGTCTTGTGCGACGGGCTCACCCCCTGCGGAAGCGGGGTGTGCGTGACGAAGTAGAGCGGCCCGTAGTCGTCGGTCTTCACCGGAGCCGGGAAGTCCAAAGTAGACGGCTCGGCGATGACGTAGTCGTCGTCCGGCCCGCCGTAGAGGGTGTCCGCCCCATACCCGCCGAACAGGATGTCGTTGCCGCCACCACCGCGGAAGTCGTCCTTCTGCGTCTTCGTCGAGTGGCCGGTGACCCGGTCCTGTCCCTTGCCGCCGAACACCTTGTCGTCACCCGAGCCGGTGTCGACGGTGTTGATCGGCCCGCCTGCCGGGCCGCCCGTGGTGTTGGCGTCGTCAGAGCCGTAGCCGTCGACGCCGGGGTCGACCTTGCCCGCGGTGTAGATCTCGTCCGGCCCGGTGCCGCCGGCGAAGCGGTCGCTACCGTCACCGCCGATGAGGATCGCGCCCGGGGAAACGAAGAGCGCCTGCGGAAGCGTCGGCACGTCCTTCAGCGGATCGTCGGCCGCGACACCGAGGGTGTCGTCGCCGCCGTTGCCGAACGCGGTCGACTTGGCGAGGCCGACCTTGATCGTGTCCTTGTCGTCGCCGGTCCCGGTCCCGCCGGCCGGATCGGGCAGGATCGCCCAGTTCGGTACGGAGACGGTCGGACCGCCCGCGCCGTCCGCGATCGGGTCGCCACCGTCGCGGCCGTCGTTCTTCAGTTCCTTCAACCCGACCGAAGTCACCGGAGGCGCGCCGAGGCTCGAGTCGCCCGCGACGACGTCCTCGCCGTTGCCGACGGTGATGCTGTCGACGCCGGGGCCGCCCGCGACGCGCGCCTTCGCTCCATTTTGGACATAGCTCTTCCTGTCCGCGGCGAGCACGGTGCGGTCGCCGGTGACGATGGTGTCGTCACCCTTGCTGCCATCGACCCACGAGTTGCCGATACCGGTCTTGATCTGGTCGTTCTTGTCGCCGCCGAACACGATCGCGTCGCGGTCGAACTGCGCGGTCGGCGGCGGTGGGCCGTCCTTCGCGGTGTCGAGCTTGGCGTCCCCGATGAACGTCACGCTCATCGGCTTGGCGTAGCCGCGGCCGTCCACGACCACGCGCTCGATGTTCGCGTTCCGGAACTCACGCCGGATCCCGAGCATGTCCACGGCCACACCGGTGAACGCCGGGCTCGCCGGGTTGGCGTAGTCGTGCAGCGACGTGATCTTGACGGTGTCCTTCTCCTGCTTGTTCGATTCGTACGGGTCTCCGGCGCCACCACCGCGCTGGGCGGTGTGGCCGAGCGCGGCCGCGTACACCACGAGCGTCTTCCCGTCACCGCTGAGCCCACCGAGTTTCGGCGGTGGTGGCGTGCAGTTCGGTGTCGCGGTGAAGTCGAGCAGCGTGACGTCGACGATCGTGAAGCTGAAGGACACCGAGAACGGGCCGAAGCCGACCGTCACGTAGAGCTTGAGGAAGACATAGAGGCGCCCTGAAACGGTGAACAGGCATATCGGATTGTTCAGTGCCGTTTGCAGGAACTCCGTTATCCGGAACTTCCCGTCGTGGTTGGGATCGTTCCACAGGAACGAGACCGTGAGGCCGACGCCGCCTTCGATGCCGACGGTGATGATCACCGCCGTGACCGCCGCCCCGGCGGCGAGTTCACCCGTGAACGAGACCACCGGGATCGGTTTGCCGTTTTCCGTGGTGTAGAAGAAGAGGCTTTGCAGGAACGCCTGCCCCACGGTCGCGAGGTCGAGTTCGCCCGCGCGAGCCGCTTCGAACGCCTTACGGATACCGAAGGTGTCGAAGCCCGCCACGATGCGCAGCGTCACCGACGCGGAACCGTGCAACGTGATGACCACCGGCGGCGGCGCGTACACCGGCCCGAACTGCTGACGCCAGTCGAAGCCGAGGCGCAGCGGTCCGGAGTCGAACTTGACCAGGTCCACGTCACCGCCGAGCAGGACGTTGAACAGTGACGCGGGCTTCTCGAACACGGGGAAGCTGAACCCGGCCGTCGACGCCTTGGTGGTCATCGGGTCGACCGACTTCGGGTCGTTGTTCTGGTTCTTGCCGTTGATCGCCCCCAGGATCGGGGTGAAGGCGTTGCCACCACCGGCGTCCTTCTTCGCGCTGATCAGGCTCTCGGTGTTGTCCGGTGTGACCGTGGTGTCGAGCGCCTTCTGGCCCCCGAGTTCGAACGAGCCGAGCGGAATGAGACACGAGGTAGTGCAAGTCGGGAAGTGGTTGATGAAGTCGACGACCCCCGCGATGGTGTCGACGAACTTCAGGTCCGGACCACCGGCGATCGTACTGAAGGCCTTGCCGATGGACACCATCGTGACGTCTCCGCCGCCTGCCAGATGGGACAGGTCCGAGAGGACCGGGATCGGCGCGTACAGCGTCTTGATCACCGGGTCGAGCGGTCCGGTCACCTGCTTGATCTTGTTCACGATCGGGCCGAGGATCTTGCCGAAGATCTCGCCGCTGTCGATGGCCACCTTGTCGAAGGCCAGCGTCAGCGGGGAGTTGTCGCCGTCGTCGCTGTTGGTCCCCGGTTTGACGTCCTTCCACACCCAGTGCAGCCGGAAGTCGGCCTGGATGCCCGGGAAACCGGCGTCCTCCCCTGGTCGAGCCTTGAGCAACCAGTTGATGTCGGCGCTCGCGTTCAGTTTGACGTCGGCGAGCCGGTCCAGTCCGGCGTTCTGCAGATCCGTCAGATGCAGCCTGCCGTTGGTCGGATCGTCCGGCGCCACCAGGTCGATCTTGAACGCGCCGCCGAACAACGGCAGGACGCCCGCCTCGTTCGCCGGGGCGTTCAGGTGGTCGCAGTCGTCCACGCTCTTCTGCTTCGTGCAGTTCTCCGCGGTGATGTTGATGAACGCGAGCTGAGCGTTGATCTTCTTCGGCAGCGTGACGTTCAGCCCGACCGCGAACTCGGGTTGCGCGGAATCCTTGGTGTCGACGAAGAATCCCTCGCTACGGCTGATGCCCATGGCCAGGTGCAGCCGCCAGCCGAGCTGGACTTCCGGGCCCGCGCCGCCGTCGGCCTTCAGCGAGAAGCCGGGGATGCCCAGGTCCAGTGGCACGGTCTTCTTGAGGCATTCGTGGCCGGACGGCAGCCCGGCGCAGTTCAGCAGGTCGCCGCTGAAGTCGCCTTGGCTGACGTTCAGGCTGATCGTGACCGCGTCGAGGTCGTTGTACGAGCAATCGTGCGGCCGCGGGTTCTCGGGTGGGTTCTCCGGTGCCCCGCCGATCGAGGCGGTACCGACGTCGGTGAGCTTGGCGTCGGTGACGTCCGCGATCAGCTTGAAGGCGCCGCCCTCTTCGCGGAACACCAGGTACCCGGCCGCGCTGGTGACCGGTTCCCAGGCGATGTCGAGCGAGTCCGTTGTGGACAGCGCGGCCGGACCGGTGGTGAGCTGGCCGGGATCGCTGGCTTTGGCCTGCTTCTTCTCACCGTTGACGGTCACATAGGACGCGACGACGTAGCGGTAGGTCTTGTCCGCCGCCGTGGCGCCTTCGTGCAGTTTGACCGTCGGCGTGCCGACGGTGCCCAGCGGTGTCTTGCAGAGGGTGTCCACGGTGACGGTGTCCGGATTGAGGCCCGCTCCCGCGAGCTTGCCGCCGAGCTGGTCGTTGACCCAGCCGCGCACCGCGGCCATGTCGGTGAAATGACCGTTCGCGGGCAACTGGTCCAGCGCGGTGTGGATCGCCGTGCGCAGTTTCCCGATGAAGTCCGCCCCCTGCTGGAGGTCGTCACCGAGCAACGGCAGCTTGCCGCCGAAGCTGGCGGTGTTGAGGGCCTGCTCCACGAGGTTGAGGTAGCTGTCGAGGCCGTCGAGCCTGCCGAAGTCGATCAGCTTGGCCGCGAGCGCGTCCGCCAGCAAGGCCGGATCCGGTGTCTCCAACCGCGGATGCCCGTCGATGGGCGCCCCGCCGAGGGTGAAGTAGTCGTCGACAGCGGTCGATTTGGGCAGCCGCAAGGCGAAGTTGTTCGACTTGGCGGGGTCGGTGATCACCTTGCTGTAGGTCGCGCCGCCGTCCTCGCTGATGTACAGCGGCAACTTGGCACACAGGGCCAGCGGCGTGCCGCCGTCGAGGCCGCAGCTGACCGCGGTGCTCCCGGCGTTGATCGTCGGCCCGACGGCGCCGAGGAAGTCGGTGAAGCTGACCGGCGCGGCGGTGCCACCGCCCTTGGCGAGGTCGATCGAATAGGACGCCTTCGCGGTCGCCTTGTCCGCCGACTTGGGGTCGCCGAGCGAAACGCTCAACGGGCCCAAGGTGGTCGCGATGGTGGCGTTCTCCACGGTGGCGTCGAGTTTCACGCCGATCTTCGAATCGTCGAGCACGCGCAGCGCGTTCGCGTCGGCCGGGCCCGCACCGGGCTGCAGCGGCACGACCAGGCCCATCTTGACCTGACCGCCGACGCCGAGCGAGATCGAGCCGTCGCCCTGCACCCCGGCGACCCGCTGACCGCCGGTCGGCAGGCTGAAGTCGAACTGCACCGGCGTACTGGTGTGATAGGCGCGTTTCCAGTCCAGTCGGATGATCAGCGACGGTGTCCCGCCGGGTTCGGCGTATTCGAAGGTGACCGGGACGCTGTCCTTGAAGCGCGTGTTGATGGTCTGGACGAGGCGCTGCAGATTGTCGGACGGTGCCGCCTCCAGCATCGAGATCACGTCGTCCAATTCGGACCGGACCACATAGGACGTGGCCGGTGAAGGCTGACTGGCCCAGGGCCCGGCCAGCACGAGCGTGTCCGGCGTGACGCTGCCGACGACGCCCACCTGGGTGCCTGCGACGACCGTGCGGCCGACGAGCGAGGGCGGGAACGCGTTGCCCTTCTCGACGGTGCGAGCGATGTCCTTCAGGGAATTCGGACCGTAGCTCACGGTCGGGCCGGAGCCGGATTGGTCGGCCTTCAACAGGTCCTTCAGCGAACGGCCGACGAGGGGGATCTTCGTGCCGAACACCGCGGCCCCCGACGGCGAGGCGTCGCCGATCGACGCGTTGAGCGTCTGCAATGTCTTGAGGATGATCGAGAAGAGCGCCTTCGGGTTGGCCGGATCGAAGTCGAAGTTCGCCAGTTCGGACAGGTCGCTCGTGCTGAACTGCGGCCCGTCGGGACCGGTCGGCTTGGTCAGGTCGTTCCAGGTGAATCCCGCGTGCGCGGTGGCGCCCTTCAGGAAGTCGCCCGTACCCGGCGCGCCGGCGTCGACGCCACCCGCGCCGCGGACCCGCACCTGGAAGTCGAGCAGCGCTCCCGGATCGTGCAGCAGTTTGTCGACGACCGCGCCGAAGGTCAGGTCGCCCAGGTCCTTGAGTTTCACCTGCACCATGTGGTCGTCCGCGCCCGGTGTGCCGGCGCAGTCCGCGCCCGCGTTCGGATGGCAGACGTGTACCGCGCCCTTCATTTGCACCTGGAGGAATCCGGCGTTGGCGAAGAGGTCGATGCCCGCGTCCATCGGGAAGTCGGCGGTGAACAGCGAGGGAGCGCCGGAGGTGCGCAGCAGCACCCGGTCCGGGCCGGTCGGTGTCGCGCCGACCAGTGTCGTGCTGCCGTCCGGGTTCTTCTGCTCGATCGGCGGGTTGTGCACGGTCGGGTTCCGCAGGTCGAGCACGAGCGTGACCGCGGCGTCGTAGCTGGGCTTGACCTTCGCGGTGGCGTTGACGGCGTTGGCCTCGCCGACACCGCGGCCGCCGGTCTTCAGGTCGTTGCCGAGCTGGACGACACCGACGTCGCCCTGCATCCCGGAGATCGTGTACGGCGCGTTGGCGGCCGGGATCACCGGCGTCCAGCCCGGTGCCTGCAGGAAGAGCGTGTTCCCGTCGTTGTTCTCGACGGTCGCTCCCGCCGCGCCGGCGACGACGCGCCGCCCCGCGAACTCCCCTGGCTTCCAGGTCTGGTTCTCGTCCTTCAGGGTGGTCTGCGTGTAGCTCGTCTTGGCCGGGTCGCCCGCCGGTCCGGATGCCGCCGCCGCGGCCGCGTTGAGGTCCACGGCCGTCGCCGGTGCCTTGCGGGACAACGTGATCTTGAAGTCGAGTTTGGTCGAACCCGGCGGGAAGTGGACGTCGGAGATGCCGATCTTGCCGCCACCGGGCAGGTTCGCCGCGGTGTTGAGTTTGTCGAGCATCTGCTGCAGCGACGCGAACAGCGGTTCACCGGCCTGTGTCGGGTCCGCCGCGGTCTTCGTGTTGTCCTGCAGGAACTTCTTGATCGACTCGTTGAGCTGGATCGCGTCGGCGAGGGTGCCCTTGAGGAACGGCAGGTCGAGGTTGCCGATCGGATTCGCCGCGTCACCCCATTTCGCGCGCTGCATCGAGGTCAGCGTCGTCGCCAGCTGCGCGAGGCCGGTGGCCAGGTCGCGCGGGGTCATGTTGAGGAACGGGCCGACGGTGCCGATGCCCTCCGGCGTGATCTGCGGGGATCCGGTGGCGATGTCCGGCCAGCCGATGCCGATCTTGGCGTCGACCGCGGGCAGCGCCAGCGAGAAGGAGGCGGCCGGCGCTGCCGCGAGGTGCAGGGAACCGTTCAGCGACCCCGCCGGGCTGGCGAAGCCGAAGCTGAGGAGACCGGCCAGCGAACCGTTCTGGGCCAGTTCCCCCGCGGTGCCGTCGTTGTTGAGGAACGCCAGCCGCCCGTCGTTGTCCGGGTCGTTGATCGTGGCGGCGAAATGCGCCTTGAGATCCAGCGAGGTGTCCGTCTCGACGAGTTTCACCCCGAGGACACCGATGGCCGCGTTGACGGCCTTGATGGCGTTCGCGTCGGGGAAGTCCGCCGAAGCGTCGACGGTCAGCGACGGCGTCGTACCGTCGTTGAGGATGTAGGCCTTGTCGTGCGCCTTGTCCCAGATCAGGGTCAGCTTCACCGTGGTGCCGACGGTGAGCCGCACGCCGCCGGTGGAGGAGAACGCGGATTGCGGGGCGTTGCTGCCCTCCCCGAGCGGGACCGGGATGTTCAGCGCCTGGTTTTGCAGTACCCGGGACACGGTCAGCGTGAGGTCGAGTTTCTTGTCCTCCCCGACGGTGCTCAGGGTGGTCTTGAGCGTCCCCGCCCGGTCGGCCGACAGCGTGATCGGCTGCTCGATGTCCAGGTCGGCGTCGTCGACCGCGGCGGACAGCTTCTTGGTGCCCGCGTTGAACGCCTCCTGAGCCAGGGTGTCGAACCCGAGAGCGGCGCCGGGGCTGGTCTGCACGGCGGGCAAGGCCTTGGCCAGCTGCCCGATCGCGCTGAGCCCCTTGCTCCAGGTGGCGAAGCTGTTCGAGGGCCCGGCCAACGCGTTGACCAGCGTGCCGACGCCCGGGCTCGCCGCCCGCGCCGGTGGCGGGGTGACCACCACCCCCATCCCGAGCGAGACGGCGAACGCCGTCGTCAGCGCGAGCCACCTGGAGCCGGCACGTGAGCCCATCGGGCACCTCCCCGTTCACGGGCGCGCGACGACGCGCCGTTCACTCGGAGAAGGCTGACCAGTTGTGAAATCCACGTGAAGAGGTCGGTCCACTCAGTGGACTGGTGATTTCCCGGCCATCAGCGGGCGGATTCGGCCAACTCGTGGCCGGCTTCCAGCGCGGCGGCGTCGACCAGTTGCCGCATCAGCTGGAGATCACTCGCCGGGATGGTCAGCAAACCGATCGCGGCCACGGCCCGGCCTTCCGGGCACCGGATCGGCGCGGCCGCACCACGGGCGACCCCGCCGAGAAGGACCACGGCCACCGCGGCCGAAGACGGCAGCATCGTGCCCGGCGAGACGGCGGGCACTCCCGCGGAATGCCCCGAGACCGCCGCGACGACCACGACCTCGGACCCCGCCAGCACGCAGACGACGACGTCGGCCCTGGTCAGTTTCGCCAGCCGGATCGCCGGTCTCCCCACCGCGGCGCGGATCCTCGCGTGCAACCGTCCACGCCCCTGGACCAGCCTGCCCGCCAAAGGGCCGACGACGTAGCCGCGGAACAGCCGCTCGACCGCGCCGATCCCGCACATCTACTCGAGCAGCCGGTGGGCCGTCGATTTCGGCAGGCCCGCCCGCTGAGCCACCTCTGTGAGGCCGAGACCCACGCCGGCGTCGGCAGCGGCGAGTACCTCCAGCAACGCGAACGCACCCTCGAGCACCGAGCGACCGGGCACGCGCGTCATGCCCATCGGCATGCCTCCGCCGGTGCCGGTCACCCCGCTCAGATCATCCGTAAGCATCAGTGTCCTCCACCGCGGTCGCACTCACCGAACGGCTCGTCGTGCCTGGGTTGTCGTCCGCTCCCGACCGGCCGTTACGGCGAACGGCCGTATCGATACCTCCTCGAAAAGTGGCGCGGAGAGTCGAATTTCGGGGCAGGGGCGCGTTGAGGTGGTGGCGCGTGACTGCCACATTCCTGCGTGTCCGGGCTAGGTTTCCCGGATGAACAGATCCTGGGGGATTCTCGCCGCTTTCAGCCTGCTGCTGGCGACCTCGGCCTGCGGAGGCCCGGACGAAAGCCCCGCGCCACCATCACCTCCGTCGTCGAAGAGCAAGCCGTCGCCGAGCACACCGGCCACCAGCAGTGCTCCACCCACCTTCACCCCCGCGGTTTCCCCGGCGAAGGTGACCGCCGCCTGCCCGTTCCTCGGGGCCGACGAACTCGCCCGGGTCATCGGCACCTCAGGTACCGTCGCCAACGAAGAACCACCCGGAGCGACCAAGACGGCGCCCGAGTACACCTGCGCTTACATAACGGGCGATCAGCGGCTCGAAACGGCGCCGAGGCTCTACTTCTTGGCCTTCCCCGACGCCAACCCCACCAGGCCGGTGTCCACCACAGCCGAGAACTGCCAGGGCCCGAGTACGTCGCTTCCCGGAGTCGCCGACGCCGCGATGTACTGCGACCTGGACGATTACTGGACCACGCTCGCCGTCGCCAAACGCGTCCACGGAGAGACCAGGATGCTGAATCTCCATCTCCCCCAGCTCCGGAAGAAAGACGGCTACACCGAGGTGGCGAAACTACTGGGTGGGCGCTTGTAATCGTCGACGGCCAGAAGGATCGTTGCGCCGGGTGTGCCTGTCGTCCTCAAAACAGGCCGATCCTCAGTCCGGAAGCGTTCGCGGACGCGGTGAAGCAGCCGGGTGGCCAACATGGCCTCACCAAAGACGTCGTGCGCGATGATTCATGGGGCGGCGGAATCGGGAGGGCGGCGGCGATGACGAGCCGGGTGATCAGCCACGAGCAGGTGGTGCGCGGCGGGTGCCGGTTCTTCCTGGAGCACGGCGGGGTCGACATGGACCGGCTGGCGGCGAGCCTGGCGGTCAGCCGCGCCACGCTCTACCGGGTGGCGCACAGCCGGGACGGCCTGCTGGGCGAGGTCCTGTGGCGGTTCACCGAGCGCCTGCTGGCACGGGCCAGACGACGGCGCAGACACGCGGGCGACGAGGGCGTCCTGGAGGTCACGCGGTGGTTCGTCGGCCAGCTGCACGCCGCCGTGCCTTTCCGGGCTTTCCTTCGCACTGAACCGGAAACCGCCGCACGAGTGCTGTTCACCACCTCTGGCGTGGTGCACCGGCGGGTGGTTTCGGTACAGCGGGAGATCCTGCGAGAGGCACACGGTGACCGGCCGTGGTCGACGACCGCGCTCGACCAGGCGGCCTATCTCTACGTGCGCATCATCGAATCCGCCATCTACGCGGAACTGCTCGGTGCTCCGGCCCCCGATCCCGAACTGGTGGAACGAGCGGCGCGGGCGGTGCTCCGGCCCGGCTGAGACGGCGGTCTCACGCTTGCGCCACGTGCTGGCACGCGGTGTGGCTGCCCCGTTACGTTCGCTGGGTCCTGCTCATCGCCGTGTAGGAGTCCTCATGTCGATCTCCGGATGGGGTCGTGCCGGATCGCTCGCAGTGGCCGCTTTGCTGCTGCTCCCGACTTCCCTTCCCGCCGCCGCCGCGCCCGCGCCTCGGGCGCCCCACGTCACCGGCCCGCTGCCCGGTGAGGTCCCAGGTGACCCGAAGGCCGAGCGCGTCGAAGACACCTACCCCTTCTTTTCCACGCCGGACGATCTGGCCTCGCGAGGTTACGTGGAGCAGGAGTTCCACATCTCCGGTCTGGCCGACGGCTGGGCGGCCGACGGCACACGGGTGGGCACCGACGTCCCGTACACCACGCGCGTGGTGGTGCGGCGGCCCGCGCAGGCAAAGAACTTCAGCGGGACGGCACTGGTCGAATGGCAGAACGTCACCGCCGGATACGACCTCGACGCGTTGTGGAACGCGGAATCGGTCATCCGCGCGGGGCACGCCTGGATCGGCGTCTCGGCCCAGCGGGTCGGCGTCGACCAGCTCCGCGCGTGGAGCCCGGCCCGCTACGGCGGTCTCGACGTGACCGGCGCGGGCAGCCATGTCGCCGACGAGCTGTCCTACGAGATCTTCACGCAGGCCGGTCGCGCCGTGGAAACGGGCGCGGTCATGGGTGGGTTGAAGCCGCGCACGCTGCTGGCCATCGGCGCTTCCCAGTCGGCCGGCCGGATGACCGTGCTCTACGACAAGGTCCTCCCGCGGCTGACACCGGTCTTCGACGGCTACGCCTTCGTGGTCGGCACCGCGCCGACCCGGGCGGGCAAGGAACCGGTGTTCCAGATCCTGTCCGAGACCGATGTGCGGAATTCGAACCGTGCGCCTGACACCGCGCGGTTTCGGCGGTGGGAGGTCGCGGGCGGCGCGCATTCGGGGCAGCAGGGACAGGTGTACCGCGCCCCGATCTCCGAACGCGATCTCGGTGCGGCGCCCCGGTACGCCTGCGACAAACCACCGTTCAGCCGCGTGCCGATGCACCACGTCACCGCCGCCGCGTACGAGCACTTGCGCCGCTGGGCCGAGCGCGGCACGCCACCGCCGACCGCGCCGCCGCTGGAGTTCGAGGCGGACGGCGTGACCAAGAAGCGTGACGACCTCGGTCTGGCCCTCGGCGGCATCCGCCTTTCGCAGGTCGTGGCGCCGACCGCGCTGAACACCGGGGACAACAGCGGCGAGACCTTCTGCCGTCTCTTCGGCACCCACGTTCCGTTCGACCAGCGAACGCTCGCGAAGCTCTACCCCAGCGTCGGCCACTACACCGACCGCGTCGCCATCGCGGACGCGCGGAACGTCCGAGCCGGGTATCTCCTGGCCGCCGATGCGAAACAGAACCACGAAGACGCCGTCGGCGGCAGTACGCCGGTGATCTTCGTCCACGGCCACCAGGGCTCGGCGCACCAGTGGCAGTCCAACGCGAAACGGTTCTCCGCCAACGGTTACGCGGACAGGCTGCTCCACTCCTACGAGTACGACACGAACATCCTCACCAACGATCACGCCATCGCCGGGCTCGACGCGTTCATCAAGGACGTCCGGAGGCGCACCGGCGCGTCCACAGTGGACGTGATCGCGCATTCCCGCGGCACGACGGTGATGCACGCGTTCCTCGCCACCCCGGAACGGGCGGCGCTGGTCCGGAGATACGTCAACGTCGACGGCCGGTCCAGCGCCACCTTGCCCGGCGGTGTGCCGACGCTCGCGCTGTGGGGCAGCCTGCAACCCCAAGGCGACATCGGTGGCGCGGTCAACGTCCGGCTGCCACATCTCGGGCATACCGAGACCACCACGTCGGCCGAGAGCTTCGTGCACATGCACCAGTTCCTGCGTGACCGGCCGCCGATCACCACCGACGTGACGCCCGAACCGCCCGGCCGGGTCGAGATCGCGGGCCGCGCGGTGTACTTCCCGCAGAACACCGGGATCGCCGGGCGCCTGCAGGTGTGGGAGGTGGACGACCGCACCGGCCTGCGCCGCGGCACACCCCTCCACGATCTGCGTACCGCGTCGGACGGCTCGTTCGGACCGTTGAAGGTCAACGGGCACAAGCACTACGAAGCGGTCCTCTTGCGCGAAGGCGAGCAGACCTACCACTACTATTTCGAACCGTTCGAGCGCAGCGATCGGTTCCTGCGGTTGCAGGTCTCCCAGCCGGGCGGTATCGGCGACCACGTCGACAGATGCCCCACCCACACCGCCGTCACCGTGCTGCGCGGCCGCGAGTGGTGGGCCGACCAAGCCGACAGTGACCGCCTGGAGTTCGACGGGGTCGACGTGCTGGCCCCGGCCGTCGCACCCCGCGCGCGCCAGATCATCGCCGCGTTCGCCTTCGACGACAACTGCGACCTGACCTCCACGCCGGGCAAGGCGCTGCCCCCGTTCGCCACCCTGCCCTTCCTGACCGGGGTCGATGCCTACCTCGCCACGCGACCGGCGGGGACCATCCGCGTCACCGAAGTGGTCCGGGGTGCGGGCGGGCAAGCGCGCACGGTGCCCATCGCCAACTGGCCATCGGACGGGCACACCGTCACCGTGCAGTTCAAGGACTACCTGGACCGGACTCCCTGAGATCCTGTTCCTCTTGTCCCGCCGCATCGTCGGGCGGCACCGGCAGGAGCAGCCCCCACTGGCCCTCTGAGGCCACATAGGGCCGTTCCCAGGCGTCCCGGACTTCGGTTCCGGGCGGCCAGGTGCTGTCCACGCCGAGCTTCCGCCCGTCCACCCTGACCCACACCGTCTCGATACGAGGTGGTTGCGCGAAGTGCGCGCCAGTGAACGAAACCGGGCCACCGAAGCGTACGTATTTGAAGATGACGTCCCCCTCGAAGCGTGCGCGGAGGAAACCTGTGACGTCGTCGAACCTCGTCCCGAGAAGCTGAGCCCGCCCGTGGAACGCCGCCTCGGTGAAACCCGCACCATCGGCGAACTCCGTGCTCTCGAACCACACGTCCGAAGCGAATCGGGTCCGCCGGAACTCGGCCGACTGCCCGAAGTGGCAGTCGTAGAATCTGGTGTCACCGGCGAACACAGCCTCGTCGAACACGGCGAACCCGGTGAACCGTGTGCCGCCGAAGTTGATGTCACCGTCGAACCCGGCGCGGACGAACTCCACGCCGTCGTTGAACTTCGCCATGCCGAACGCCGCTCCACCGGTGAACCGGGTGTCGGTGAAGTCGGTATTCCTGCCGAATTCGGCCGCGCGGAAATCGGCATCGGCGAGCGCCGCGTGGCCGAACCGGGTGCAGGCTCCTTCGAACCGAGCATCATGGAAGTTGGCTTTGAGGGTGAACTCAGCCGCGTTGAAGTAGGTGTCGCCGGTGAAGCTCGCGTCAGCGAACACTCCTCGGGCGGCGAACCGCGTCTTGCCGAACTCGGCCCGGTCACTGAAACGCGCCACGGCGAAATAGGCGTCGCCGTCGAACTTCGCGCCGGTGAAGACCGTGGGCGAGCGAAAGTGCGCCCGCGTGAAGGTCGTGCGTCCCCCGAACTCGGCGCCGTCGAACCGGGCGGATTTGTCGAACGTCGCCCCTTCGAAACGGGCGTCGTAGTCGAAGCGCGCTTCAGCGAAGCTGACTTCGCCCGCGAACCGCACCCCGGTGAATACGGCGCTCAACCCGAACTTCGTGCTACGGAACCAAACGTCACCGGTGAAGCTGGCGCCGGTGAAGTCGGCCGCGTCCACCCGGCAACCGATCAGATTGGCCGGTCCGAGCAGAGCGCCGGTGAGGTCGAGGCTGATGGCGGACCAGAAGGTGTCGACCGGCTTCTCCTCGTTACCGATCTTCAGATGGCGGAACAGGATGGCCTGCGCGGTCCGCCGGACCTGCCCCTCCTGCTCCGCCTCCATCGCCGTGCTGCTCGGGACGTCGGCGCGCGGAGAGGGCGGCGCCAACCGCACCGAGGCCCGCTGCCGGGCCGAGCTGCCCAACAGCGGTCGCGGCACTCCGGAGCTTCGCGCCACCGGTCGTCGCGCCGGTTCGCCGGATGGTGGCTCGTAAGGCATCCGCAGGTACGCGCACAGCAGATCGACGATGGTCTGCCGCTGCGCGGGGTTGTCCTGTGCGAGCCGTTCCAGCGCGTACAGCCCGGCCAGCCGGACCGGTGCCTGTGCCGATCCGAGCTGGTCGGCAGCCTTGCCGTACAAGTCGGTGATCCGGCGGGCCTCGGCGTCCGCGACGGTCGCGGCGTGCGCCGCACGAACCTGGTTCAGGCTCAGTTCCGAAGTACGCTGCCTGCGCGCGGTCAGCCACAACGCCGCCGCACCACCGGTACCGAGCACGATCGTGCCCGCCGTCTTGATGGCGTCCAGCCGACCGGCGTGCCCACCGTCGCCGAAGGCCACCAGCAGCCCGACAGCGACTCCGACACCGAGCACGATCAACGTCACGGCTGCCCATACGATCGCCCGGTTCGACAGCACCGGCAGTTCGCCCGGCGGTTCCGCCTGCGGCCGGTACACCAGCACCGACATCGGCGGCGACGTCGGCGGATGGGCCGGGGCGAGCGGGTCGGGAGCGGGCAGCGGCGTGGTCACCCGCCCATCATGCCGTTCCCAGGTCCCGGCCGGGACGAGCGGAACACCGCCATTTCCCGGCTACGGACGCGCCGGTTCCGGTGCCCCGACAGGCTGGCCGAGCGAGATCATGTTGCCCTCGCTGTCACGGAAGAACGCCCCGCGTTCCCCTGTCCCGCGACTCGGATAGTTGTTGTCGATGTCGACGATCCCGTTCACCGTGCGGAAGCCAGGGAAGTCGTAATCCTCGAATACGACACCACGGGCGCGCAGGTCCGCGACCTCGGCTTCGATGTCGCCGACCACGAAACTCACCTGGGTGAAGGAACCATCCGAGGCACCGCGCGAAGCGAACAGGCAGAACACCGTCGATCCGCAGCGATAACGCAGACCGCCGGGGCGTTCGTCGACGGGTTCGAGGCCGAGCTTCTCCGCGTACCAGCGCCGTGCCCGGTCGAGGTCTTTCGCGGGCAGCCGCGTTTCCACGACCGCGTCCGTCAGAGCCATCCACTCTCCCTTGGCCGATTCTCGCGCCGTGAGCACAACGTAGCTGCCCACCGCGACGTCGTCACTCTCCGGGCATCTTCGTGCGTGCGCTGAATGTGGGGGTTCCGCCCCCATGTGCGTAGGCGGCCCGGCTGACAGCATGAACGACGTGACGCCCCAGCTACCGGCGACGTCCCTGCCGCCACGGTGGTGGGTGCACGGCCAGACCCCGCGCGAACGGAAAACGGACAAGCCCCCATGGGCCGACTTCGCCGAACGCGCCGTCACCGCGCCACTGCCGAGGCGCCCCCCAGTCGGTGACTGGCGTGTCGCCTTCGCCGGGGTCTTCAGGTCGTTCGTCGACGCCGCGTCCCGCGAAGCGGTCCCCGGTGACCTCACCGGCGCCGACGTCGACGCACTCCGCACCGACTTCGCCGCTCAACTCGACCAGCATCTGTTCAAGCTCTCGGTTCGCACGCTGGTCCTCGAACTCCATCGAGCCCGCAAGGCCGGGACTCTGCTGGGCGAGACGCCTGAAGAGCGTTTCGCGGACTTCGTGCGGCAGCAGTCCACTGCTCCCGGACTCGTCCGGTTGTTCAGCGAGTACCCGGTGCTGGCCCGGCTTCTCGCCCAAGCCTGCCTCCACGCCGCCGAGGCCCACGCCGAGATGCTGACCCGCTTCTCCGCTGACACCGACGCTCTGCCCGGCTCGGTCGCGGACGGCGCACTCGGCACGCTGGTGGCGGTGGCCGGTGGGATCGGCGACTCACACGCGCGGGGACGGTCGGTCAAACTGCTGCGGTTCTCCAGCGGTACCAAGGTGATCTACAAACCCCGCCCGCTGATCCTGCACGAACGCTTCACCGAGGTCGTCGAGCAGCTCAACAAACGGCTGCCCGGCCTTGAACTGCGGACCGCCGACGCGTTGCCGCGCGACGGGTACGGCTGGCTCCGGTTCGTCGAGCACCGGCCCTGCGCCGACATCGCCGACGTCGACCGCTTCTACCGCCGCCAGGGCATCCTGCTGGCGCTGCTGCACGCGCTCGACGCCACCGACGTCCACTACGAGAACATCATCGCCAGCGGCGACCAGCCGGTGCTGATCGACATCGAGACGCTGTTCCAGCCGTCGCCCGCCGACGCGCCGGACGGCGACCCCGCGGCCGCGATGCTGGCACGATCCGTCCAGCGCACGCTGCTGCTCCCCCAGCTCTTCGCCGGGGAACACGGCGCCGTCGACATCTCCGGGCTCGCCGGCCGCGGCGGCAGGCTGCCCACCGACCGGGTCGAGTGGGCCGATCCCGGCACCGACCGGATGCGACTCGTCCGCGTACCCGGTGAACTCGCCGGCGGGAACAATCTCCCGCGGCTCGACGGCCGCGACGTCACCCCCGCCGAGCACAGCGCGGCACTGCTCGCCGGTTTCCGCCTCGGCTACGACGCGGTCTCCACCGCACGGGACGAACTCGCCGAGCACCTCAAGCGCTGCGCCGAGGACCCCATCCGGGTACTCATCCGGCCGACGAACTTCTACTTCCGCCTGCTGGACGAGACCACCCATCCGGATCTCCTGCGCGACGCCGCCGACCGCGATCGCGCGTTCGACCTGCTCGAAGAGGACTCGGCGGGCGAGGAGAAGCTGCTCCGGCTCGTGCCGCACGAGCGGGCCGATCTGTGGGCGGGCGATGTCCCGATGTTCACCTCGAGCCCCGGTTCGACGTCGCTGCTGGACTCGCGCGGTGACGGCGTCGAAGGAGTGGTGGCGCGGCCGTCGCTGGACACCGTGCTGGCGAAGGTCGCGGAGATGGATCCGCTCGACCAGCGCGACCAGGAATGGCTGATCTCGGCCACCCTCGCCATCAGCACGGCGACCGTCGGCCACCACGGCGGTGGCGAGACCGCGGAGACCGCGGTGCCGAACCAGGCGCCCGACGCGGAACGGCTCCTGGTCACCGCCTGCGGGATCGCCGACCACATCGTCGCCAACGCCTTCTCCGACGAGCACCGCTCCAACTGGCTCGGGATCGAACTCGTCGACGACCGCTACTGGACCGTCCTCCCGATGGGGGCGGGCCTCGGCGAGGGCTACTGCGGTGTAGCGCTGTTCCTCGCCCAGCTCGCCGAACTGACCGGGATCGCGCGCTACCGTGACCTGGCCGCGTACGCGATCACCCCGCTGCCGGGCCTTTTCGCCACCCTCCGGGCCGATCGTGAGCTGGCCGCCACCGCCGGCTGCGGCGGTCTGCTCGGACTCGGCGGCGTCGCGTACACGATCGCCCGGCTCAGCACGCTGGTCGGGCTGCCCGCTGGGGACCTCATCGAGCAGGCCGTCGACCTGATGCCCGACGCCACCGCCGAGACGCCGTCCGGGTTCACCACCGGACTGGCGGGCGGCGTCGCTTCGATGCGCTCGGTGTATGTCCAAACAGGACTGGAGACGGCGCTGACCCGGGCGGACCGCTACACCGAACAGCTGCTCGTCCGCGACCGTCCACAAGGGACGGGTTTCGCGCGCGGTTCCGCCGGGGTCGACTGGGTGCTGCGGGCGCACGACCGGACCGGCGAACAACCGCCCGAACGGGACGACGATCGGGCGGAAAGCACCGGCGGCTGGTGCGACGGCCTCGCCGGCGCCGCCCTCGGCCTGGCCGCTCACCTGCCCGATCCCGCCGACGCCCTGGAACTGGACCGGACCGTCAAACGCCTGTCCGACGGGGCGCCGTTGAAGGATCTCAGCCTGTGCCACGGCGAAACCGGGGTGACCGAGGTGTTGTGCGTGCTGGCGGAGAACGGGCACACTGGCGCCGCCGCCGCGGTACGTCGCCGGACCGGTCATCTGCTCGCCGCGATCGACCAGCGCGGTGCGCGCTGCGGGACGCCTGGCGCGGTCCCCTCGCCAGGGCTGCTGAGCGGCCTGGCGGGTATCGGCTACGGCCTGTTGCGGCTGGGATTCGGCGATCGGGTCCCGTCCGCGCTGCTGCTCCGGCCCGACCGGCCGCATCCGGCGGCCACCATCGTCCCGCCGGTAAACCGAGTATGAGGAGAAATACCGATGTACGAAAGAGATCTGCCTGCCACCGAAGACGCCCTCGGCGCCGTGAACCTGCCGCGCGCGCTCGAGGTCGGCTCGCGCAACCACGCGCTGGCGGGCAGCAAGCCGCGGTTGAGCGCGAACCCGCTCGCCACCCTGTCCGGCGACCCCGGCTCGCCGTCCGTCGTCAGCGTCTTCGCGGGCGGCTGGATCTGAGACAGGTTCGCGAAGGCGGGCGCCGACGCCCGCCTTCGTGATCAACTCTTCGCCGTAGCAGGGGAATCCGCTCGCTATAGTCACGGCGGTGGGGATCCGTTCGTCGCGGGTGATCGGCCGTGACGCCGAACTGGCCGAGCTCTCCGGAGCTCTCGATCGCGCCATCGCCGGCCGCGGTGGCGCGATCTTTCTCGTCGGAGAAGGCGGAATCGGAAAGTCCCGGCTCGCCATCGAAGCCGCGTCGCGAGCGGTCGCCGCGGACATCCCGGTCCTGCAGGGCAGGGCGAGTTCGATCGGCCCGCTCGTCCCGTTCCGGCCGCTGTCCCAGGCGCTGTTGTCGCACTTCCGCGGCGGTGGCCCGCCGGAAGCGGCCGAACTCGACCCGTTCGTCCCCGTCCTCGCCCAGCTCATCCCCGACTGGAGCCAAGGCGACCGCCCGCGGGAGTCGGGTTCCCTGATGGTGCTCGCCGAAGCGGTATACCGGCTGCTGGCGGTCACCGGCCGCGATCGCGGCGCGCTCCTGGTCCTCGACGACCTCCAGGACGCCGACGCCGAAACACTGTTCATCCTCGAATACCTCGTCGACAACCTGTCCGCGGCGAAGACCCTGTTCGTCGGCACGCTCCGCAACGAGCCCTCCGACGTGCTCCGTCTGGCGACGTCCGGGGCCCAGCGGATGAGCTGTTCCGTCCTCGAACTCGGCAGGCTCGGCCTCCGCGATACCCACGCGCTCGCCGCGGCCTGCCTGGAGACAGAACCGGACCACCTGCCGTCGGCAGCGGCGGAGTTGTTGTGGCGCAACAGTGCGGGCCTGCCGTTCATCGTCGAGGAACTGCTCCACGGCATGGTGAACGACGGCCTGCTGGTCGAGAACCGCGACGGCTGGCGCGTGATCGGCGAACTCCGCGCCCGCGTACCCGCGGCGCTGGTCACGAGCATCGGCGTCCGGATGGAGCAACTCGGCGCGCAGGCGGGGGAACTGCTGTCGGTCGCCGCCGTCATCGGCCGCCGCTTCCCGTTGCCGGTGGTGCAGACGGTCACCGGGATGAACGACCGGACCCTGCACAACCATCTGAGCGCCGCCGTCTCGGCGAACCTGGTCACCACCGACGAGACGACGCCCGGCTGGTACGCCTTCCGCCATCCGCTGACCGCGGAAGCCTTGCTGGAGCGCCAGTCCCCGGCACGGAAGGCGACACTCGCGCGCCAAGCCGCCGACGCCGTCGAGAAGCTCTATCCCGACCTGCCCGGCGACCTGTGCGCGCTCGTCGCTTCCCTCCGGCTGACCGCGCACGACGAGCGGGCGGCGGGACGGCAGTTCGCCGAAACCGGTCGCCGTGCCCTCGACGCCGGGGCCGCGGACTCCGCGGTCACGATGCTCACCAAAGCCGTCGACCTGCTCGCCGGGGCCGACCCCGGTGACCGGGCCGAGGTTCTGGAGACCCTGCTGTACGCGCTCGGGCAGACCGGCCAGTTCGACCGTGCCGTCGAGCTCTCCGCCGGCTTCGGCGAGATCGGCACGCTCGAACGCGCGGCAAAACTGCACACCCAGCTGGCCTGGGCCGCCTACATCGCCGGACGGCACGACGAGTGTCTCGGCCAGATCGAACGCGCCCGCGCCCCGCTCGGTTCGGCGATCTCACCGGCGCAGCAGGCCGCGCTCGACGCCGTCGAAGCGAACCTTTGGCTCGACGTCCCCGGCCGGAGCGGCAAGGCGGAACGACTCGCACGTCAGGCATGGAGAGTGGCCGAGGAGACCGAGCAGCCCTTCGTCGTCTGCCAAGCGCTGCAGGTGCTCGGGATGCTGGCGCTTCCGAGGGACCTCAGCGAGTCCGAGCACTACATGCAACTCGCGCGGCGCACCGCCGAGGACAACCAGCTGCATCATCTCCGGACCCAGGCGCTGGTCCGGCTCGGCGGCCATCGCGTACTGATGAACGGCGACGAGCAGACCCTGTTGCTCGCCCGCGCCGACGCCCAGCGGACCGGGGCGATCACCCTGCACTGCGCGGTCGATTCCGTGCGCACCATGCACGCGATCCTGCGGTGCGACTTCGAGACCGCGCACGCACTGCTGGAGGACAACCTGGCCGTCCTCGGCAGGCTCCGCCTGACCGCGTTGCTGCAGTACGCGCATATGACCAGGGCGATGTCGGCTGGGCATCGGGCCGACCGCCCGGAGATGGAACGGGCACTCGAGGACTTCCGGGAAAGCGGCGGCGAGAACGCGCAGGAGATGGTGCTGAGCATCGGCCTGGCACGCGTCTTCTGCTCACTGCTCGAAGAGGACCTCGAACGGGCGCGCCGGGAACTCGGGCAGGTGATCAAGCTGGAGGAACGGCGGCCGAGCCGGTTCCACCTCGCGGGCCAGCACGGGCTCAGGACGCTCATCGACACCCTCGGCGGTGCCGCCTGCCCCGAGGCGGGCTCCGCGGTGAGCGGGATGCGATGGAACCGGCAGTTCGTGGAACTCGCGCACGCCGTCGAGCACGGCAGACGAGGCGACGCGGCGGAAGCGGCCCGGGCGGTGGCCGTCGCGATGGAGACCTCGGCGCCCTATCCCCTGGCCCGGCACCTCGGGCTCCGCCTGATCGCCGAACCGGCCGCCGCCGACGGCTGGGGAGATCCGGCGGGCTGGCTCAAGGAGGCCGAAGAGTACTTCCACGGCAGGGACATCCAGGCGGTCGCGGGTGCCTGCCGAAGCCTGCTCCGCAAGATCGGCGCACCCGTCCGGCAGCGCCGCGCCGGTGTCGACCGCGTCCCAGCCGACCTGCGCGCCGCCGGTATCACCGTGCGCGAGTACGAGGTACTGGTGCTGCTCGCCGAGCGGATGGGCAACAAGGACATCGGCGCCCGCCTGCACATCTCGCCCAGGACGGTCGAGAAACACGTCGCGAGCCTGCTGGCCAAGACCGGCCTCGCCGACCGTTCCGCCCTCGCCGAACATGCCGCCGAACGGCGACCTGGCATGCTGTGAGCCATGAGCGACCTCACCGTGTACGGCGCCGGCTGGTGCCCCGACGTGAAACGCAGCCGTGCCCTGCTGGACGCCAAGGGTGTCGAGTACGACTACATCGACGTCGAAGCGGACGCCGGTGCCGAGGAGACCGTGCGGGCACTGCAGAACGGTGAGCGGCGGATCCCGACCATCGTCTGGCCGGACGGAACCCATCTGGTCGAACCGAGCGACGACGAGCTCACCGCGCACCTGAACCGATGACCCTCCCGGACGTCCCGGTCGGCACGAGGGTCGTCGTGCGATACCGGATCGAAGGCGGCTTCACCGACGCGCTCGGCTATCTGCGGTCCCGTGACGACACCGAATGCACCGTCGAGACCAAACGCGGTCTCGCGACGATCCGGCTGGCGGACATCGTCCTGGCGAAGACCGTCCCGCCACCACCGGCGCGGTCTCGCTGAACGGAGCGCGGGTTCCCGGCCATCGGAGAAACCCTTCCGGTCATCGCGGCCTGCTCGTAATGTCGGTCCGACGAACTGGAGGGATCATTCGATGAAGACCTTTGCCGTCGGGCTCGCGGCCGCCCTGTTCGGGTTGCTCGCCGCCGCACCCGCCCAAGCGACCGTTCTGGACTCCTGGCAGAAGTACGCCGTCTACCCGACCGAGGCGATCTGCGAAGCCGAAGCGCCGCAGCACCGGCCTTGGGACGCCGACGGTTACGAGTGCTGGGCGGAGAACGGCGCCTGGACGTTGTACTACATCTACGCCACCTGAGCTCGTTTCACCCCGGCGAACCGGGGTATGCCAAGGGATCCCCACCAGGAGGTCCCCTTGGCCGGCAAGAAGAACAAAGGACCGGAAGGCCCCACCGATCTGCCGAAGCGGTCGTGGTGGGGCGTGCTCAAACGGACATTCGCCCAGTTCAACCGGGATGAACTCCTTGACCGTGCGGGCGCGCTCACCTATTACGGGGTGCTCTCGCTCTTTCCCGGGCTGCTGGTGCTCACCGCGCTACTGGGACTGATGGGGCCTTCCGCCAAACAGACCCTGATCGACAGTGCGGGTGAGCTCACTCCCGGGCCGGGCCGTGACCTCCTGCTCGGCGCGATCCAGGAGCTGTCCGGGTCGAGTGGTCTCGCCGGTCCGGCCGCGATAATGGGTCTGCTGGGCGCGGTCTGGTCGGCGTCCGGCTATCTCGGCGCGTTCATCCGGGCTTCCAACGTCATCTATTCGATGCCGGAGGGCCGTCCCGTCTGGAAACTCTGGCCGTTGCGGCTCGGCCTCACCGTCGCGCTGCTCGTCATCCTCGCGCTCTGCGCCATCGGGATCGTCACGACCGGCGACGTGGCCCGCTACCTCGGCGACCTGGTGGGACTGGGCTCGACCGGCGTCCTCGTCTGGGACATCGCGAAGTGGCCGGTGATCGCCTTGCTGGCCGGTCTGGCGTTCGCGGTGCTCTACTGGGCGAGTCCCAACGTCAGACAGCCGCGCTTCCGCTGGATGACGCCGGGCGGTTTCGTCGCGGTACTGCTCTGGGCGGCGGCGACGGCCGGGTTCGCCTTCTATGTGAGCAACTTCGGCTCGTACAACAAGATCTACGGCTCGCTGGCCGGGGTGATCGTGTTTCTGATCTGGCTGTGGATCTCGAACATCGCCGTCCTGTTCGGCGCCGAACTCGACGCCGAACTCACCCGAGGGAAGGAACGTGCGGACGGCCGTCCCGCTGCGGAGGAACCCTTCCTTCCTCCTCGCGACACCCGGGCGATGGACGATGAGGAGACGGAAGAGGTCACCGAGGCTCGCACGCGGCAGAACGACTGAGCTCGGCTGTAAGTGGTCGTGAGTGATTTGGGTCGTTAGAACGACCCAAATCACTCACGAGCCTTATCCGCGTTACGGGTAACTGACCAGGTTGCTCGGCGTCGTCCCCGGCGGCGTCACCGCGCCGGCGTCGTTGATCACGTGGGTGATGGTCCCCTTGTAGTTCAGCGAAACCGTCACCAGGTTGTGGAATCGGACGCCGGAACGATTCGGCACCTCGAACGCGTGATACAGGTTCACCGACGGGTTGTCGTTGAAGAAGCAGTAGCTGCCAAGGCCCCACGCCTCGTGCGTGGTCACGTTATCCCCCACCTTGTAGGCGGCGTACCCGTTGAGCCCGTTCGGACTCTTCCATCCCGCCTGATCCGGGACGTCGTAGGGGATCTCGTTCTGGAAGAAGATCGTCCTGCCGTTCTGGCCGTTCCAGATCACCTGGTACTTCTGGTAATGCTCGACGAACAGGCCGGTCGCGAGCACGTTGTCGCCGTTGACCACCAGCCCGGTGTCCGCGGTGTTGACCGTCCAGCCGTAGGTGCCCGCGTTGCCGTGGTCGGCCCGCCACGCCCAGATGTGGTCGATGATCGTGTCACGGCTGTTGACGACCAGGCTGTTCGTCGCCTTTCCCGCGATCTGGCCGCCGATCCGGAAGAACACGTCCTGCAGCGTCGTCGGGTTGGCCGAGTGGTTCGCCGTCGAGCCCGCCGGGCCGACCGTGAGCAACGACTGCGAGTTGGTCGTGCCGGCATCGAACAGCAGGCCCTTGAGCCGGACGCCGTCCACGTCGGCGACCCGCATCGCGTCGACGCCGTTGTCCGGTACCAGCGTCGGGTAACCGATGCCGAGGACGACGGTCCCTGCCTTGCTTACGTTCAGCGTCTGGTTGAGGTGGTAGACGCCGGGGGTGAAGAACAGGTTGCAGCCCTGGGAGAGCGCGTTGTTGATCGACGACGCGGTGTCCCCCGCCTTCACGACGTAGAACTGACTCATCGGCAGCGAGCTGCCAGGGGTGCCGCCGTTGGCCCAGCTCGGGCCGGAAGCGTTGGTACGCAGGGAAGGCAGGAACACCCGGTACTTGCCGGAGCCGTCGAAGTACAGGTACGGCACGTCGCGTGACACCGGCGTGGTGCCGAGCGTCGTCTCCGGCGGATTCGGGAACGTGTTCGCCGGGGCACCGTTCGTCCCGGAGAAGACCATGTTCCAGACGCCGCCTTCCCAGCTGCCGTAGTTGCTGTCGCGGGTGTACCACTGCTGCTGCGAGATCGACGCGGTCTTACCGGAGACCTTCGTGTCGGCCGTGTAACCACCGCTCGCGAAGCCGTAGCTGGCCGGGAAGAGGTTCAGCCCGCCGCGGATGTCCATCCGGCGGAACGGAGCGGCCTGCGCGACGGCCCAGCGGGTCGCGCCGCCGCTCGGGACGACGGCGAGGTTCTCCGCCGAGCGCCAGAAGTTCTGCAGCGCCACGCCCTTGTCCGACTCGTTGAACGCGTCGACAGTCACGTCACCGTTGATCACCACGTCGCCAGGGTTCTGCCCGAGACCGGCGACGGAGGTGTAGTAGCCGACGTCGTCATGGATCCCGCTGTACACACCGGGCTTGAACAGGTGCGCGTACCGGCGTTCGGTGAACTGCGCGGTCAGGGTGTCCTTCTGGGCGTTGAAGTCCGCGTCCAGCCGGGTCTGGATCGACTGCGCCGACATACCGGGGTCGAAGATCCGCACGTTGGGGCCGAAATCCGGGACCTCGGACTGCACCGGACAGGTCGCCTGCGTCGATCCGATCGCGTAGCTCGCGGACGCCACCGGCGAGTTCGCCGAGCCGGACTTCAGCGCCATCGCGGAAACCGTCGAGGACGCCGAGACCGTGATCGGGCCGGAGTACACAGTGGACGACGCGGTCGGCGTCGATCCGTCCACTGTGTACCGGATGGTCGCACCGGCGGTCGCGGTCGACAACGTCACCGTGCGAGCGCTCGGGTAACTCCCACCGGGCGGGTCGAACGTGGGCGCGGCGACCGTGGTGCCACTGCCACCGTGGGTGTAGCCGAAGTGCGGGGTGTCGTACTGCGGCCCGTTCTTCTCGTAGGTGAACCAGTAATCGAGGACCGTGCCGGCGGTGAGCGAGCCGACGGTGTGCCGCCAGGTTCCACCGCTGTCGGTCATGCGGACGTTCTGCTGACCCACTCCGGGCACGCCGGTGTAGTGGATGTCGACGTAGCGCGCGGTGGTCGCCGGGGTGAAGGAGAACTGCGCCTGCGTCGCGTTCACGGACGCCGCGCTCTGGCTGTAGTCCTCGGCCGCGGAGGCGGTGGCGCCACCGAGACCGGCGGCGATCAGGAGTGCGGATAGGCCGAGGGCGAACATGCCCCTCGCCCCTTTCCGCCGTTTGGGCTGCACAAGGATCCGATTCACGTCGTGACACCTCCGGCGTTGGAAATCCACGGGCGAAGCAATTCGTTGCGCGCCACAACAAAGTAGCTGGCCGCGCGATCTGCCCAGATCACGCTTCGGTAACAGCAATGGTCCAAACCGCCGGGCTGCTCCGGACGGACCTACCGGACGCCGCCGTTCCGCTCTCCGCGCAGCGCCGTCTGGGTCACCCAGGCCGCGATCTGAGCCCGGGAATCGAAGTTCAGCTTCCGCAGGATGCGCTGGACGTGCCCCTCGGCGGTCCGGCGGGAGATCACCAGCCGATCGGCGATCTCCCGGTTGGACAGGCCGTCGGTGATCAGGACCGCGACCTCGTGCTCCCGGTCGGTGAGGACCGTCTCGACCTCGGCGACGGGACCGCTTTCCGCTCTCTCGACCTCGTCGAGCGCGAAGGCGACGGCCTCTTCCAAGGTGAACTCGCTGCCTTGCCGCGACAGCACCGAGTACCGGCTGTCACCGAGCGCCTCACGCGTCCGCGCTTCGCAGTCGCCGTGCGGGGCGCCGAAGTACTTCGAGCCGAACATCGGGTAACCGACGGACTGCCAGATCCTTCCCGCGCAGCCGAGCAGAGTCGCCGCTCGCTCCCACTGCCGGAGGGACGCCTCGATCCACGCGAGCACCTCGATCGACAGCACCATGCCGAGCAGGTCGTTGAACGTGCACTTGAGCCGCAGGCAGTTGCGCGCGTAACCGGTCGCCAGGTCGAACTCGCCCCGGTTCAAAGCCACGAGCGCGAGTACGTAGATCGCGTACGCGTAGGCCCATTCCTCGCCATTCGCCGCGCCGATCGCGCGAGCCTCTTCGCACAGCGCCGCGGCTTCTTCCAGTTCACCGAGGAAGATCGACGCGATCGCCATCTCGATCCCGGCCAGCATCACGTTGCCGTTCATCTCGCCCAGCCGCCGATAACGGACCCTGGCGTCTTCGAACAGGTCTTTCGCATAGCCGACGTCGTCGCCGACCAGTGCGTTGCACCCCAGGCGGTGGATCGCGTAGGCGAGCGCCGTCTCGTCCCCCACCCGGCCCGCTTCCGTCCGGCACTCCCCCAGCAACGTCACCGCGCGCGCGACGTCACCCTGCAGGGTCGAGACGTATCCGTTGACCCACAGCGCTTTCAAGCGATCTTCGCCGCCGCCGGGGACGGCTTCGAGCGCGCGATCGAGCCAGTGCCGCCCCTCCCCCAGCACGCCGCAACCCGCCCAGTAGAACCACAACGTGGCAGCCAGTTTCAGGCCGGCGCCGAACTCGGACGGCGTGGCAAGGCAATAGTCGAGCGCGCCACGCAGATTCGCGTGCTCAAGTTTGGTCCGCACGAAGATCTCCGCCTGCTTCGGCCCGAACCATTCCCGCTCGCTCCGCTCGGCCTGCGTCAGGTAGTAATCCCGATGACGGCGCAGGACCACGTCCTCGTCGCCCATGGCGTGGAGCTTCGACCTGCCGAACTGGCGAAGCGGCTCCAGCAGCCGATACCTCGTCCGATCACCGTCGCGTTCGACGAGCAGGACCGACTTGTCCACCAGCCCGGTCAGCTGTCCGAGCACCGATCCGGCGGGCAGCCAGTCCCCCGCGCAAACGGATTCCGCCGCGGGCAGACTGAAGCCACCCCCGAACACCGACGCCCGCGCCCAGAGGAGCCGCTCGGCCGCTCCGCACAGGTCGTGGCTCCATTCGACCGCGGCCAGCAAGGTCTGATGCCGAGGCAATCCGCCGCGTTCTCCCTTGGCCAGCAAGTGAAAGCTGTCCTCCAGCCGCGTCGCCAGCTCATCGAGCGACAACGCGCGGACACGGACCGCGGCCAGCTCGATCGCCAGCGGAATCCCCGCCAGCATGCGGCACATCCTCGCGATCAGCTCCTGATTTTCGTCGGTGACGGCGAAACCCGGCTCGACGGCGGCCGCCCGTTCGGCGAGCAACGCCATCGCCGCGTAACCACGCCAACCGTCCGGCGGAAGCGGGACCAGCGGATCGGGCAGCGGCAACGGCGCGACCTGCCACAGGTGCTCGCCAGGGATCCCGAGCCGTTCTCTGCTGGTAGCCAGGACGCGGAGCCCCGGTGCCACCCTCAGCAGCCGGTCCACCGAGGCGGCGCAGGCGTCGATCAGGTGCTCGCAGTTGTCCAGGATCACCAGGATCCGGCGCCCCCGCAGGTGATCCGCGAGCACGTCCGCCTGGTTTCGGCCCGTGTCGTCGCGGACGCCCAGCGCCTCCAGCACGGTATGGACCAGCAAGGCAGGGTCGGACAGATCCGCGAGTTCGACGAGCCAGGCGCCGTCGGGAAACGCCCGGCGCAGTTCGGTGGCGGTATGGAGGGCCAGCCTCGTCTTGCCGACTCCGCCGACACCGGTCAATGTCACCAGCCTGGCTTTCGACAGGAGCCTTTTGACTTCGGCGACATCCTGCTTTCGGCCCACGAAACTCGTGGTCCCGGCGGGGATGTTGCCCGGCCGGCCTGCCGAGGCCGAGGTGCCCACCCCTGAACCGTACGGACGCCCTCGACCGGCGGTCAACGAAGCCGGGGGCTCGTTCGCTCGGTCAGCCCAATGAAGTGCCGGTGCGGCTCTTACGGACCCTCTCTCAGGGGTTGCCGTATAAGGAAAGTTTCCTCGGCTGAGCCGAGAGAAGGGGCCTTCACGCGCTAAGAACGGGTCAGGCTCGCAGGCTCGCGCCGAAGCGCTCACTGGCGACCGCGACCGCGGCGTCGCGAGCCTTCGTGGCCTCGTCGACGGTCAGCGTGCGGTCCGCGGCGCGGAACCGCAGCTTGTACGCCACCGAACGCTTGCCCTCGCCCACCTGCTCACCCTGGTAGGAGTCGAACAGCATGATGTCCTCGAGCAGCTCGCCCGCGCCTTCGCGCAGCGCCTCGGCCAGGTCGGCCGACGGCACGTCCGACGCGGCGACGAGGGCGACGTCGAGCAGCACCGGCGGGTAGGCCGAGATCCTCGGCGCCGGACGGCCGTCCGGGATCGGGATCGCGTCCAGGTCGAGTTCCATCGCGACGGTGCGCGGCGGCAGCCCGAGTGCCTCGACGACCTTCGGGTGCAGCTCACCGGCGTAGCCGACGGGCCACTGCCCCACCCGCAGCTGCGCGCAGCGGCCGGGGTGCCACGGCAGGTGATCCGCCGCGGTCGTGGTCAGCTCGACACCGGCGGCCTGCGCCACCAGCCGGGCGGCCTGCACCGCGTCGGCCCAGTTCGCCTGCTCGCCCGCGCCCCACCAGCCGGCGCGGGCACGCTGGCCCGCGAGGACGACGGCGACGTGCACCGGCTGCGGTGGGACGGCCGCCTCCAGTACCGCGAGTTCCTCGTCGCTCGGCCGCCGGTCCACTCCGAGGGAAGGCATCGGGACCGGGTTCGCCCCGGGCAGCACGACCTGTCCGATGTGGAACAGCGAAACATCCTTGAAGCCACGGGAGATGTTGCGCTGCAAGGTTTCCAGCAGCCCCGGAAGCAGCGTGCTCGCCATCCGGTCCTTGTCCGCCTCCAGCGGGTTGCGGACCTGGACGGTACGACGGCGGACGTCGTCTTCGGGCAGCCCGAACGCATCCCAGACCGAATCCGAGATGAACGGGAAGGGCAGCACCTCGACGTAGCCCGCCTCGGCCAGCGCGCGCGCGACCGAACGGCGACGGAGCTGGGTGTCGGTGAGGCCACGGCCCGCCGGGGCGTCGGGCAGCACCGACGGGATGCTGTCGTAACCCTCCAGCCGGAGCACCTCCTCGACCAGATCGGCGGGCTGCACCAGGTCACCACGCCAGCTCGGCGGGATCGCGGTCACCAGCGCGGTGCCGTCCCCGGCCGTGCCCACGTTGACCTTGCAGCCGATCTGCGAGAGCCGCCGGACCGTGACACCGCGCTCGTAGCGCACCCCGGCCACCTGGTCGGGCAGGCTGATCGGCATGGTCACCGGCGGGTTCGGCTCGACGCCGCCCTCGTCGGTGCGGCCGGGCAGGATCGAGCCGTCGCCGTACTGGCGCAGCAGACGGGCGGCGAACTCGACGGCCACCGCGCACAGCTGCGGGTCGGTGTAGCGCTCGAACCGCTTGGCCGCCTCGGAGAACAGCTTGTGACGGCGGGCCGTCCGGCTGATCGACGACGGATCCCAGTGCGCGGCCTCGAGCAGCACATCGGTGCTCTCGGGGGTGATCTCGGTGGACGCTCCGCCCATCGTGCCCGCCAGCGAGATGACCCCGCTGTCGTCGGCGATGATCACGTCGTCCGCGTCGAGGGTGCGCTCGACATCGTCCAAAGTGGTCAGTTTCTCGCCCGGCTTCGCCTTGCGCACCACGAGATCGCCCTTGACCGAGCTGGTCGCGAAAGCGTGCAGCGGATGGCCGAGTTCGATCATCACGTAGTTGGTCACGTCGACCGCGAGCGAGATCGAACGGATCCCCGCCAGCATCAGGCGGCGGCGCATCCACCACGGCGTCGGCGCGGTCGCGTCGAGATCCTTGATCCGGCGCAGCACGAACCGCTTGCACCCCTCGGTGTCTTCGAGGTGCACCGGCCACGCGTCGGTCTCGGCCTCCGGGACCTCGATGGACGCCGGGTCGCCGAACGGGACGTCGAGCGCGTTCGACAGCTCGCGGGCCAGGCCGCGGACCGACAGCGTGTACCCGCGGTCCGGGGTCGGCGTCACCTCGAGGACGGTGTCGTCGAGGCCGAGCAGCTTGTTCGCGTCCTCACCCGGGCTGGCGGTACTCGGCGGCAGCACGAGGATGCCGGAGTGGTCGTCTCCGATGCCGAGTTCGCTCGCGGAGCAGATCATGCCATCGCTGAGGCGGCCGTAGGTCTTGCGCGAGCCGATCTCGAAACCGCCGGGCAGCACCGTGCCGGGCAGCGCGACGATGACCAGGTCACCCTCGGCGAAGTTCGTGGCACCGCAGATGATCCCGCGGGTCTTGATCCCCGTCGGGCCGTCGTCTTCGAAGGGGCCTTCGTCATCGTCGTCGTCATCCGCGTCGACGGACTCGTCCGGCTTGTCACTGTCATCGTCGGACTCGCCGACGTCGACCCGGCAGAAACGGACCGGCTTCTTGAACTCGGTCAGCTCCTCGATCTCGGCCACGCGGCCCACCACGAGCGGGCCGGTGACCGGTTCGAGCGGGCGGACGTCGTCGACCTCGATGCCGATGCGCACGAAGGCGTCGGCCAGATCCTGGGCCGTGACCTCCTCGTCGACGTCGAGATGTTCGGTCAGCCAGCTGGCTGGGACCTTCACTCAGGCCTCCGTTCCGAAGGGCAGGGTGAACCTGATGTCGCCCTCCACCATGTCGCGCATGTCCGGAATTCCGTTGCGGAACTGCAGGGTGCGCTCGATACCCATGCCGAAGGCGAAGCCCGAGTAGACCTCGGGATCGACGCCGCAGGCACGCAGGACGTTGGGGTTGACCATGCCGCAGCCGCCCCATTCGACCCAGCCGGCGCCGCCCTTCTTCTCCTCGAACCAGACGTCGACCTCGGCCGACGGCTCGGTGAACGGGAAGAAGTGCGGGCGAAGACGGGTCTTCGAGCTTTCGCCGAACATCGCGCGGGCGAAGGCGTCGAGGGTGCCTTTGAGATGCCCCATCGTCAGGCCCTTGTCCACCGCGAGCCCTTCGACCTGCGAGAACACCGGGGTGTGCGTGGCGTCGAGCTCGTCGGTCCGGTAGGTGCGGCCGGGGCAGACGACGTACACGGGCAGGTCGCGGTGCAGCAGCGTGCGGGCCTGTACCGGCGAGGTGTGCGTCCGCAGCACCAGCCCGGAGTCCTCCTCACCGAGGTAGAACGTGTCCTGCAGCTGGCGCGCGGGGTGGTCTTTGCCGAAGTTCAGCGCGTCGAAGTTGAACCACTCGGCCTCGAGTTCCGGACCGTCGGCGACCTCGTAGCCCATCGCGACGAACGCGTCGGCGATCCGCTCCGACAGGGTCGAGATCGGGTGCCGGGCGCCGCGGGGCACGCGGTCCCACGGCAGCGTGACGTCGACGGTCTCCTCGCGGAGCACCTTTTCGTCACGTTCGGCCTGGAGTACGACGCGGCGCGCGTCGAAAGCGGCCTGGATGGCTTGGCGCGCTTCGTTGACCCGCTTCCCCGCCTCGGCCTTCTCCTGCTTCGGCAGGGCACCGATCTCGCGGCGAGCGAGCAGCAGCGGAGACTGGTCCCCGAGGTGGGCGGGTTTGACCGCGGCCAGCGCGTCGAGATCCGCCGCGGCCGCGAAATCGGTCTCGGCCTGCTTGACGGCGGCCGTCAACGTTTCCGGCGCGAGCGTTCCCGCCTGGGGGCCCTGCTTGTCGTTGGCTTCGGACATAACTCCTCGGCGTCCGCTGGGACTGGTCCGGTGCACGCGAGCGCACGCATGGGTTTAGCAGCAGCTGAATTCTATGGGACAGCGAACGGCGGCCCCCGATCACCCTAGGGCTGGGCACACCGTCACTCGGGAGTGCGAAAGACGCGCTCTACGCCGTAAACAAGGTGCTGGAACGAACATCGCGTTCCATGAGAGCTCCCCTGTGTCGTGATGCGGACGGCGTGCTACCCGCGACTCTAGGTGGTCACGTCCGGGGAAGCCATCGAATTCCGGCTCAGCGCCCGGCGAACGCGCCTTCGAAGTCCACCTTGCCGAACGCTTCCGGGACGATGCCGTCGGCGGCGTAGCGGTACAAGGCCGTCTGGTAGATCCCGGCCAGCGTCGTGCAGACGATGGAGACCAAGAACGCCCACACGAGTGACAACCCGATGGTGACGAAGATCGTGATGGTGCCGCCGAGCAGGAATCCGGCGCCCATGAAGACCGCGAACCCGGCCAGCGTCGCGAGGACACCGACCACTCCGATGCCGAACCTTCCGGCCGCCTGCTCCCCCCAGGTCCGCTTGAGCAGCTCCGCCGAACGCTTGGCGCCGTGCCGGACACCGGCGTCCTCGATCATCATCACGGGCAGCACCAGATAGGTGATGAGGTTCCAGGCGGCCCCGACCAACCGGCTGACAAAGTAGCCGACGAACGCGAAGCGCTGCTCGATCTCCCGGAGGATCAGGGAAACCGTCGCCGTCACCGCGGCCCAACCCAGCAAGGGCAGCCATCGGCTTCCGGCCTCGGCCAGCCCGGCGGCCACTCGGGGATCGTCACCGCGCAGTGCGACGTCGGCCTGGGAGATGAGCGCGGCGTTGAAGAACACCGTGACGAACGCGGCCGTCAGGTAGAACAGCCCGATCATCACGTACGAGCCCGGGGTCAGCTTCGAGTGCTCGGCGATCTCGGTGTGGGAGATCCAGTAACCCGAGCCGAGGAACACCGCGGCCACCACCAGCCCGGCGATCGCGGCGAGGACCGGGAAGACCGCGAGTTCCTTGCGGGATCGCAGAACACGCCAGGAAGCACCGAACAAAGCGAAAGAACGGGCGATACGCCCCATGATTCCTCCCCAGAACCCAACGGAATCCGGAGTTTAGCGAGCCTGCCGCGGCGCCATCGCGGTGGTGTACACGCAGATCGCGGCGGCCGTCGCGAGGTTCAGGCTTTCGGCCCGGCCGTACATCGGGATCTTGACCGCGAGATCGACGGTGTCGAGTACACGCGCGGGCAGGCCGTGCGCCTCGTTGCCGAACACCCATGCGACGGGCTGGTCGAAGGTCACCTGATCGAGCTCGGTTTCGGCGTAGCCGTGTGCGCCGAAGGTGCGGAGACCCGCGGCGGAGCAGGCCTTCAAGGCCGCGTCGACGTCACGGATCCGCGTGATGGCTGGGTGGAACAGGCTGCCGGCGGCCGCACGGACGCATTTGCCGTTGTGCGGGTCGACACTGTCTCCCGCGAGGACGACCGCGTCGGCGCCGGCGGCGTCCGCGACCCGGATCACCGTGCCCGCGTTCCCGGGGTCCGCGACATCGACGAGGACGACGACGAGCTTCGCGCCCGGCTTCAGGACAGTCTCTTGTGGACGGTCGACGAGCGCGCACACCGCGACGATGCCTTGCGGCGTCACGGTCTCGGACAGCCCGTCGGCGGCGCGGTCGGAGATCGGCGAGACGGGGACGCCCGCCTCGCGCGCGGCGACGAGCAGACGCTCGTGCTGTCCGGCGGCGCGTTCGGTCACGAACAGCTCGTACACCTTGCCGCCGTCTTCGAGGGCGTGGGTGAGCGCGGCTTCGACCGCGTTCGCACCCTCGGCGAGGAACCGCCCGGCCTTCTCTCGCTCGGACCGGCGGGTCAGCTTGCGCGCAGCAACAACCCGGGGCGTCCGTTCGGTGAACGGAGCCGCCCCGGGTTGCGGAAGAGCGCTGTCGCCGGTCAGGCCGACTTCTTCTCTTCGGTGTTCACGTTGGCCTTGGCCAGCTCGGCCAGCGCGGCGAACGCGGCGGCGTCGTTGACCGCGAGGTCCGCGAGGATCTTGCGGTCGACCTCGACACCCGCGGTCTTGAGACCCTGGATGAAGCGGTTGTAGGTGACGCCGTTGGCGCGAGCGGCCGCGTTGATCCGGGTGATCCACAGCTGGCGGAAGTCACCCTTGCGGGCACGGCGGTCCCGGTAGGCGTAGTTCAGCGAGTGAAGCGTCTGCTCCTTCGCCTTGCGGTACAGCCGCGAACGCTGGCCGCGGTAGCCGCTGGCGAGCTCGAGAGTCGCGCGACGCTTCTTCTGGGCGTTGACAGCCCTCTTGACGCGTGCCACTGGGTCCATCCTGTCGATCTGGGGGCGCGCTGGCGCGCCCGGCGTTTACAAAGTGCGGGAGTGTCAGCGGCCGAGAAGGCGCTTGACGCGGCCGACGTCGTTCTTGGCGATCTCGGTCGTGCCCTCAAGGCGACGGGTGAGCCTGTTGGACTTCTTCTCCATCAGGTGGCGGCGGCCGGCCTTCTGGCGGCGCAGCTTGCCCGAACCCGTGACGCGAACTCGCTTCGACGTCCCGCTGTGCGTCTTCATCTTCGGCATTACGTTGTCCTCTTTCGTGCGGCGGCACACCGGTGTTCTCCGGTGTGCCGCTGACATGGCTGGTCGGCGCTAAGCGTCGGCGGGCGGCTCGGGCGACTCGTCCTTGGTGGCCTTCGTGGCCTTGGTCGGCTTCACGTTCTTGTGCGGAGCCAGCACCATGATCATGTTGCGACCGTCCTGCTTCGGCGACGACTCGACGAAACCGAGTTCCGTCACCTCGTCGGCGAGCTTCTGCAGCAGCCGGAAGCCGAGTTCCGGCCGGGACTGCTCGCGACCGCGGAACATGATCGTGACCTTGACCTTGTTGCCTGCCGCAAGGAAGCGCGACACGTGACCCTTTTTGGTCTCGTAGTCGTGCTGGTCGATCTTCGGCCGCAGCTTCTGCTCTTTGATGACGGTGAGCTGCTGGTTGCGGCGGGACTCGCGGGCCTTCTGCGCGCTCTCGTACTTGAACTTGCCGAAGTCCATGAGCTTGCATACGGGCGGGCGTGCCTGAGGGGCGACCTCGACGAGATCGAGATCGTTCTCCTGTGCCAGCCGCAGTGCATCTTCGATCCGGACGATGCCGACCTGTTCACCGGCGGGTCCGACGAGGCGGACTTCCGGTACCCGGATACGGTCGTTGATGCGTGTCTCGGAGCTGATGGGGCCTCCCTGGTTCGAGGTAAATTCTTCTACCGTTTCGACCTGGTGCCCACATACCGAAGGCCTCGGTACCGTGCGGTACGCGAGGCCCACTCTTTCCGATCGTGTTCGATCTCCAGAACCGAACACACCGCCTCGACGCCCGAAATCGTCTTGGCGAGACCGGACCCGGACACCTGATGTTGCGGCGGTGACACGGGTGGGAGCGGGGCTCCACTTGCCGCCCCCGATCACTCGGGGGCTGGTCGCTCGTGGAAGGGTACCAGACGTGTCAGAAGAACCGGTTCAGCAGCCCCCGTATTCCCCGGACATCCGCGACCTGGAGGACATCCCGAGCGTCGAGGTGATCAGCAGGGCGGCCGTCATGCTGCTCTCCGCGGGCGCCGAACGGCTCGGCCTCGCCGACGAGGACCCGGCCAGCTCACCGCACCGCGACCTCGACGAGGCCCGCCGCCTGATCACCGCCCTCGCCGGGCTGGTCACCGCGTCGGCAGAGTACCTCGGCCTGCACGCGGGCCCGTTACGCGACGGCCTGCAGTCGCTGCAGAAGGCGTTCCGCGAGGCCTCGGCCGTGCCGGACGCGCCTGGGCAGGGGCCGGGCGAGAAGTACACGGGCCCCGTCTACTAGGCCGCCTTTCCCCTCCAGCCAGTGCAATGAAGGGGCCTTTCATCGCAAAATTTGCAATGAAAGGCCCCTTCATTGCGCGTCCGACTACCCGGAGAGCTAGCTGACAGCTAACATTTCAGATGTGAGTGGGTTAGCCAAGGTGCCGCGGTCCCTCCTCCGGGACGAGGCCTACGAGAACATCCGCCGGGCGATCATCGACGGGACGCTGCCGCCGGGGACGAACCTGCGCGACGGCGATCTGGCCGATCAGCTGGGTCTTTCCAGGGCGCCGGTGCGCCAGGCGCTGCTGCGCCTCATCGAGGACGGCCTCGTCGAGTCGAAGCCCCAGAGCTACACGCGGGTGGCGGGGTTCGTCCCCGACGACGTCCGTGACGCTCTGCAGCTGGTCCGCACCCTGCACGAGCTCGCCGTCCGGGTGGGCGCGCCGCGGATGGGCGCGGCCGAGGTCGGAGCGATGCGCGCGGCCAACGTCCGGTTCGCCGAAGCGATCGCCGCCGGGGACATCGCGGCCGCGATCGCCGCCGACGACGAACTCCACGACATCCCGGTGGCCGCCGCGCGCAACCGGGCGATCGCCGCGACGCTGGACCGCTACACGCCGCTGCTCCGGCGTCTTGAATACGCCCGTTTCGGCTCCCTGCCCGCGCACCGGTCGGTCCAGCGCCACGCGGAACTGGCCGACGCCATCGAAGCGGGCGACGTCGACGCGGCCTGCTCGATCACCGCCACGATCTGGACCGAACTCGAAGCCCTCCTGGAGACGCCATGACCCTCGCCGACTTCCCGCGCTACCCGCTGCTGTTCGGCCCCTCCCCCGTGCACCCGCTCGACCGGCTCACCGCCCACCTCGGCGGCGCGAAGGTCTGGGCGAAACGCGAGGACGTCAACTCCGGTATCGCGTTCGGCGGCAACAAGACCAGGAAGCTCGAATACCTGGTCGCCGACGCGCTCGCCTCGGGAGCGGACACGCTGCTCTCGATCGGCGGCGTGCAGTCGAACCACACCCGCCAGGTCGCCGCGGCGGCCGCGCGGGCCGGGCTGAAGGCCGTGCTGGTGCAGGAGAGCTGGGTGGACTGGAACGACCCACTCTACGACAAGGTCGGCAACATCCAGCTCTCGCGCATCCTCGGCGCCGACATCCGGATGGTCGAGGCCGGCTTCGGCGTCGGCTTCAAGGAGAGCTGGGAGAACGCGGTCAAGGAGATCGAGGCCGACGGCGGCAAACCGTACGCGATCCCGGCCGGCGGATCGGACCATCGCCTCGGCGGACTCGGTTTCGCGAACTGGATCGTCGAACTCGAGGCACAGGAGGCCGAACTCGGCGTCTTCTTCGACACGGTGGTCGTCTGCTCGGTCACCGGCAGCACGCAGGCCGGGATGGTCGCCGGGGCCGCGCTTTCGGGGAAACCCAGGCGGATCCTCGGTATCGACGGCTCGGCGAAACCGGCCGAGACCCGCGACCAGATCACCCGCATCGCCCGCGCGACCGCGGAGCTGATCGGTGCGGGCGAGATCGACGAGGTCGAACTGGACGAGCGCTACCACGCCGGGATCTACGGCATCCCTGACGAGTCCACTTTGGACGCGATCAGGACGCTGGCGCGACTGGAAGGCGTGCTCACCGATCCGGTGTACGAGGGCAAGTCGATGGCCGGTCTGATCGACCTCGTCTCCCGTGGCGAAATCTCGCGGCACTCGAATGTGCTCTTCGCGCACCTGGGCGGGCAGCCCGCGCTTAACGGGTACACGAGCGTGCTCTGACGGCTGCCATGAAAGGTCCTTTCCTTGCGAAATTCGCAAGGAAAGGACCTTTCATGGCACGGGTGGAACTAGTCCGTCACGGCCAGGACGTCGATCTCCACCAGCAGGCCGGCGGGCAGGCCGACGTACACGGTGGTGCGGGCCGGGTGCGGCGCTTCGCCGATCAGCTTGTTGTAGACCTCGTTGAACGCGCCGAAGTGGTCGACGTCGGTCAGGTACACGCGCACCATCATCGCGTCACTCAGGCTCGAACCGGCGGCCTCGAGCACCGCTTCGATGTTCTTGAACGTCTGCTCCGTCTGCTCACCGACGGTCTCGCCGACGATGGCGCCGGTGGCCGGGTCGAAGGCGACCTGGCCGGCCACCTGCAGGATGTTGCCCTTGCGGACCGCCTGCGAGAACGCGGCCACCGGCTTCGGCGCGTTCTCCGTGCTGATCGCGGTCTTGCTCATTCCAACTTCCCCTTTCGGTTCCCCGTCCATCCACTGTGGACGGAAGCTTCTTCGGCGGCGGCGATCAGTTCCGGCACGAGCGCCATCAGGCCGTCGTAGTCGAGCAGCACCTTCGGCACCGACACCGACGCGGCGGCGAGTACCACGCCGCCCGGGCCGCGCACCGGCGCCGCGACGCAGTGGATGAAGTCCTCGTGTTCGGCGTTGTCCACCGCGTAGCCGCGGTCGGCGACGAGATCCAGTTCGGTCTCGTAGGCCGACGGCGTGGTGATCGTGTTCGGGGTGCGCACGAAGAAGTCGATCCGCGAAACGACGTCGGCCCGTTTCTCCGGCGGCATCGCCGCGACGAGCACCTTGCCGACGGCGGTGCAGTGCAACGGGGCGCGTTTGCCGATGCGCGAGTACATCCGCACCGAATGCCTGCCCTCGAACTTGTCGATGTAGACCACCTCGCCGTCCTCATAGGACGCGAGGTGCACGGTGTGCCCGGTCCGCGCGTTGAGCCCGGCGAGCGCGGATTGGGCGGTGCGGCGGACGTCGCGGTCTTCCAGCGCCTGCTGCGCGAGGTCGAACAGCGCGCTGCCGAGCCGGTAGTACCGCTGCCCTTCCCGGCGCACGAAGTGATGCGTCTCCAGGGTGCGCAGCAGCCGCAGCACGGTCGACTTGTGCACGCCGATCTCTTCGGCGAGCTGATCCAGCGTCTTCGGCTCGCGGGCGAGCCCGCTCAGCAACGTGAGCGCCCGGTCCAGGCTCTGGCTCATGCGCGCACCAATCCCTTGTCCGTCAGCTTCGCCGCCGCCCATGCTGCCTCATCCGCCCCGATGAGCGCTTCGACGACCGAACCGGGCAGCGGCGTGCCCACGTCGTCGTGGGTCAGCAGGGTGGCCGCGGCCTGCAGATGGCCGCGCCGCAACCGGGTCGCCGGGTCGTCGCCGCGCAGGGTGGCGGCGAGGAAACCGGCGGCGAACGCGTCACCGGCACCGACCGGCTCCACGACGTCGACCTGGAGCGCGGGCGAGAACAGCGGTGCCTCGTCACCGTCGACGAGCGTCACCCCGCGTGCGCCGTGCTTGACGACCAGCGTTTTCGGTCCCGGCACCGCCGAGCGCAGCCGCTCCGGGTCACCGGTCCCCCACACCCGCTCGGCCTCGTCCTCGCCCGCCAGCAGGATGTCGGCGCGAGCGGCGAGCCCGGCCAGCACCGACGGGTCGCGCCCGGTCCACAGCGCTGGCCTGTAGTTCACGTCGAACGACACCAGCGTTTCGCCACGTGGTCGTTCCATCAGGGCCCGCACCAGGTCGAGACAGCCGTCCGACAGCGCGGGCGTGATCCCGGACAGGTGGAGCACCCGCACCTGGTCGAGATCGAGTTTCCCCAGCAGGCCGGCGTCCATTCCGGACGCGGCCGAACCCTTGCGGTAGTAGCGCACGGGGCTGCCGTCCGCGCCGCTTTCCTTGATGTAGAGCCCGGTCGGCCGGGTCGGATCGACCACGACCCCGCTGACGTCCACCCCCGCTTCGCCGATCTCGCGTACCAGCGCCCGGCCGAACGGATCGTCACCGACGGCGCTCACCCACGCACTGGTGAAACCCAGCGCCGGGAGATGGCAGGCGACGTTCGATTCGGCTCCGCCGATGGTCCGCACCCACTTCCGTACCTGGTCGGGCGGCCCGGATTCGGCCGGTACGAACAAGGCCATCGACTCCCCGATGCAAATAACGTCGGGCGCGCTTGTCACTTCCGCGTCTCCTCATCGTCACGCCGTTGACCTCCAGCGGACCGGATGCTACACCTATCCCACGCAATATGCGCAACGTCCGTTGCAACATACGCAACCGAGGTGAACCTCATGTTCCAAGCCGGCACCATCGATTCCGCCGCGGTCGCGGCCATCCGGGAGGAGCGCGTCGACTGGCGCTTCCGCTCGGTGGCGCCCTCGCTGTCCGGACTCACGATCGGCGAAGCCGCCGCCCGCGGGGCCAAGCTGTTCGACGACGGCTTCCTCGGCCCCTTCGTGGTGCTCGACGAGGAAGCTCTCGAACACAACCTCCGCACGATGGCGGGCTGGTGCGCCGAACGCGGGGTCGCGCTGGCCCCGCATGGCAAGACGACGATGGCGCCACAGCTGTTCGAGCGGCAGCTGAAGCACGGCTCGTGGGGCATCACCTGCGCGAACGCCGGACACCTGCGGATCTATCGCGCGTTCGGCGTTTCCCGGATCCTGCTGGCGAACCAGCTGCTCGACCCGTCGGGCCTGAAGTGGCTCGCCGCGGAACTGGACGCCGACGACGACTTCGAGTTCGTCTGCTGGGTCGACTCGGTCCGCGGCGTCGAGCTGATGACCGTGGCTCTGCGCGGAGCTCGCCGCAAGGTGGACGTCCTGGTCGAACTCGGCGCGGAAGGCGGCCGCACCGGTGTCCGCGACACCGAGACAGCGCTCGCCGTCGCCGAAGCCGCGCACGCGAGCCCGGCACTGCGGTTGCGCGGTTCCGGCGGCTACGAAGGCGCGCTTTCCCACCACACCGACGAAAAGTCGCTCCAGCTGATCAGCTCCTATGTGGACGGTCTGCGCGAACTCGTCTTCGCCTTCGCCGCGAAGGGCCTGCTCGACGACGCGGGCCAGATCATCGTCACCGGCGGCGGCAGCGCGTATTTCGACCGCGTCGCCGACGAACTCACCAAGGACTGGGGCGATCTGGACGTCCTGCCGATCCTGCGCAGCGGCGCCTACGTGACCCACGACGACGGCTTCTACCGCGTGATCTCGCCGCTCGGCGAGCATCCGCGCATCGGCGGCGTCGCCTCGTTCCGTCCCGCGCTGCGCGCGTGGGCGCAGGTGACGTCGAAGCCGACGGACGAACTCGCACTGCTCACCATCGGCAAACGCGACGCGTCCTTCGACGAAGGCATGCCGGAGCCCCGCCTGATCCGCAAGGGCGACGGGCCGCCGTCCGCGCTCGAAGGTCACTCCATCCAGAAGATGAACGACCAGCACGCCTTCCTCACGTTGCCCGCGTCCTCACCGGTCGAGGTCGGCGACTGGATCGCACTCGGCCTGTCGCATCCGTGCACCGTTTTCGACAAGTGGCCCCTCATCCCGGTCGTCGGCCCCGACGGCGAGACCGTGCTCGATTTCGTCCGCACCCATTTCTGATCCGTCCTCCACCGCCGCAGAGGAAGAATCACCATGGACATCGTTGTCCGCTCCGCATTGGTCGCCGATGGCACCGGGGATCCGCTCACCAGGCACGACGTGGGCATCTCGGAAGGCCGGATCGCCAGTGTCGCCGAACCCGGCTCGCTCGCGGGCCGCCGCACCATCGACGCCGACGGACTCGTGCTCGCGCCCGGGTTCATCGACATGCATTCGCATTCCGATCTCCAGCTGCTCGCGAATCCGGACCACCTCGCGAAGCTTTCGCAGGGCGTCACCACCGAGGTACTCGGACAGGACGGGCTTTCGTACGCGCCCGTGAACGACGACGTCCTCGCGTCGCTGCGCCAGCAGCTCGCCGGGTGGAACGAGGATCCGGCCGGATTCGACTGGAACTGGCGCTCGGTCGGGGAATACCTCGACCGGCTCGACGCCGGGGTCGCGGTCAACGCCGCCTACCTGGTGCCGCAGGGCACCGTCCGGATGCTCACCGTCGGCTGGGAAGACCGGCCCGCGACCGAGGCCGAGATGAACGCGATGAAGGAACTCGTCGCGACCGGGCTGGCCGAGGGTGCCATGGGCATGTCGTCCGGGCTCACCTACACACCGGGCATGTACGCGACCACCGAGGAACTCGTCGAGCTGTGCCGGGTGGTCGGCGAGAACGGCGGGTTCTACAGCCCGCATCACCGCAGCTACGGCAAGGGCGCGCTCGAGGCGTTCGGCGAGATGGTCGACGTCTCCCGCCGGTCCGGCTGCCCGCTCCACCTCGCGCACGCCACGATGAACTTCTCGGTGAACAAGGGCAAGGCGCCCCAGCTGCTGGAGCTGCTCGACCAGGCGCTCGACGACGGCTGCGACATCTCGCTGGACACCTATCCCTACCTCCCCGGCGCCACCTACCTTTCCGCGCTGCTGCCGAGCTGGTCGACCGAGGGCGGGCTCGACGCCACCCTGGCACGTCTGTCCGATGTGGACACCCGCGAACGGATCCGCGCCGAGATCGAGGAGACCGGTTCCGACGGCGCTCACGGCGTACCGATCGACTGGGACGCCATCGAGATCAACGGCGTCCGGCGGGACGAGAACTCCCACCTCGTCGGGCACTCCGTCGCCGCTTCGGCTCAGCGGGCCGGGAAACCGGCCGCGGACCTGTACTTCGACGTCCTGCTCTCGGAAAAGCTCGGTACGTCCTGTCTGATGCACGTCGGGCACGAGGAGAACGTCCAGGCGATCATGCGCCACCGCACGCACACCGGTGGCAGCGACGGACTTCTCGTCGGGGCGCGACCGCATCCCCGTGCCTGGGGCACGTTCCCGCGTTACCTCGCGCGCTACGTCCGCGAACTCGGTGTCCTCGACCTCGCCGAATGCGTCGCCCATCTCACCGGCCGCGCCGCGAAACGCCTGCGGCTGACCGACCGCGGCCTCGTCCGCGCCGGATACGCGGCGGACCTCGTGCTGTTCGACCCGGAAACCGTCGCCGACACCGCCACGTTCGACCAGCCGCGGCAGCAGGCCGCCGGTATCCCCCATGTCTTCGTCAACGGTGTCGCCGCCATCGACGATGGTCAACCGACCGGCGCGCTCGCCGGCCATTCACTGCGCAACTCCAGGAGTGCTCGATGATCGACTGGCTCCAACATTCGACGGGTGGTCTCCTGACTCTCGCCGCCGTCTCGATCGCGGTCTTGCTGCTGCTCATCATCAAGGTCAAACTCGAGCCCTTCATCGCCCTGATCGTGGTCGGCCTGCTCACCGCGCTGGCCGCGGGCCTGCCGGTCGGCCAGATCGTCGGCTCCGCGCAGAAGGCGTCGGACTCCCTGCTGGAAAAGGGGTTCGGCGGGATCCTCGGGCATATCGCCGCGATCATCGGTCTCGGCACGATCCTCGGGTCCATTTTGGAGCGTTCCGGTGGAGCGAAGGTGCTCACCGGTGCGCTGCTCCGGGCCATCGGTGAGAAGCGGGCTCCGCTCGCGATGGGCCTCGCGGGGTTCGTCTTCGGTATCCCGGTCTTCTTCGACATCGGCATCTTCGTGCTGGCGCCGCTGGTCTACGTCGCCGCCAAACAGGGCGGTCGTTCACTGGTGCTGTACGCGTTGCCGCTGCTCGCCGGCCTTTCCATCACGCACGCGTTCCTTCCGCCGCACCCCGGTCCGGTGGCGGCGGCCGGCCTGCTGCACGTGGAACTCGGCTGGATCATCCTGATGGGGCTGGTCTGCGGTATCCCGGCGTTCCTCGTCGGCGGCGTGGCGTATTCGACCTGGATCGGAAAGCGCATCGACGTCGCGGTCCCCGCGGAATTCCTGGTGGCCGAGGACGAAGGCGAAAAGGAAGAGAACCCGCCGTCTCTCGTCCTCGTGTCGGCGATCATCGCGGTACCGCTGGTGCTGATCCTCGCCGGAACCTTCGGCAGCATCTGGCTTCCGAAGAATTCCGCGCCGGCCGGGGTGGCCGCGTTCATCGGTACCCCGGCGGTCGCGCTGACGATCTCGGTGCTGCTCGCTTCCTGGTTGCTGGGTCTTCGCCGTGGTTTGACGGGCAAGGACTTGAGCGAGCTTTCGGCGAAGTCGCTCCGGCCGGTCGCGATGATCCTGCTGGTGGTCGGCGCGGGCGCGTTCTTCGGTGCCGTGCTGGCCGCGACGGGGATCGGCAAAGCTGTCGCGGGATCGCTGGACAACGCCGGTCTCCCGGTCATCCTCGCGGCGTACGTGATCAGCTGTGGGATGCGGATCGCGCAGGGCTCGGCTACCGTCGCGATCGTGACCACGAGCGGCATCGTCGCGCCGACGGTGGCGACACTGGGCTACTCGCAGATCCAGCTCGCCCTGCTGGTCGTCGCGATCTCCGCCGGGTCGATCATCGCCTCGCACGTGAACGACGGCGGGTTCTGGATCATTTCGCGGTACTTCGACATGACCGTGCCGCAGACCCTGAAAACCTGGACCGTTCTGGAAACCGTCCTTTCCGTTTCCGGTTTCGGCGTGGCAGCATTGCTCATGGCAGTGGTTTAAACCACCCGACATCTGGGAGAAATCACGATGACCGGACTCGATCGACGCACCTTCCTCGGCGCCGTCGGAGCGGCTGGACTCACCACCGTTCTCGGTTCCCAGCTCGCGAACGCTTCCGAACAGACCTGCGGACCGAAGGGAACCGGGGCCATCTACGTCAGCAGCTACACCAGTTCCGGGCACGGGCTCGATGTCGCTCACCGGGACGCGGCGACCAACGCGCTGGTCGTCGACCGGACCATTCCGGGGATCAGCAACGCGTCCTGGTTCGACCTCAGCGCCGACCGCAAGACGCTGTATGTGACCAATGAGGACGAGAACGGCCAGATCTCCGCGTTGAACCTCGCCGATCCCGCGAAACCCAAGCTGCTCAACAAGAAGTCGGCCAAAGGTCAACACCCGACGCATCTGAGCGTCCACTCGAGCCAGAAGTACGTGCTGGCCGCGAACTACAGCAGCGGCAGCGTCGTCGTACTCCCGATCCTCGCGGGCGGGAAACTCGGCGACGTCGTCGATCTGGCGCAGCACAAGGGCGCCGAGCGTCAGGCGCACGCGCACCAGGTGGTCAACGATCCCACTGGCAAGTGGGTACTCGCGGTCGACCTCGGCGCGGATTCGGTGTACGTCTACAAACTCGATGTCGCGACCGGGAAGCTGAAGCTGAACCAGCAGCTCAAGCTCCCCTCGGGCGCCGGACCTCGGCACCTCGCGTTCCACCCGAACGGCAAGTACGCCTACATCCTCGGCGAGTTGCGTGCCGAGGTGACCGTCGCGGCCTGGAACCCGGCCACCGGGAAACTGACCGCCGGCCAGGTCGTTCCGGCTGTCCCGGCGGGCACACCCGGCGAGCAGTACCCGGGCGAGATCGCCACTTCCAAGGACGGCAGGTTCGTCTACGCGTCGGTGCGCGGCTCCGACACCATCGCGTCGTTCGGCGTCAGTGAGGACGGGAAGTCCTTGAAGCTGCTGAACAACTCACCCGTCGGTGGCGTGTACCCGCGTCACTTCACCCTCGATCCGACCGAGCGCTGGTTCTACGTCTCGAGCGACAAGTCCGGCACGCTCAGCTGGCTGCCGCGCGATCCCGACACCGGTCTTCCTGGTGCCGTCGCCGGGAAACTGGCACTCGCCCAGGTCAATTCCGTCTTTTTCACCTAAGGAGAAACTTCCATGAGAACTCGCGTGCTCATCGCGGGCCTCGCGGCGATCGGCCTCGTCTCAGGCTGTGCGCCGGCGCAGAACACCCCCGCCGCGAGCGGCGGTGACGAGAAGTCCGGCACGGTCCGGGTCTGGCTGTTCGACGAGGCCAACCGCGCACCCAAGGAGGCCGCGGTCAAGGAGGCGATCGCCGAGTTCAAGGCGGCGCACTCGGGCGTCGAGGTCGACGTCCAGTGGATCCCGGTGGAGGGTCGCGCGGACAAGTTCTCCGGCGCCTTCAACGATCCGGCCAGCGCGCCGGACGTCGCCGAGTTCGGCAACACCGACGTCTCCAGTTACGCCGCGACCGGCGCGCTGGCCGACCTGACCGGCGATCTCTCGTCGTGGAAGGAAGGCGCCGACATCCTGCCCGCGGTGCTGGAGACGGCTAAGTCCGGCGGCAAGACGTACGGGCTGCCCTGGTTCACCGGCATCCGCGCGTTGTACTACCGCACGGACCTGTTCGCCGAACTCGGCCTCAAGCCGCCCACGACGCTGGCGGAACTGACCGAGACCGCGAAGACGATCCGTGCCAGGAAGCCGGAGCTGTACGGCATCTCCGTCGGTGGCAAGTACACCTACGCGATGCTGCCGTTCGTCTGGGCGAACGGTGGCGAGATCGCGAAGCAGGACGGCGGCAAGTGGAAGTCCACTATGGACTCCGAGCAGGCGAAGGCCGGAGTGACGGCGTACGCGAACCTGCTGAAGGCGGACATCTGCCCGCCGGAGCAGTGCGCCAACCTCACCGGGACGCAGAGCATCCAGGCGTTCGCGGGCGGCAAGGCGGGGATGTCGATCGGTGGTGACTTCAACCGCAAGGCCGTCGAAGCCGGTCAGGTGAAGGGCAAGTACGCGATCATCCCGATCCCGGGTACCGAGGCGGGCAAGATCGCGCCGGCGTTCGCGGGCGGGAACCTGCTCGGCGTGTTCAACGCGACCAAGCGCAAGAGCCTCGCGGTCGAGTTCACCGAACTGCTCGGTGGCGCCAAGTACCAGGAGAAGATGTACGTCGCCATGGGCAACCTGCCGACGCTCGGCAGTGTCCAGCAGAAGGTCGCCGCGAGCGACCCGTCGGTCAAGCCGTTCGTCGACACGCTCACCGCGGGGACGAAGTTCGTCCCCGCCACCGCGGCGTGGTCGAAGATCGACGCGCAGAACGTGCTGCCGACCGCGATCCAGCAGATCGCGACCGGTGGCAAGGATCCGGCCGCCGCGCTGGCCACCGCGTCCGCCGAGATGAACAAGGCGTTCGGTTAAGTGGTCACGAAGGAAATCACTCGCACCGCGGCCTCGCCCGCCCCGGCACGGCGGTCACCCCGCAGTCGCCGGGACGGGCGGGCCGCCCTGCTCTACCTGGCTCCCGGCGGCGTCCTGCTGCTGGCCATGCTGGTCTACCCGATCTACCAGCTCGTCCTGATCTCGTTCTACGACTACGGCCAGCCGCAGGCCGTCGGCAACGCGCCACTGGTGTTCCTCGGCTTCGGCAATTACGTCGAACTGCTGGAGAACGTCCAGTTCTGGGAGGTGTTGGCCAAGACCCTCGGCTTCACCGCGGTCTGCGTCGTCGGCAGTCTGGCGCTCGGCACGGGGCTGGCCGTCCTGGCGACCCGGGTCCGCGCGTGGGCGCGAGTCCCGCTGTTCCTGGCGGCGCTGGCCGCCTGGGCGACACCGGCGATGGCGGGCTCGTACGTCTGGCTCTTCCTGTTCGACGCGGACTTCGGCCTGGTCAACGAGGTGCTGTCGGGCCTCGGGTTCACCGGGATGGCGAACCACTCCTGGACCTTCGACACCTACAGCACCTTCGGCCTGGTGGCCGCCGAGGTCATCTGGTGCTCGTTCCCGTTCGTCATGGTGACGATGTACGCCGGGCTCAAGGGCGTACCGGAGGAGGTCATCGAGGCCGCGTACCTCGACGGCGCGTCGACCTGGCGCACCACCTGGTCGATCACCCTGCCGATGGTGCGGCCGCTGCTGACCATCGCCACGATCCAGTCGATCATCTGGGACTTCAAGATCTTCACCCAGATCTACGTGATGACCAACGGCGGCGGCGTGGCCGGGCGCAACCTCGTGCTCAACGTGTTCGCCTACCAACAGGCCTTCGCCGGACAGGAATACGGTCTCGGCGCGGCGCTCGGAGTCGTGATGACCTTGCTGCTGCTGTCCATCACCGGGTTGTACGTCCGGTCGCAACGCCGGAGCGCGGGATGGGTGTGACGACAGCTTCGAAGACACGTCGGGTCAAAAGGCCTGGCAGGCTGATCGCCGAGATCATCTGCGTGGTGATCGCGGGGATGGTCGCGTTCCCGGTGTACTGGATGGTGCTTTCGGCGTTCAAGCCCACCGGGCAGATCCAGGCGGAGAACCCGCGCCCCTGGACGCTCACGCCGACACTGGAGCATTTTGAACGGGTGCTCAGCGGCGAGGGCTTCGCGATGTTCTTCCTGAACAGCGTGATCGTGGCCGTCGTGGTGGTGGCGTTGTCGCTGCTGCTTTCGTTCCTCTCGGCGGTCGCGCTGACCCGGTTCAACTTCAAGGGCAAGACCGTCCTGCTGGTGATGGTGCTGGTGGCGCAGATGGTGCCGGTGGAGGCGCTGACCATCCCGCTGTTCTTCCTGATGCGCTCGGTCGGCGACGTCGCTCCGGCGTTCGGCACCAACCACCTCGGCTCACTGATCCTGGTGCACCTGGCGTTCAGCCTGCCGTTCGCGATCTGGATGCTGCGCGGGTTCGTCGCCGCGGTGCCACAGGAACTGGAAGAGGCGTCGAAAATCGACGGCGCGAGCCGGATGCGGTTCACCTGGCAGATCCTCTTCCCGCTGGTGGCGCCTGGGCTGGTGGCGATCAGCGTGCTGGCGTTCATCCACGCCTGGAACGACTTCCTGTTCGCCAAGACGTTCATCATCTCCAACACCGAGAACCAGACGCTCCCGCTGGCGATTCTCGTGTTCTTCAAACCGGAGGACACCGACTGGGGCGCGGTGATGGCGGGATCGACCCTGATGACCATCCCCGTGCTGGTGTTCTTCATCCTTGTCCAACGACGACTCGTGTCCGTCATGGGCGGCGCGGTGAAGGGCTGACATGCCGGGATTCGAAACCCTGCTCCCCCGTCCCGTCTCGGTGGAACCCAGGCCGGGACAGTGTCCAGTACCGTCCGAAGTGGACGTGCGCACGGATTCGGGACTTCCCGCCGAGGGCTACCGGCTGGAGATCGACCCGTCCGGCGTGCGACTGCACGTGGCCGACGCGGCGGGCGAGTTCTACGGCCGCCAGACGCTCCGGCAGCTCATCGGCCCGGACGCCTTCCGGGCCGCGTCCATCCACAATGGACAGCAGACGATCCCGTGCGGAGTGGTGACCGACCACCCCAGGTTCGGCTGGCGTGGCTGTCTGCTGGATGTCGCGAGGCATTTCCGGACCAAGGCCGAGGTGCTGCGGTTCGTCGACCTGCTCGCCGCGCACAAGCTCAACGTGCTCAACCTGCATCTGACCGACGATCAGGGCTGGCGGATCGAGGTCCCCGAGTTCCCCAGGCTGACCGAGGTCGGCGGCTGGCGGAAGTCGTCCATGGTCGGACGGCACGACGGCCCGGAACGCGACGGGCGACCGCACGGCGGGTTCTACACGACCGACGATCTCCGCGAGATCGTCGCGTACGCCGCCGCGCGTTCGGTGACGGTGGTCCCGGAGGTCGACATCCCCGGCCACGCGCGGGCCGCGATCGCCGCGTACCCCGAACTCGGGCCGGAGACCGGCGAACCGTGGGAGGTCTGGACGAGCTGGGGCATCAGCACGTCACTGCTGAACACGGAGAAGTCCACTCATGCCTTCTTCAAGGGTGTCTTCGACCACGTGCTGGAGATCTTCCCCTCGGAGGTCATCGCGCTCGGCGGCGACGAGGTGCCCGGCGCGACCGAGGACCACGGCCGGTTCGTCCGCGAGATCGCGCGGCACCTGGTCGACCGAGGACGTCGTCCGCTGGGCTGGGACGAGGTGCTCGAAGCGGGAGACCTGCCGCCGATGGTCATCGGCTCGTGGCAGAGCGAGGCGGCCGGGGCGCGTGCGGCGGCCGCCGGGCACGACGTCGTCATGTGTCCCGAGGACCACGTGTATCTGGACCACAGGCAGTCCGACCACCCCGACGAGCCGATCCCTGTCGGCTACCTGAGGACGTTGGAGAGCTTCTACGGCTACGAGCCGGTGCCCGCTGATTTCCCCGCGGGCAAGACGATTCTGGGCACTCAGGCGCAGGTGTGGTCGGAGCACCTCGACACCGTGCGACGGGTGGACTACGCCGCCTTCCCGCGCCTGTGCGCTTTCGCCGAGGTGGCGTGGAGCGACCCGGAGGGGCGGGACTACGCGGAGTTCCTGCCGCGGCTGCGGGATCACCACCTGCCGCGGCTGAACGCGTTGGGCGTCGAGTACCGGCCGCTGGACGGGCCGCTTCCCTGGCAGACGCGGCCGGGCGTTCCGGGACGGCCTCGGTAGAAGTAAGGAAAGTCCGTGAAGGCCTCCTTCCCTACCCTCAAAGTAGGGAAGGAGGCCTTCACGGACACGCCGTCCTTGCACCTGGGTACCGAAAGGGGGCCATCATGGAGTGATGAGTGATCAGTCCGCACGGTGGGTCGACGCCACCCAGCTCCCTGAAGAACTCGTAGCGCTTATCGACGCTCTCCGCCCCGGCGAGGACGTGCTCATCACTCGCGACGGCGAGACGATCGCGACGATATCCGGCGCGTATCCCGAGGTCAGGGGGTTCGCGGCGCCCGCTTCCGAGGACATCACGGTCGTGGCCACCGCCATGAAGCTTTCGGCTTCGGCACGCGATTCGCTGTCCGAGCGGCTCGGCCCCGGCTACCTCGTGCTGGACCTGCACTCGGCTCCCCCGACCGTCGACGTCCTGCTGGTCCCGCCCGCCAGTCCGCAGTTGATCGGCCACTTCCGGGCGCTGTACCCGAAGGCCCGGATCGTGATCACGGAAATCGAGGACGCCGAACTCGGGGTCAAGTACGAAGGCCCGGTCCGCCGTCTCCTCGACGCCGGGGCCGAGGCCTATATCCCATCCAGCACGATCCCGCGGCTGGCGGAGCAGTTGGACCGGACCATGACTCAGCTGCGGCAGCTTACCGGCGACTCGTCAGCTCCCCTCACCATCGAATCGCCGCGAGACCGCGCCCTTGAATAGCAAGTCACCCGTCCGGGACCTTGTTGATCGAATTCGACCCGCGTTACCTTGAATGCACCGAATAAGATTTGCACTGTCGGTCGCCGTAGCCGCGATGACCTGCCAGAAGCACAATACTCGGCTCTATACGGCAAGGAACCGTCTTTTCGCAGGTTCGTTGGTATTTCACCGACCCTGAACGTCTCGTCGACCCACCTGGCACCGACAAGAAGGATCTGCTGATATACACGACTCGGCGAAGCCAGTTTCGGCTACCTTCCAGCATACGAAAAGAATCGCCCGAATTCGTCACCAACGGTCCACATATTCAACTAACCGTTCGGGCGATACAGGAACAGGCCAACATCACGGCGGACCGACGCTATCGTACTCCGGATGGAACACCGATCGGAACGATCACCGCATACTGCGAGCGCATGGACCGGTGCCCCGACTTCATCAACTGATGGACGCGACGGTGGGGCGGAAGGCGACTCGGCGCAAGCAGACTGGGCCTATCAGGCGATACTGCTACGGCTTCGGGAATTCACCACCACGCTGGGCGGGCCGGAGGCTCCCACCGTCTGCGCGGTGGTGCGCCGGTCCTCCAGGCGGTTCTTGACCGGCCTGATGTCGGACCAGGATCCACATCGTCGCTACGGGATCGAGCTACCGCTGTTCCTGACTGACGGCACCATCCTCGACTGGGGCCGGGCGCTCGACGCGATTCGTGTGGTTCACCTGAATCGTTCCGAGTACCTGGCCGACGAGCCGTCGGGCTACCGGTTCCACGACGCTCCCGTCGTCCATGGTGATCGTGCTGCCGAGTTCGGCGGAAGGGCCAAGCCGGTCGAGGACGCGCTCTACGCGAACCTGCGATCGGTCGGCTCCGGATCCCTCACGCTGGACGGGGAGGTGTTCGGTCTGGCCGGGTTCTCCCATCACCAGACCGGCACGCTCCGGCCCTACCTGCAGTATCACCGCGAAAACATCATCCTCGGGCTTGACTTGCCGCTTCCGGAAGCCGACGCGACCAACGGTCCTATCAACGGCGCTTACACGATGGTGGAGCTGTCAGCCCTCTTCCGGCAGGAAGTTCCTCCGCATCTCGTCGACCACGAGCTACCGGCCGACTCCTACTGCGAACGGGCCTACGATCTGCGCCCATGGTTCGGCCGGCGTTGACGGCGGCCAGCCGACCTCGACGAACCGCGGCCGGTAGATCCGCACGTCCTCGAAGTTGTCACCGTGGTCGAGGGAGTTCACGTTGTACGACACCACAAGCCTCCCCGGACGGCTCAGCTGCGGATGCGTCGTCGCGTCGTAGACGATGAGCCGGTCGCTCGCCTCGGGTGCCCGGTAGAGCACCCGAGGGTCCCGGAACGGTCCGGTCGGCGAACTCGCGGTGTAGGCGAGCATCACCGGGCTGAAGCCGGGACTGGTGTCCATGGTGATCAGCACGTACTCCCCACCGATCCGGGTCACGGAGAACGCCGTCCCGATCCCGGACAACATCCGGGCGGAATCCTCTTCGTGCGACGACCAGCCCGAGCCGGTCCAGAACCGCCACGGCCCGCGAAGGCCACCGGCGGGCACCCTGGCGAGCCGGAGCCGGCCCTGTTCGGCGCCGTAGATATAGGTGTACCCACTGTCTTCGAGCAGTTCCGAACCCCAGGCGACGTGCTCGCTGACCGGGATGACCTGCAGCTCGGACGGCGTCAACGCGGGCAACCGGAAGGTGGCCAGCGACGTCCCGGCGCTCTTGAAGTCGAGGCCGCCGGATCCGGTCGTCCGGTACCGGTTGTAGAGCACTCGCAGGACGTCGCCTTCGACCACGCCGTCGCCGACCCAGTAATGCTCGGGCGAGCCCACGGGCCCGATCAGTGCCTTCGGCTCCTCGGCGGTGCCGCCGTGCAGTGTCTCCCCGAGGGTGCCGTCGCGTTCCTGGACGACCAGGGTGTTGCGGGCGATCGGGCTGTCCGGCGGGCGGCTGTGGTCCGGGTTCACCTGGCCCAGGAAAGTGTCCGAGAAGAGCCACGCGGTGCGTCCGTCCGGCAGCGGGACCGACACGGTGCGATCGCCGCCGGTCCAGTGGCCGCTCTGATCGCCGTAAGTGTTCCAAAGCTCGTTCAGCCCGGTCTCGGGAATCACCGGCCGCGGCACGGGCGCGACCCCGCTGCTCGCCATCAGCGCACTGAGCAGCAACGCGACCGGCACAAGGATCCTCGACGCCCGGCGCATCGGATCATGCTAGAGCGGCGGATGTCTTTGTACGAGCCTTGTGCGGACGCCGGTTAGCTTCCGTGGAATGTCCTGGAAACTGCTTTCCGTGACCGTGCTCGCCGCCCTCGCGTGCACCGGGTTCACGACGGCCGAAGCCGCTTCGAAGACTTACTACGTCGATCAGGTCGCCGGCAGCGACACCGCCAGCGGCACCTCGCAGCAGACGCCGTGGAAATCCCTCGCGAAGGTCTCCGCGACCACCTTCGCGGCGGGTGACACCGTTCTGCTGCGACGCGGCGGGGCCTGGTCCGGCGGCCTCACCGTCAAGGGCTCGAGCGTCACGATCGGCGCGTACGGCACCGGCGCCCGTCCGATCGTCAAGGGTAACGCCGAAGCCTGCGTGGATTTGCCCGGCAACGACAACGTCGTCCAAGATCTGCAGATCGGGGTCGCCGCCGACGCCGGTCGCTGCTCGTGGGCCGGGGTGAAGGTGACCGGAGACCGCAACAAAGTGCTGTCCAACCTGATCACCGGCGCCGGGGCGGGCGTGTACCTCGCGCCGTCGGCGGACCACACCGAGGTCACGCAGAACGACCTGGTCGACAACAACCACATGACCGTCGTGACCCCTGGCGGCAACGACGACTCCGGCGCCTTCGCCGTTCTCGTGCAGGGCAACGACTCCGACATCGGCTGGAACCGGATCAGCGGATCGATCGCGAAGGCCGACGACTTCGGCGGCCTCGACGGCGCCGCTGTCGAGATCTTCTACGGATCGCGCAACGTCATCCACCACAACATCTCCGAGGACAACGAGACCTTCACCGAACTCGGCACCGACGCCAAGGATCCCGACGGCGTCTCGACTGGCAACATCTTCGAGTACAACGCGGTCTTCGGCGCCAAGACACGCGGCGGGATCATCACGCGCGGGGCCGCGGACGGCAACGGCCCGGTGCTCGGCACGGTGTTCCGCAACAACTCGCTGCGGCTCTCCAACGCCGAATCGGAGGGTTTCGTCTGCTACGGCGGCTGCACGAACCAGATGCTGAAGATGACGCAGAACGTCGTCCAGGCGGCGTACAAGGTCGGTTACGCGGACACGACCTTCACCGCGACCGACCACAACGTCTATTTCGGCGGGCTCCGGCAGTTCACGGCGGGCGCGACGGACAAGGTGGCCGACCCGAAGTTCACCTCGGCCACGAACCTGATCCTGCTGGCGGGAAGTCCGGCGATCGACCTCGGCACGACGAAGTACGACGACCGGGACGTCGACGGCAACCCCGTCTTCGCCGGCGTCCGGGTCGATGCGGGCGCCTACGAGTTCCAGGGCTAGCACCTGCTGGGCTCGTGAGTGGTAATGACGGTTAGAGCGAACCCTCTCTTAGGTGCCTGCTCTTGGCCTGCGGTGAAGTACGTGAAGGCCCCCTTCCCTCGGCTGAGCCGAGGGAAGGGGGCCTTCACGCGCAGCCGTTGTGACTGGTGGTGCTGGTGAGGCTCGTGACGGCCGCCCGGCGGCGGGTGAGGGGAACCTTGAGGGACTCTGAGTCCCTCAAGGAGTCCTTCACGGCTCGGCCGCTACCGGACCGCATCCGCCGTAGGTACCTCAAACACCCTTGGCCAGAACGTCACTTACCACTCACGAGGAATCAGTTGTAGATGCGCTGCATGGTGCCCGCCGCCGCCAGCAGGCCGTTGGCCCACAGCGAGTTCACCCGCGAGATCTCCTGCGCGTTCGGCTTCGCGTTGGTGCAGGACGGGCCGGGGCCGCCACCGGACATCAGCTCGGAGCACGGACCTTCGTAGTGGTCCGGCAGGCCGAGCGCGTGGCCGGTCTCGTGCGCGGCGATCCGGGTCTGGTTGTACTGCTTCGCCTGCGTGTAGTCGATGAAGATGGTGCCGCGGCCGTGGCCGTCGGTCTCGGCGTACGAGCCGGAGGGGTCGTTGCCCTCGGTGTAACGCAGGGTTGCCCCCGACGAGCTCTCCTGCAGCTTCACGTTGGACACCGAGTTGTTCCAGTTCGCCGCACCCGCCTGGATGGCGGCACGGAAGCTGGGCGCTCCCGAGGCGTCGTAGTAGACCGTGGTCACCGCCGCGGTCTGCTGAGCAGGCTGGACCGCGGCCGTGGCCTGCCCCGCGGTCACCGGGACGGCGAGCAGCGCCAAGCTCACGGAGGCGGAGACGAAGAACTTCCTTGCCATGTACCCACTCCTTGGAAGGACAACGGAATGGTTCGTGAATCTAGAAGCGGATCCGCGCTCCTGGCACCGACTTTCGTCGCCTCTGTCAGCTGGTGATTTACCAACACTTTCGTCCTATTGACATGCGCACGTTCGCATACGACGATATTCGGCCCGCCGCGTTCAGGGCCGCAGCACCAGCTTGCCCGCGGTGGTCCGCGCCTCCAGTTCCGCGAGTACCCGGGGCCCGTCCGCGAGGTCATGGACCGTCGGCGTCCCCGGCGCGCAGACACCGACGGCGATGAGCGCGCGCAGCTCGTCCATCAGCTCCGCGAAGATCCCCGGCGCGTGTTCGATCAGGACACCGAGATGCAGTCCGATCAAGTGGATCTGGTGCCGGAAGTTCAGTTCGCGGTTGGTGATCGCGGCCTCTCCCCCGGCGACGCCATAGACCACGACTCGCCCGGTGACGCGTTTGGCGGCGGCGAGGCTCGCGGCGAACGTCGCCCCGCCGACGGACTCGAGAACGAGATCCACGGCGCCGGGATCCTCTCCGTAGCCGAGGACACGATCGGCGCCCAGCGTCCGGACCAGGTCGTGCTTGCCCGGCGAAGCGGTGCCGATGACGGTGGCCCCGTAGTGCTTGGCCAGCCGGACCGCGGCCTGGCCGACCCCGCCCGCCGCCGCCTGCACCAGCACGGTCTCGCCGGCGGCCAGCCGCCCCAGCGGTTTGAGCGCGGCGAGCGCGGTGGCCCAGTTCAGCAGCAACCCGGGCGCCTGCTCGTCCGACCAGTCCTCCGGCACCGCGACCGCACCGGCCGCGGGCATGACCATGTACTCGGCGAAGGCCCCGCCACCGGTTCCGACGACGTGGTCGCCGAGCGCGACTTCGGTCACCCCCTCCCCCAGGCCGACGATCTCCCCCGCGGCCTCGAAACCCGCGACGTACGGCGCCTTCGGACCGCCTTCGTAGGTGCCCCGGGTCTGCATGACGTCGGCGAAGTTGACGCCCGCCGCGGTGACCTTCAGCAGGATTTCGCCTGGTCCCGGCACCGGAACGGACGCGTCGGTGATCAGGTGGAGATCTTCAGGACCGTTCGCGGAGTCCTGTCGCAGCGCGCGCATCGAAGTCATGTCCGCACGCTAAAACCCTCACGTTTGTGTGAGGGTCAAGTCGCGCAGGTACGCGTCGAGGGCGTCGCGATTGCGGGTCATGAGCGCGATCCGGCGGTCGAGCACTTCCCGCTGCCGCGCGACCTCGCCGATCATGTACTCGCACGGCGACTTCGGCCGGACTTCCCCCGGCCCGTCGAGGTACGGGAGGACTTCGCGGATCAGCCTGACCGGCAGACCGGCGTCGAGCATCCCCCGGATCTGCAGAACCGCCTCGACCGAGCCTTCGCAGAAGTCGCGGTAGCCGTTGTCCTCGCGGCCCGGGCTGATCAAGCCCTCTTCCTCGTAATAGCGCAGCGCGCGGACGCTGACCCCGGTCTTCCGCGCGAGTTCGCCGATCTTCACGAGTCCAAGGTAGCGCCCGCGCCGCGGTATAGGTCGTTATACGGTCTTCGGTTTGTACCAGACCTCGGGGCGGCCGACCTGGCCGTAGCGGGGCTCGCGCTGGGCGAGGCCGTTGTCGGCGAGGTATTCGAGGTAGCGCCGCGCGGTGACCCGGGAGGCACCGATCGCGGTCGCCGCCGCCCCGGCGGACAGGCCGTCGGCGGCCGAGGCGAGGACGTCGGTGATCGACTCCAGGGTCTGCGCACTCATCCCCTTCGGCAGCGCCTGCCGTTCGGTGGTGCGCAGGGTGCCGAGGGCCCGGTCGATCTCGGCCTGCCCGGTGACCTCGCCCGAAGCGCCGTGGAACTCGGCGTAGCGCTCCAGTTTTTCCCGCAGAGACGCGAACGTGAACGGTTTCAGCAGGTACTGGACCACGCCGACGGACACCGCGGCCTTGACCAGCGCCAGATCGCGCGCCGAGGTCACCGCGATGACGTCGATCGGGAGACCGGCCGCGCGCAGCGACCGGCAGACCGCGAGTCCGTGCGTGTCGGGGAGGTAGAAGTCCAGCAGTACGAGATCGACCGGCTCGCGTTCACAGAACCGCAGCGCGTCGCCGCCGGAGTGGACGACGCCGGCCACGGTGAAACCGGGCATTCTCTCGACGTAGACCCGGTGCGCGTCGGCGGCCACCGGTTCGTCCTCGACGACCAGCACCTTGATCATCGTGTCGGCTCCTTCGGCGACTGGGGCGTCCGCGATGCCTTCAGCGGCAAGCGCACGGTGAACACCGCGCCCTCGTCGCGGCCGACGTCGATGGTCCCACTGTGCCGTCGCACCGCCTGACCCACCAGCGCCAACCCGAGTCCGTGCCCGTCCTCGGGTTTGGTGGACCAGCCTCGCCGGAACACGTCCTCGACGTCGTCCACGCCGGGTCCGGTGTCGGCGACCCGCAGCAGCAGCTCCTCGGCGTCCGAGCGCACGGTCACCTCGACGCCGGGTCGTCCGCCGCCGCCGGCGTTGCCCGCCGCCGCGTCGATGCCGTTGTCGATCAGGTTGCCGAGGATGGTCACCAGATCCCGCGGCGGGACCCCGGTGTCCGCGTCCTCCATGACGGTGTCGGGCGTGATCGTGAACTCGACGCCGCGTTCGCTCGCCTCCGCCGCCTTGCCCAGCAGCAGCGCCGCGAGCACCGGCTCGGCGACCGCGCCGACCACCCGGTCGGTGAGTTCCTGTGCCAGCGCGAGTTCCTCGGTCGCGAACTCGATGGCCTGTTCGGGGCGACCGATCTCGACCAGCGAAACGACCGTGTGGAGCCGGTTCGCCGCCTCGTGCGCCTGCGAACGCAACGCTTCCGCCAGTCCGCGCACCGTGGTCAGTTCGCCGGTGAGCGCCTGGAGTTCCGTGTGATCGCGCAGGATCACCACGGTGCCCATCGCCTCACCCCGTGACCGCACCGGCGCGGTACTGACGACGAGCACCCTGGCCTCGGTGAGGTGGAGTTCGTCGGTGCGCTCCTCCCCCGAGGTGAACGCCTCGACGAGGTCTTCTGGAATGTCCAATGCGGACAGTTCACGGCCGACCGGGTCGCCGTCGATGCCCAGCAGCGCACGCGCGCCGTCGTTGCACAGCACCACGCGGCCGTCTCCGCCGACGAGCAGCAGTCCCTCGCGCATCGAATGCAGGACGGCTTCGTGGTACTCGAACAGGTTGCTCAGTTCCTCGGGGGCGATCCCCCTGGTCTGCCGCCGGAGCCGCGCGCTGACCAGGTAGCTGCCGATCCCGCCGACCACCAGCACGGCCACCGCGACACCGATCAGCGGCCACAGGCGTTCCCGCAGTTCGGCGTCGATCGCTTCGACCGTGATGCCCACCGACACCAGGGCGACGACCTGTCCCGCGGTGCCGAGCACCGGGACCACGACGCGTTCGGACGGCCCCAGCGAACCGGCGTAGGTCTCGATGACCTTGCCGCCGCGCTGCGCCACGCCGATGTTCCCGAGGAACGGCTGCCCGATCAGCTCCGGATTCGGATGGGTGAAGCGGATCCCGTCCGGGTCCATGATGGTCACGAAGTCCACGCCCGTGTCCGCGCGGACACTCTGCGCGAACGGCTGCAGTGTCCGGCTGGGTTCCGATGTGGACAGTGCGGCCAGTACGCCGGGCGCGTCCGCCACCGCTTCGGCGACCGCGGTCACCTGATCGCGCGCGCGATCCTCGGTGGCGCGGACGGAATCGAGATAGGCGAAGGTCAGCCCCGCCGCGACGAGCACGAAAAGCACCACGAGCTGGAGAATCAGCAGCTGGCGGGCGAGACTGCCGCGCCTGGTCCGGATCCGCGTCGTCGAGGGCACCCGCTCATACCAGCACACCGGCCGGACCGCCGCTCAGCCCGCCCGGCCGGAATTCCCCGGAAACCGTTCGCGCGAACTCAATGAACACAACCGTGACCCAGCTCACCTGGCCGGGTGATAGTGACCGGCAATCCCGGACATCCCTGAGCTGGAGGCAAAGGTGCCTACAACGCCCGAAGCGGCGCCGCGTCGCCGAGACAAGATGCATTACCTGTACCTGGCCGTGATCGCCGCCGTGGTCCTCGGCGTCATCGTCGGGTTCGCCGCGCCAGGTCTGGCCAAGGAGCTCAAGCCCCTCGGCACCGGCTTCGTCAACCTGATCAAGATGATGATCTCCCCCATCATCTTCTGCACCATCGTGCTCGGCATCGGATCGGTGGCGAAGGCCGCGAAGGTCGGCAAGGTCGGGTTGCTCTCGCTCGGCTACTTCCTGATGATGTCGACGTTCGCGCTCGCGATCGGTCTCGTCGTCGGCAACCTCCTGCACCCGGGCGAGGGCCTGCACCTCGACCCGGCGGCCGCCGCGAAGGCCCACACTCAGGCCGAGGGTGGCGAAGGCACCGTCGACTTCCTGCTCGGCATCATCCCGAAGACGATGGTTTCGGCGTTCACCGAAGGCCAGGTGCTGCAGACGCTGCTGGTCGCGCTGCTCGCCGGATTCGCCGTACAGAAGCTGGGCCGGAAGGGCGAACCGATCCGGCGCGGTATCGAGCACATCCAGCGGCTCGTCTTCCGGATCCTCGCCATGATCATGTGGGCCGCCCCGATCGGCGCGTTCGGCGCCATCGCCGCCGTCGTCGGCGAAACCGGCTGGGGCGCGCTGCGCAGCCTCGCCGTCATCATGATCGGCTTCTACCTGACCTGCGTGGTGTTCGTGTTCGGCGTGCTCGGCTCGGTCCTGTGGATCGGCGCGCGGATCAACATCTTCACGCTGTTCCGCTACCTCGGCCGCGAATTCCTGCTGATCGTGTCCACTTCGTCGTCCGAGTCGGCCCTGCCGCGCCTGATCGCGAAGATGGAGCACCTCGGCGTCTCCAAGCCCGTCGTCGGCATCACCGTGCCCACCGGGTACTCGTTCAACCTCGACGGCACGGCCATCTACCTGACCATGGCGACGCTGTTCATCGCGACCGCGCAGGACCAGCCGCTGTCGCTCGGCGAGCAGATCTCCTTGCTGCTGTTCATGATCATCGCCTCGAAGGGCGCGGCGGGCGTCAGCGGCGCCGGTATCGCCACCCTCGCCGGCGGGCTCCAGTCGCACCGGCCGGAACTGGTCGACGGCGTCGGCTTCATCCTCGGCATCGACCGGTTCATGTCCGAGGCCCGCGCGCTCACCAACTTCGCGGGCAACGCCGTCGCGACCGTCCTGGTCGGAACGTGGACCAAGGAGTTCGACCGCGAACGGGCCAACCAGGTCTTCAGCGGACACGCCCCGTTCGACGAAGCCACCCTGCTCGACGAGCACGACCCGTCCCCCCACGAGGATCGTGACGACGACAGGGAGAAAGCCGTGGCGCGCGTTTAGCCCACGGCGAGAATGAAACCGCGGTGCGAGGGTCCCCCGTCCTCGCACCGCGGTTCTTCGTTTTCTGGGAAACTCACCGGCATGCCGGACGCCATCGACCGCTACGTGACCTCGCGGTACTCGAAGCTGCTGCACGGCAACTTCGACGGGATGATGCGCGGCCCCGAACGCGCGGTCTTCCTGCGCGACCTGGCCGAGGACGCCGCGCGGATCACCGACGAGGAACTGGCGTTCCTGTTCGACCACGGCTGGCGGGAACGGATCACCGCGGCGTGGCTGATCGGCGCCGATCGGCGCACCGCCTGGCGCGGACGGATCCGGGAACTGTTCCTGGAAAGCGACATGGTCTTCGCCGGCCAGGGCTACTGTTTCGCGCTCGCCCGGTTCGGCACCTTCGCCGACGCCGAGATCCTCGTGTCCTATCTGGACCACTACCTCGCGCGGCCGGAGCTGCGCTACGACCAGGCGTGGGCGCTCGCCGCCCTGCACCACATCGACGCCGACCTCACCACGGCGTACACGTCCCGCTACCTGCGACCGGGCGGCCTGTGGGAAAGCTGGTCGGCGAAGAACAGCACGGACCTGACGTTCCAGAAGTGGCATTTCGACCTGCTGTGCTCGCACGTCCAGCGTGCCGTGCACGCGACAGGCGTCAGGCGCTGACCTTCTCGTCGTAGACGACGCGGGAGGCCGCGATCGAGTCCCGGTGACGTTCCGCCCAGTGCAGCAGGCCGCTCAGCGACGCGTACAGCTCCTTCGCCATCGCAGTCGCCTCGTACTCCACCTTCGGCGGCACGGTCGGGTACACGGTGCGGACGAGCAGGCCGTCGCGTTCGAGGTTCCGCAACGTCAGCGTGAGCATCCGCCTGCTGATCCCCTCCACCGACCGCTCCAGCTCGGTGAACCGCACGGGGCCGCGGGTGGCCTCCAGCAGGATGCCGATCGCCCACTTCCCGCTGATCCGGTTGATCACCTCGAGCACCGTGCACACCTCGAGTTTTTCCGGGTCGACCACCCTGGCCTGCGCGGTCACATCAGTGTTCCCCTGGGACATCAAAGTGCCTCCTTCCGGCAGGGAACAGAGTCACACAAGATGAGCGCTGTAACAAGTGATGCACCAAGGCATCACCTGGGGAAAGTCTCCACGGAATTCACAGAGGGGTACCTCCATGCCTCAACGCGCTCTCGCACTCGCCGTGCTCACCGCCGTTTCGCTGATGGTCGTCCTCGACGGTTCGATCGTCGCCGTCGCACTGCCCGCGATCCAGAACGACCTCGGTTTCTCCTCGTCCTCGCTCGCCTGGGTGGTCAACGCCTACTTGATCGCCTTCGCCGGGCTCCTGCTGCTCTCCGGCAGACTGGGCGATCTGATCGGCCGAAAACGGGTGTTCCTCGCCGGGCTCAGCGTCTTCACCCTCGCCTCGCTGCTTTCCGGTATCGCACAGGACCAGACCCAGCTCATCGTGTTCCGCTTCCTGCAGGGCGCGGGCGGCGCACTCGCTTCGGCCGTCGTGCTCGGCATGATCACCACGCTCTACCCGGAGCCGCGAGCACGGGCGAAGGCCATCGGCGTCTACAGCTTCACCCAGGCCGCGGGATCGTCGATCGGGCTCATCGCGGGCGGCTCGCTCACCCAGCTGCTCGACTGGCACTGGACCTTCTTCGTCAACCTGCCGATCGGCGTGGTCGCGCTGGTGCTGGCCGTCCGGCTGCTCGCGGACGACCGAGGACCCGGCCTGCGCGACGGCACCGACGTCACCGGCGCCGGGCTGGTCACCGGCGGGCTGATGCTGCTGATCTACACGATCGTCAAGGCCGAGGAGTACACCTGGGGAGACGCCCGCACGCTCGGCCTGCTCGCCGTGTCACTGCTGCTGCTCGCCGGGTTCGTGCTCCGGCAGGCGAAGGCCCGCGAACCGCTGCTGCCGCTGCGGATCTTCCGCGTCCGGGCGGTGTCCGGGGCGAACACGGTGATGGTACTGATGGTCGCCGGGCTGTTCGGTTTCCAGTTCGTCACCGCGCTCTACCTCCAGCGGGTCCTGGAACTCGACGCGCTGAGCACCGGGTTCGCCTTCCTGCCCGCCCCGGTCTCGATCGCGGTGATGTCGCTGGTCTTCGCCGAGAAGCTGAACCACCGCTTCGGGGCGCGTGCGGTGCTCGTCACCGGGCTTTCGCTGGTCGCACTGGCACTCGGCTTCCTCGCCACGGTCGAAGCGGACGGGAACTACGCGACCGACGTCCTGCCGGCCCTCGTCCTGATGGGCATCGGCTTCGGCGCGGCGATGCCCGCGCTGATGGGGCAGGCGATGTCCGGCACCGCGCCCGCCGACGCCGGGGTCGCTTCGGGGCTGATCAACACCACGCAGCAGATCGGCGCCGCGGTCGGTACCGCGGTCCTCGCGACCGCCGCCGCGTCCCGTACGGGATCACTGCTGACTGAAGGCGCGACCATGCCCGAAGCGCTGACCAGCGGCTACCGGACCGCGTACGCGCTGAGCGCCGGGCTGCTCGCGCTCGCCGTCTTCGTCGCGGCCGTGGTCCTGCGTGGCCGCGTGCCTCAGGAAGCCTCCCCGGCGATGGTCGCGTAGGCCCATTCGGAGAGTTCGCCGCCGAGACGTACCTCGGCGGCGCCTCCGGGTTTCCAGACCCCGCTGCCGCCGAACGCGGCCATCCCGCCGGTCTTGCCGGAATACTGGGAAAGCACCACCCACATCCCGTGGCCCGCCGCCGCGCCGACCTGGTCGAGCAGCCGGTCTTCCTGGCCCTCACTGAAAAGCGCGCTGAGGACATAGACCTCGGCGCCGGCTTCGGCGAGTTCCCTGGGGTGCTCCGGATTGGCGGCGTCGAGGCAGATCGCGAGGCCGAGCCGCCTGCCGCCGACCTCGATGATCACCTGTCGCTCACCGGCGTCGAACAGCTCTTCTTCGCTGTTGTGCAGGTTTCGTTTCGCATACGTGGCAACGGTTTCCCCGTCCGGCCCGAGGACGAGCGAACCGATGTACCGTCGGCCGTCCTCCAGAAGCGGGAGCCCGACGACGGCGTGCACCCCACTGGCCCGGCAAGCTTCCCGGAGCGGTTCGAGGCGCGGATCGTCCCGCGTCAGCCAGAGCCCCTCGTCGGCGGCGAGCGCCTCGAATTCCAGTCCGGTCAGGGAGAGTTCGGGGAAGACGCAGAGATCCGCGTCCGCGATCCGCAGCAGCCTCGCGTGTTCGGCGAGATTCGCGGAGAGGTCGGCGGGGACGGTGAACGGCTGCACGGTGGCGATACGCAACGGCATACGCGGAACCCTAACCCGCGGGCGCGAGCAGATACCCCCGCAATCCGCGATGCCCGCGGCGCATCATCAGCGCGTGATTGATCCGGAACACCGGCCTGGCGACCCGGTCGAGCTTGCGCAGCAACGGTTTCCTGGCCTCGACCTCCTGCGTGATCTCCAGCCGGGTACCGCTTTCCTCCGGGATCAGAGCACCGGCCAGCGTTCCTTCCAGGTCGCCGCTGAGCAGCACCCGTACCCGGCCCTCCCGCTCGTCCTGCCGGTCGCGGTGCATCCGCACGGTCAGCGCGTACGGCAGTCTCGACCGGCAGACGAGTTCGGCCGTGTCTTCGTCGACTTGGCTGACCGAACGGACGTCACGCCACCACAACGGGTACGCGGCGAGGTCGACGACGGCGTCGAAAACCGCCTTCGGCGAGGCGGGAAGCACCCACGTGTCACGGAAGCGGTATCGACCGCTTCCGTGACCCGTGCGCGAGTCCGTCATACCTGAGCCGACACCAGGTTCCGGCCGTCCAAGGTCACGACGTCGACCGAGGCCACGTCGTCGGGGGCGACCAAGGCCGAACCGTCGATCCCCGTGCCCTCGCGTTCGCCCTTCGCCGAAACCAGCCAGCTGCCCGCGTTGACCCGTTCACCGCTCTTGGTCACCACGACGAGCTGGCACTTCTCGCCTTCGTGGACACCTTCGGCCTTCGCGTGAAGCCGGACCCAGCCCGCCGCCGGGATGACCCGGACCGCCAGCTGCGCCCCCGTGCTCCGGTCGGTGGCCGCGAGATCGCGGGTGCCCGGTACCGGCGCGGTCGCCGTCGGCACCGGCAAGGCCACCGTCGAGGGTTCCGGCGACGTCTGCCGCCCGACCAGCACACCCGCTCCCAGCGCCACGACGACCAGCACGGCCGCGCCCGCCACGGCGAGGAACCGGCGCGGCTTGCGTGCCTGGGTGTCCTCTTCTTCACGGACCTGACGCAGCGTGCGCTGCAGAAGCAGGTCGCCTCCCTCGGGCGGTCCTTCGAGGAACGCCTCCGGCGGCACCTCGTCGAGGTGATATCGCAGCTCCGCCAGCTCGCGCACCTCACGGCGGCACGCCGGGCAGTTCGCCAGGTGTGTCTCGAACGTGGCGGCTTCCAGCTGGGTGAGCCCACCGAGGACGTAGGCGGCGAGCTGGCCCTGGTCGTGTCCCACCGGACTCATCGCGCTACCTCCTTCCCGGTTCCGGACATCACGGCTCTGAGCGCCCGTAACGCGTAATAAGATCTCGACTTAACGGTACCCGGGGCGACGCCCAAGGATCTCGCCGCTTCGGCCACCGTCCGGCCCCGGTAGTAGATCTCCACCAGAACCTCACGATGTTCCGTGGACAGGCCGTCCATCGCCCCGAGCACGGCCATCGAGTCCACGACGCTCTGCGCGTGGTCCCGCTCCACCGCCGGGGTCGGCGCGCCTTCCGCGGGCTCCGGCACTTCCGGCGGCCGGGCCGCCCTGGCCCGGGCGCGGTCGGTGATGATGTTGCGGGCGACCGTGAGCAGCCAGCCCCGCACCGAACCCTTCGCGTCGTTCTCCAGGTCTTCGGCATGTTTCCAGGCCCGGACCAAGGTCTCCTGCACCACGTCCTCCGCGGCCGCGCGGTCCCCGGTCAGCCTCGTCGCGTACGCCAGCAGGCTTCTCCCATGTTCGGCGTACAGGTGCCGGACCAGGTCCTCGCCCTTGGCCTTTTTCGGCCGCCAGCCACCGATCGCCACTCGTGTCCTCCCGACGGTCTTCTGGGTCGGCGAGGACAGTACTGCAACCCGCACGGGCAAGGTGGATCGTTCGGCGCGCGCCGCGATCGAACTGTGCATCGGCACCGGCCTCTCCTCGGTTCTCCATGGCCGCCTCCTCTTGCCTCCTACACGGGCGGGGCGCCGGAGCGGTTCAACCGGGTCTTGTCGATCACCGGGCGCGCTCGTATGCTGACGCCTCCGGACTCCGCCGCCGCCTGATACCCGGGAGGGTCGAGGCGTGCCAAGGAAACTCGCGGCCGTTCTGCTGCTGGTGGCGTTCGTGTCGGGCTGCGGCGAAGAACCCGGTTTCCGCGCGACACTGACGGATCCGGTGAACGTCGAGCTGAGCTGGCCGGACGACGATCCGGCCGCCGCGGGCCGGATCATCGAGTACACCACCGATCCGCACGGGGACTACACGATCCTGCGGTTCTTGCCGCCGCGGCAGACGTCCTACCGGCACCCGGACCTGATCCCGGAAACGCGGTTCTACTACCGGATCCGGCCGTTCTACGGTGCCGTGTCCGAGGCTGTCACCGTCTCCGGGCCCTCTGGTTCCGGCTCGGCCGGGCCGCCGGTCTCACTGCGCACGGGTGGCCAGTCGGCCGCTCCCGCGGCGTTCCGGGCGGAGCCGGCCGCGGAGGAGATGGTGCGGTTCAGCTGGGCCGATCGCTCCAGCGACGAGGACGGTTTCCTCGTGGAGATCAAGAAACCCGGGGCCGCCGACTTCGTCCCTGTCGAGATGTCGAATCCGGGGACGACGTCGGCCGGGCTCGCTTCGATGCCGGGCGAGGAGGGTTCTTCGTACCGGCTGCGGGCCTTCTACTACGGGGCCGCTTCGGCGGTGCTGGACCGGACCACGGGGAAGGGCTAGTTCCCGCTTCCAAATGCTGTGAAAGGTCCTTTCCTGGCAAATTTTGCCAGGAAAGGACCTTTCATAGCGTTGGTGACTCAGCCGAGAACGGTCTTGAGGAACTCGCCGGTGTAGCTCTCGGGAACCGAAGCGACGTACTCCGGGGTGCCCTCGGCGATCACGGTGCCACCGCCGGAACCGCCCTCGGGGCCCATGTCGATGATCCAGTCCGAGGTCTTGATGACGTCGAGGTTGTGCTCGATGACGATCACCGTGTTGCCCTTGTCCACCAGCCCGTTGATCACGCCGATCAGCTTGCTGATGTCCTCGAAGTGCAGACCGGTGGTCGGCTCGTCGAGGATGTAGACCGTCTTGCCGGTGGACCGCTTCTGCAGTTCACTGGCGAGCTTCACGCGCTGGGCCTCGCCACCGGACAGCGTCGGCGCGGGCTGCCCGAGCCGGACGTAGCCGAGGCCGACGTCGACGAGGGTGGCCAGGTGCCGGTGGATCGCCTTGATCGGCTCGAAGAACTCGGCCGCCTCCTCGATCGGCATGTTCAGCACGTCGGAGACGGTCTTGCCCTTGTAGTGGACTTCCAGGGTCTCCCGGTTGTACCGGTCGCCCTTGCACACCTCACACGGGACGTAGACGTCCGGCAGGAAGTTCATCTCGATCTTGATCGTGCCGTCACCGGCGCAGGCCTCGCACCGGCCGCCCTTGACGTTGAAGGAGAACCGGCCCTGCTGGTAACCGCGCACCTTCGCCTCGGTGGTCGCGGCGAACAGCTTGCGCACGTGATCCCAGACGCCGGTGTAGGTCGCCGGGTTGGACCGCGGGGTGCGGCCGATCGGCGACTGGTCGACGCGGACCAGCTTGTCGACGCCGGCGAGGCCGTTGACGCGGGTGTGCCTGCCCGGGACCTGACGCGCGCCGTTGAGCTTGTTCGCCAGCACGGTCGCGAGGATGTCGTTGACCAGCGTGGACTTCCCGGAACCCGAGACACCGGTGACCGACACCAGGCAACCGAGCGGGAACGACACGTCGAGACCGCGCAGGTTGTGCTCCCGCGCGCCGACGACGGTCAGCTGCCGCTTCTTGTCGATCGGGCGCCGGATCGCCGGGACCTCGATCTTGCGGCGGCCCGACAGGTACGCGCCGGTGATCGAGTCCTTGTTCCGCAGGATCTTCTTGTACGGTCCACTGTGGACGATGTGACCGCCGTGCTCGCCCGCGCCGGGGCCGATGTCGACCACCCAGTCGCTGGAGCGGATGGTGTCCTCGTCGTGCTCGACGACGATCAGCGTGTTGCCGAGATCACGCAGCCGGACCAGCGTCTCGATCAGCCGGTGGTTGTCCCGCTGGTGCAGCCCGATCGACGGTTCGTCCAGCACGTACAGCACGCCGACCAGACCGGAGCCGATCTGCGTGGCGAGCCGGATGCGCTGGGCCTCGCCGCCGGACAGCGTTCCGGAAGCGCGGTCGAGCGAGAGGTAGTTGAGCCCGACGTCGAGCAGGAACCGCAGCCGCGCCTGGATCTCCTTGAGGACCGCGCCGGCGATCACCGTCTCCCGCTTGCCGAGTTCCAGTTCGTCGAGGAACTGCGACGCCTCCGCGATCGAGAGCGCGCAGACCTCGGCGATCGACCGCTCACCCTTTGTCTTGTGCTCCAAGGTGACGGCGAGGATCTCCGACTTGAGCCGGGTGCCCTGACAGGCCGGGCACGGGACCTCGCGCATGTAGCCCTCGTACCGCTCGCGCATGTACTCGGACTCCGTCTGCTCCTGGCGCCGCTCGAGGAACGGGATGACGCCCTCGAAGGCCGCGTAGTACGAACGCTGGCGGCCGTAGCGGTTCTTGTAGCGGACGTGGACCTGCTCGTCGACGCCGTGCAGGACGGCCTTCTGCACCTTCGCCGGCAGCTTGCGCCACGGGGTGTCCATCCGGAAGCCGATGGTCTCCGAAAGCGACTCGAGCAGCCGGATGAAGTAGTCCGCGCTCTGACCGCCGGCCCACGGCGCGATGGCGCCCTCGCCGAGGGACAACTCGTCATCCGGGACCACCAGTTCCGGGTCGACCTCCTTGCGGACGCCGATACCGGTGCATTCGGGGCAGGCGCCGTAGGGCGCGTTGAAGGAGAACGACCGCGGCTCGAGGTCCTCGATCGCCAGCGGGTGGCCGTTGGGGCAGGCCAGGTTCTCGGAGAAGCCGCGCACGCGATGCGGGTCGTTCTCCGGCAGGTCGACGAATTCGAGCTCGATCAGGCCGTCGGCGAGCCGGAGCGCCGTCTCGACCGAGTCGGTGAGCCGCTGCCGTGAGCTCGTCTTCACCGAGAGCCTGTCGATGATGACGGCGATCTGGTGCTTTTCCTGCTTCTTCAGTTTCGGCGGGTCGATGAGCGGGTGGACCGTCCCGTCGACCACGACCCGCGCGTAGCCCTGCTGCTGCAGGTTCTCGAAGAGGTCGAGGTACTCCCCCTTGCGCCCGCGCACGACCGGCGCGAGCACCTGGAAGCGGGTGCCCTCCTCCATGGCGAGCACCTGGTCGACGATCTGCTGCGGGGTCTGCTTGCTGATCGCCTCCCCGCACTTCGGGCAGTGCGCCTTGCCCGCGCGGGCGTAGAGCAGGCGCAGGTAGTCGTACACCTCGGTGATGGTGCCGACGGTCGAACGCGGGTTGCGCGAGGTGGATTTCTGGTCGATCGACACCGCGGGCGACAGGCCCTCGATGAAGTCGACGTCCGGCTTGTCCATCTGGCCGAGGAACTGGCGCGCGTAAGCCGACAGCGACTCGACGTAGCGTCGCTGCCCCTCGGCGAAGATGGTGTCGAAGGCGAGGCTCGACTTTCCAGACCCGGACAGGCCGGTGAACACGATCAGGCTGTCGCGGGGCAGGTCGAGATCCACGCCGCGGAGGTTGTGCTCGCGGGCGCCGCGAACAACGAGGCGATCAGCCACGCCAGGGTCCCTTCAGGTTTCATTCTCAGCTGCGGTCGCCGGCCCGGTCGATAACTGCACGGGCGGCCGCCTCCATGCTACGAGGCACCACCGACAGAAACCGGTTCCGAGTCCTTGACCTGCGGTTTTCCGGGCTTTTCGCGTCGATCTCGGCGAGCGGTGAGCCACCGGTGGACCGGTCGTTCCACGCCCGCGGTGACCGCCCAGCCCGCCAGTACGGCGGCGGCCAGCACGATGGGGAGACGCAACCAGCCGGGGACGCCGACGTTCAGCAGGGCACGGGCCAGGATGTAACCCAGTTCCTGGTGCACCAGATAAAGACCATACGAGATGCCCGCGAGCCAGGTGACAGCCGGGGCGATCCGGGCGAGGCCGGGGAACCGCCAGTCCGGCCCCCGCGCCGCGAAGCAGATGGCCACCAGCATGATCGCGAAGCCGATCAGCGAAGGCCAGCGCTCAGGATCGTTGGGCAGGGCCTGGTGGAACGGGAAGACCTGCAGGTCCTGCGCGGCGCAGGCGGCGAGCAGGAAGAGCGCGAGGTGCCAGAACGCCAGCCGCCGTTTCGCCCACAGCCAGATCGCGATCCCGATGGCGAAGACGTGCACGCGGTGCAGGCCCAGGCCGTAAAAGAAGGTTTCGACGAGCTTCGGCGTGGAAGCCGGGTCGAACACGACGAACCGGAGGAACAGCGGGACCAGGATCAGCGCCCAGAGCAGCCCGACGGTGAGCCGGTGAGTGCGCCACCGGCGCGGCCACAGCACAGCGGCGGCGGTGAACGCGATGAGCTGGACCGGCAGCGTCCAGTAGGCGCCGTCGAGGTAGTAGAAGAGCTCGTAGCGCCAGCCCCATTCCTGGACCATGCCCAGGTTGGCGAGCAGATCGGAGCCGGTGGGGATGTACCACGGCGACGGATCGGCCGGCGGGCCCTCCGGGACGCCGAACAGGAATCCGGACAGGCCGGGCGGGAACGGCAGGCCGCTGAACCGGATCGTCGCGTACCGGGCGACGACGTAGGTGACGGTCACGACGACCAGGTAGGCGGGCACCAGCCGCGCGACCCGGTTCCACAGCCACCGCCGAGGTTCACCCTTTCGAAGGCTCGCGCACACGAAGAAGGCGGAGATCACCAGAAGGATGGCCGCGCCGAACTGCGCGGTAACCCGAAAGGGGTACCCCACCAGTTCGGGATGCAGGAGCGCACCCTGGTGGGTCACATGCCCGAGCATGACCGCGAAGACGGCGACCACGCGAAGCAGGTCCCAACTGATCCGGCGCGGAGTACGCGTTCCGGTCGGCGGCGAAGGGTCGGGCACGGGTGTCCTGATGGTTCGGCTGGCGGGGCGACGCGAGCCTACGGCCCACACCTGTGCGTCGCCTGTGCGGGTGGAACCGATTGCAGGCGAACGACTACCGTGTGCGCTGTGAACATCGTCGAGACCTACACCGGGCACGTCGAGCCCGGCGGTGACGCCGCCCGTCGCACCCTGGACGCGCTCACCATCACGAAGCTGTCGGTCGGTCCGATGGACAACAACGCGTATCTGCTGGTCTGCCGCGCCGAGAACGAGGCGCTGCTGATCGACGCCGCGAACGACCCGGAACGGATCTCCGACCTCATCGGCCACGGGCCCGACCGGCCCGCGCTGAAGACCGTCGTGACCACCCACCAGCACCAGGACCACTGGCAGGCCCTCGGCGCCGTCGCCGGCGCGAACGGCTCGAACACCGCCGCCCACCCGCTGGACGCCGAACCGCTGCCGATCCCGCCGGACTTCCTGGTGGAGCACGGCGACACGGTCAAGGTCGGGCAGATCACCCTCGAAGTGATCCACCTGCGCGGCCACACCCCCGGCTCGATCGCGCTCCTGTACCGCGACCCGGCCGGGCACCCGCACCTGTTCACCGGCGACTCGCTGTTCCCGGGCGGTGTCGGGAAGACGAACTCGCCGGAGGACTTCAAGTCCTTGGTGGACGATGTGGAGTCGCGGATCTTCGACGAGCTGCCGGACGAGACGTGGTTCTACCCCGGGCATGGGGACGACTCGACGCTGGGCGAGCAGCGGCCGCATCTGGCGGAGTGGCGCGAACGCGGCTGGTGAGCTGACAGCGTTTCAGGACGGGGCTGCCTCTACCCAGTAGGCAGCCCCGTTCGTTTGCCCTGGAACGGACGGGGCTTCACCAAGAGGCTGACAGCGGGTTCCGTCAAAGCCGCATAGCTGGTCAGCGCCGCTCGTGGTGGTCCGGACTTGGCGTCGCGTCCCATACCGGGCAGCGACATCACCGTCGAATGAAAGCGGCGCGAAGTCGACGATCGCACCACCGAGCTTCTCGGTGCGCGCCTCGCGGACCGCAGGATCCTTCGCCATCGCCACCCGTTGATGGAGCTCAGCCATGGTGTGACAGCGGCGAGTTCCGGGAGCGTCGCAGGGTCAAGCAGACCGAGGTCGATGTAGGTGCATGTGTCGAGCACACCGGTCTCGTGACTCTCAGCGACGCCTCTTCTCCCACACATCGTCAGAATCAACTCGTCACTTGTTACCGCATCTGGGACGCCTCGCCCCTCGGCAATCCTCGATGCCTCTCGACCAGCTCCTCGGCGCTCAGACGCCGCCTACGTGGTATCGACCGCAGCTCAGCCACTTCGACACCGTTGCGAGTGACGTGGTAGATCTCGCCGACCTCGACGGCGTCCATGACGGCAGCAGAGTTGTTACGAAACTCGCGCTGGGTGATCACCTTCATGAGAACGAGCGTAGCCAGGTGCAGCTCGCCGAGCTACACCTGGCTGGGTGGCGCGAACGCGACTGGTGAATTGACAGCGTTTCCGAACGGGGCCGCCTCTAGCCAGCAGACAGCGCCGTTTGCTTCGGCACCGAAAGGCCGTGGTCGATCCAGCACTGACAGCGGGTCTTCGATTGCCTCGAACTCTCCACCGCCTGGTCTTTTCTTGTATTTGCCACCCTGTTCCAGCGGACCGGTTCTGCGACCGGCCCGACTTCCTTGAAAACCAAGGAAGAAAATGGCCAACCACCCATGACTAGGCCGCTTGCCGATTTCGGCATTTCCATTTAAGCCACAAGGACTAATGGCACAGCTGGAATCAGTCGGCTATTCGTGTGGACCGCCATCATCGCGGGAGCAATTAGCGAAGCGGTTCCATTACTGTTCGACGAGGAGGGCGGAACTCCGCCCGAGCATGATTGGGGAGGCATCATGATGAGGAATCGTGTGGGCAGCGGCCGAAGACAGGCTTGGTCGCTGGCGGCGGCGTTCGTCGTTGTCACCGGCGCGCTGACCGGGACCGCGCAGGCCACGCCGGTCGGGCCGGTCGATCTCGGCACGTTGCCCGGCGACGACAGCAGTACGGTCCTCGCGGTCAACGAGGCGGGGGTGATGGTGGGGTTGTCGATGTCTGGCCCCACTCCGCAGCGCAAACGCCCGGTCCGCTGGGACGCCGACGGCCAGATCATGGCACTGCCCACGCCAGGCGGTACCGAGGGCCAGGTTCGTGACATCAACAATCACGGGGTTTCCGTGGGTTACGTGCTGACAGCGACCGACGCCGTGCCTGCCCGCTGGGACGCCGACGGACTGGCCACCACGCTGCAGGTCCCGCCCGGCTATCACAACGCCACCGCGTCGGCGATCAGCGACACCGGTGTGACCATCGGAAACTGGCTGACACCGGCCAACCAGTTCCACGGCTTCCGCTGGGACCCGGACGGTCAGGCCACCGACCTGGGCGTGCTGCCCGGGGAGACCTGGAGCATGGCCGAGGGAATCTCCGGTGACGGCGAGATCATCGCGGGCAGTGCCATGCGCGCCGGGGCGAACCACGCCGTGCGGTGGGTGAACGGCGGGCCGATCACCGAGCTGGCGCCACAGAGCTGGAGCAGCGGCGCAGGCAGAATCAACAAAGCCGGGGTGGCCACCGGCTCGATGGTCGAGACCAAGAGCGGGCCACCGATCCCGGCCACCTGGGACCGGGACGGCACGATCCATCGCCTGGATTGGCCCAGCCCTCATTCGGTCTGGCTCTACCACATCGGCTCCACCGGCTACGTCGTCGGAACCGGCTACCTCAACGCTCCTCGCCGATCGGCGGCGCTCTGGAATCCCGACGGCGAGCTGACCGTCCTCGCCGACGACAACCTCGGCGCCGAAGTCGAAGCGGTCGACGCTTATGGCACCGCGGCGGGCAGTTTCCAGCGGCACGCGACCGTCTGGTATCGGGACGGGCAACGCATGAAACTCGGCCAGCTGCCCGGCGGCAGCCGCGGCCAGGCCTATCGGATCACCGACAGTGGCCGGGTCGTCGGCACCGCCGACACCTCCACCGGAAAGACGCACGCGGTGTTCTGGACGCTCCGCTAGCGGCCGAGAACTACGGACAGACAGACCCCGTCACCAAGAGTAATTCTTACCCTGTGTAGTTTCGGCGCGACCGAACACGACACCAGGGAGGTTTTGATGGTTCACGGCGACGACGGCAAGGGCGGCGGCAACACCGGCAACTAGCCGGCGAAACCACCGAAGCGAAGCCACATCGAAAACTCGGATGTGGCTTCGCTTCGTCAAGATCGCGGCCACCGGAAGGCGATGCCGTACCCCTCCCTCGGCTGACAGGGCGCCAGGAAGGTGTGCTCCACGATGCCACTCCGGATCTCCAGCAGATGCCGGTCACCGGCAGGCGGCCGCACCAAGCGCTCATACTCGGTCTGCTCCGCATACCACCAGCAAGCCTCGGGGACACAGTCGTCGAACGTGACGCTGATGCTCAAACCCCCGGTCACCCTGCCCTCGCCGTCGACCACGCCCGGCGCGATCCCGTGATGGTCGACGTCGACGTTGATCCACTGCCGCACCTCTTCGAGATCGTCGTCGCAGGCAAGGGAAATGAACTCGTGACGTTCTCCCTCGCCCAGTGGTTTCGGGAACAGCAGGTTCACGACGAGCGGGTCCCCCGGTTGCGCTCCGGGCGAAGTCCCGACACGGCACCCGAAGATCGCTTTGACGGGGATCGGCGCCAGCTCCCCCGTCCAGCCGGTCAAGGCGTGCGCCCTGTACCGGTCGACGCCGTCCTCACAGGCGACGACATCGCGTACCGTCAGGCGGCGATAAACCGTTCTACGCCGCATTTCCACGGCCACCAGCAGGCGTTCCAGGTACACCGGCTGAGCCCCGGACGACGGCGCACGACGACAGGGCAGCCGAGTCGGCTCTTCGGCTTCGGCCGAGGCCCTGGCGATCTCCACGTAACGCCGCCACGCCTCGCCATCGTGTGCCAGCAGCCGCAGGTTCCTTGCCAGACAAGGGGAAAGTTTGTCTCTGACCGCCCGCCGCCAAGCCTTGTGCATCGGCGTGGTCGTACTCGGCGGCGGGTCGCCGAATACGCGAGGCAGGCTCTTCAGCTGCCAGAAGCGTTCGTCGAGAGTCGATCTCCACTTCACCCTGCCCAGCCGGAACGCGGCGTTCAAGGCATTCCGGCGCCGGGATTCGGTCGTCGAGCCGATCTTCCCGATCTCGTCGAGGATCACCCCCCAGACCGCGAGCGCCCGCACCTCGGGAGTCGCCGTGGTCATCGACGCCGTCGGCCGGACCAGGCAAGCGAGCACCGCGGCCGATTCGCTCGCCGGGTCTTCGAGCGCGTAGCGCAGGAACCTGAGCGGCTCGCCGTCCTTGCGGACCGCGAGCCAGCGCAGCGCGGCCTCGACCGCGGCGATGGAATACACACCGTCAAGGCGCTCCCTCTCCAGCTGAATTGTCACGATGCCCTCCACCTCGATCCGATTCGCGGTGATGATCGACAATTCGCGGCGCGAGACGACAACAGCCGGCAACCGGAGAACCCGCCCTCGACGACAAGAAACTCCTCCTGACCGCGAAAGATCAGAACCGGCGAACCCGCTCACCGGCCACTTCCTCCTACGGTGTACTAGTACACCACTCACGAGGGGTTCGACAATGGCCAAAGAAGTGTCCGGCGGACAGCACGACGGAATCGTGAAATTGATCAAGACCTCCTTGGCCGGCGTCGGAGGCCTCTATCTGCTCACCGGATCCCTTGTGGTGACGGCACTCGGCACGACGACCGCGGTCGTCGTGCTCTACCTGAGCGGATTCCGTAGCTCCGGTCCGGCGTAACGTTCCCGCTCCGCGACCCGAACATCACGGCGATGCCGTACTACGGATATGGCTCCTGCCTCGCGGTCGCCATCGGCGGCCATCTCCTGGCACCCGAAACGCCGGCGCCCGGCGAGTACGGCGCGACCGGCGAGCCGGACTGGGTTCCGCCGCGGGTCAGGGTCGTCCGCTCCGGCGACACGGCCGGGCAGCCGATCCGGCGCGCGGTCTGGTCCTTCTGGAGCAAACCGTCTCGTCACCGGCACGGAAGGCACTGGCCCAGCGACTTCTTCCACGCGCTCTCCTGGATCCTGTCGTTCCGCCTCGCGTCACGCCTGTTCGCGACGACCGCGCTGGTGACCGACGACTGGGGTTACGAACTGCTCGTGAAGCGACTGCGTCTGCCTTTCGACGACGTATCGCTCTCGCTGAACGAACTCACGGAACAGGATCCGTCCTGGTGGGCGCTCGGGAAGCTGCACGCCTACCGCGCGCAGACCGAACCGTTCCTGCACATCGACAACGACGTGTTCCTCTGGCCCGGCTTCCCGGCGGCGGGCCTCGACGGCGAGATCGTCGCGCAGAATCCGGAGCACGCACCGGCTTCCGACGCGGGCTACTACCGGACGGAAGCCGCCATCACTGCGCTCCGGGATACCGGCGGGTTCCTGCCGAAGGAACTCCGCGACTACACCGGAGAGGCCGCGCTCTGCACCGGGATCGTGGGCGGCACGGCCGTTCCGCTGCTTCGCCACTACGCGGATCTCGCCATCCGGCTGGTCGAGTCGGCAGGCAATCAAGCGGCGTGGCGGCGGCTCGCCCCGCTCGAGGACTTCAACCTGGTCGTCGAGCAGTATCTACTCGGCGCGGTGTGCTGGGGCGGCGGCACCGTTGACGTGCAATGTGTTTTCGGCTCGCAGCACGACACCTTCAGTGAAGAGATCGCCGTCGCTCAGCGATTCACGCATCTCATCGCGTCGGCGAAAAGCGATCTCCGCTACATGCGGTGGCTCGCGGAGCGAGTGAGAAACCATTTCCCGGCCGACTTCGAAATCGTTCAACGTCTCTTCGGCGATCAGTAACGAATAGGACGAAGAGTACAACCTCTCCTGTGAGTGGTGCGTCTTTCCGGCATCAACTCTCCGGCAGGAGGTCATCGCAATGACCATCAACCTACGACGCGCACTCGCCGCCACCGCACTGATGTTGACCGGCGCACTCGCCGCGGTCGCACCGGTTTCCGCAGCGACGCAACAGATCCCCGCGATGACGGGGATCCGCACTGGCCAGAACCCCGGCTTCGATCGGATCGTGCTCGACCTGACCGCGGGCCCGGCCCCGGCGGTCCGATACGACCTCGTCGACGAACTGATCGCCGACGGATCGGGCGAAATCGTTTGGCTGACCGGTGAGTATTTCATCGCGATCACCGCGACTCCGGCCGCCGCGCACAACGAGGCCGGGACTCCCACCTACCCCGGGCCGCAGAAGTTCCGGACCCGCGATCTGCGGAACGTCATGGCCGTCGCGGTCACCGGGGACTACGAAGGCACCTTGTCCATCGGTCTCGGCGTCCGGTCAAGGACCCCGGTCACCGTGTTCACGCTGACCGCTCCGAACCGCGTGGTCATCGACGTCGGTCATTGATCACGACCGGGAATCCGTGAAGGCTTTTTTCCCGACCATCCGGTTTTCGGTGATAAAAATCCTTTTCGGATTCCCGCGGTGAAAATCCCGGCGCACCCCATGGGGCGATTTTTCGGGAAAACAGGTATCTGCCGTCCGGCGTGGCGTTCCTTCCTTCCGTCAGCATCAATGCCGCTGCGAAGGAGAACCTCATGCCGACCCCACGCAATCCCGACACCCCGTCTTTGGGCCCGGGTGGCGACAACCTCGAAGCTGGCCCGAGCAGTTCGGGTCTCGGAAGCTTCTCGGACAGCGAAATCGGCGAGCTGGTCACCCAGGCCGCCGAAACGATGGCCGCGTCCGGCGAGGACGCCGAACGCAATTACCAGCGGAGCCTCGACCGGCTTCGCGAGCGTGCGGATGAAGTCGTCCCGGCGCTCGGCGAGCAGTACGGCGCCCTGTCCGAGGACCAGTACCTCGAACGCTGGGGCGTGGTCCAACTGCTCACCGACTTGCGGCATACGGCGGCCGTTTCCGTGCTCGAGAACGTGCTGCGCCAGCCGATCCCGCCGGAGCGGTCCGACGACCCGGCGCACGGGATCAGTACCGTCGGCGAAGAGGTGATCATCCGCACCACCGCCGTGGAAGCGTTGGGTCGACTGGCATCCGCCGGGGACCGCGCGGCCAAGGACCTCCTGCTGCGACAGGTGCGGCACGAGGTGTTCACGGTGCGGCGCGCGGCCGTCCAGGCCATCGCTGAGACCGGCGACACCGACCTCACCGCCCAGGTGCGCGAGGCACTCAGCGGCACCGAGGACGAACGGCTGCTGAACATCCGGCGGGTCGACGTCCGCGGTGTCCCGCAGGCCGTCGGCGGCCGCCACGTGAAGGACACGCGGACCGACGACGTGCCACCGCCGGAGCCCCCGCGCTCCTGAATCGAACGAATTCCTTCTACAGACAGGTGATCTCCGATGGCCACTTGCAGCTACACCGTGCCGGACAAGAACGTGACCGGGGACAATTTCTACGGTGCCTCGATCTGCAATCAGACCTACATCGACTATTTCTGGAACACCTACGGCTTCTCGGGCAACAAGGACTACTGGGACGACGGCTTCGGCTGGGAAGAGCCGTGCAATACCGACAAGCCGCTCGCCAGGACGTTCAACGCGTGCTACCTGCTGACCTATTCGGCACAGGACTACGAGAACGACGCCTATTCCGGGGCGATGCTGAACTGGGCACGCCGCTACGTCCGGGACAACTGTGACGACCTGCGTTCGCTGTGCGGCGACGGCAGCGCCATCGCCCGGTCCTTCAGCGGTGTGTTCGTCGACGACCGGATCGAGGTGTACCTGGGTTTCTGGTATTCCAAGGACGTGCCAGGCCGTGCCGAGACGCTGATCCACGAGTCCCGGCACCAAGGCGGGAAGCCCCACAACGCGAATTTCCCGGCCGGTTCGGTGTTCGGCGCCGGCAAGAGCGGGGCCGACTCGACGTGGGGCTACGAAGGCGCGTGGATGTACGGCGCGCTGTACCTGTGGTGGTTCTACGCCCAGGGCGCACGCACGACGTCGGCGCTGCGTGAGCGGGCCCGCCAGCGCGGCAACCTCGTGATCGACAACGCTTTCGCGACCCACCCGGGCTTCAACATCTGAAGCAGGACCGACAAGGCCCTCTCGCCCACCGCGAGGGGGCTTCGTCGCGCTTATACCTCCGATGACTAAGGGAGTGTCCCGCTCAACGGGGCTTGACCACGCAGATATCAGCCGCAATCATCGGATCTCTCGGCAACCACGCCCTGAATGAGAGCGGATGGTCATGAGAGTTCGAGCGCACCGCACCGCCTGGCTCGCCGTCGTCCTCGCCCTGCTGGCGGGCCTGTTCACCACGACAACCGCGAGTGCGGAGGTGCACCACCCCCGCCAGAAGTGGCTGCGCGAGGCGACCGCGGGACTTTTCCTGCACTGGGGCATGTTCACCGCACCGCGCCACACCGACTGCGCAGCCTGGGAACGCGCCGTCACCGACGGCGGCTGGAGCGCCGACTACTGGGTGGACGAAGCACGCAAACTCGGCGCCTCCTACATCGTGCTCGCGACCTTCCACAGCAGGCTGGGTTACGCGCGGCCGTGGCCGTCGAAGATCCCGGGAAGCTGCGCGACGCAGCGTGATCTGCTCGGCGAACTGGTCAAAGCCGGCAACGCCAAGGGCGTCCGGACGATCCTTTACATGACCGACGACCCCCAGTGGCACAAGGAAACCGGCGTCGAGTCGCTGGATTCCGCGGCGTACTCCGCCTACAAGGGCAAGCAGGTGGACCTGACCACGCGGCCCGGATTCGGCGAGTACAGCTACGACCTCTTCCACGAGGTCATGGACCGCTACGCCGATCTCGCCGGGTTCTGGATCGACAACGACAACGAGTACTGGGAAAAGAACAAGCTCTACGAACAGATCCGCGAGAAACGGCCCTCCTGGTTGCTGAGCAACAACAACGAGGACACGCCGATCATGGACACCGTCAGCAACGAGCAGAAGACCGGCATCACACCGGCCTACGACTACCCGCAGGCCGCGTTCACCCCGATGCCGCGGCTCACCGAAGCCGACTACAAACTGCCCACCAACGGCGGCTGGTGGTACGACGGCACCGATCAGGCCGTCGACTTCCGGCTGTCCACCGGGCGCTACATCACCAACGCCGGTTCGTCGATGAAGTCGCTGATGGCCGAAACCCCGATGGTGAACGGCAAGTTCCCGCCACAGCAGGAGGCGTACAACAACTTCATGGCGAGCTGGGTGCCACCGATCAAGTCCTCGCTTCAGGGCAAAGAGGGTGGCGGATACATGTACGGCGGGATGCAGCCCGGGTTCTGGAACGACGGCGCGCACGGTGTCGTCACCGTCGAGCCCGGTGCCGGAACGCAGTACGTCCACGTGGTCACCCGGCCGCGAACCGATCTGCTGCGGCTGCGTGACAACGGCTACCAGGTCACCAAGGTATCCGACCTGCGCTCGGGCAAACCCCTGCGGTTCAGCCAGTCCGCCGGGTATCTGACCATTGTGGATATCAAGGACTGGGACACCTACGACACGGTGTTCAAGGTGGAAACGGCCGGGCAGCGGTACTTCCACGACTCTCGCACGATCAAGGCCACCGCTTCGTCTTCGCCTGCGGGACATCCGGCGTCGAATCTCGTCGATGGGAACTTCGAGAACTACTGGGACGCCGACGGCAAGCAGCCGGTCTCGCTGACCTTGGATCTCGGCAAGCGGCGGACGGCGACCTACCTCGCGGTGAATCAGCGTGAAATGTCGCCGACGCACGCACGGGAATCGTTCGGCAGGCCCGAGGACTCGTCCAGGATCAAGGACTACCGCGTCTATGTCAGCGACGACGGCAGGAACTGGGGTAAACCGATCCGCACCGGGGCGATGCCGAGTGCTCGCGGTGTCCAGTTCATCGATCTCGGCGAACAGCGGACCCGGTTCGTCAAACTCGAAGTGCTCGACACCTGGGCCGGTCCGCAGGCGAAGCCGTTCTACAAGCAGTTGGCGATCGATGAGGTCAAGGTGGCGTACGGTTATCCGAGTTCGTTCGCCGGCACACCGGTTCCGCTGGAGGCCGAGTCCTTCCGTAACGACCTCGACGGCCGCGCCCGCCTCGACCGGTGCGCGTCCTGCTCCGGATCGTTCCAGGTCACCGGGCTCGGCCGCGGCGCTCGCAACGCGGTCGGCTTTCCCGGGGCGACGGTCGCGGAGGCCGGGACCTACCGGCTCCAGCTCGACACCACGGGTGGGCCCGCGACGTCGGTGGCGGTGAGCGTCAACGGCGCCGCGCCCGTGGAGACCACGATCGACGCCGGCCCGCCCGGAGTCGTGGCCTCGACGGCTATCCCGGTCACGCTGAACGCCGGTGCCAACACCGTCAAGGTGTTCAGCGATGCCGCCGCGGGCCCGGGCCTGGACCGGATCGCGGTCGCTCCCCTGCCACCCTCGACCTACACACCGAAAACGACTCTGACCGTCGAACCCGGTGGCCTCCAATGGCTTTCCCCCGGACGGCAGTCCATGAAGGTGACCGCGAAGCTGCGGCTCGACGCCGACGACACCATCGGCAAGGTCTCCCTCGCACCGGTCGTGCCGGAGGGCTGGGCACTGCGGGGAGCCCCGGCGACGGCGGCGTCGATGCGCGTCGGGCAAGAGCTCGAAGCCTCCTGGACCCTGGACTCCCCCGAAGGCGTCACCTCGGCCGACATCCCGGTCACCGCGTCGTTCGATCTGCTCGGGCGGGCGAAATCGGTGAGCAAGCCGGTGCGGGTGAGCCCCCGGCCCGCCGACCGGATCTTCATGCGTGAGGCCGAAGACTCGGCGAACGACGTCGGCGCCGCGGGTGTCACGGGCTGCGGGGTGTGCTCCGGCGGTCAGAAGGTCCGCAACATCGGCGGTGATCCGGACTCGTTCGTGCTGTTCGAGAACGTCACGGTGACCGAGGCCAGGCGGTACACCCTCTACATCGACTTCACCGTCAACGGGCCGCGCTCGTACTTCGTCACGGTCAACGGCGGGGCTCCGGTGGAGGTGAAGGTCGACGGCTCGGGGAACAACACCCAGTACACGACCTCGGTGCCGGTCGAGCTGCGGGCGGGGGCGAACACGATCAAACTCCACAACGACCACGCTTCCGCCCCGGATCTCGATCGGCTGTCACTGGGCTGAGGTACCGGCTTGACCCTCTCCCGGGGAGAGGGTTCAGGCTTGTCCCATGACGACCTTGATGCCGATCGGCGTGTTCGCGCACGCCACCCGGCTGTCGGTCCGCGCGCTGCGGAACTACGACCGGCTCGGGCTGCTGGTGCCCGCCCTGATCGACCCCGATACCGGGTACCGCCGGTACTCGCTCGAACAGTTCGCCCGCGCGAGCCTGATCCGGCGGCTGCGGGAACTGGAGGTACCGCTCGCGGAGATCGCCGAGATCCTCCACGCGGGCACCTCGGACGACGTGAAGGCCGCGATCAAACGACACCATGACCGGGTGGCCGCGCGGGCCGCGGAACTCGCGGCGATCAGCGGCGAACTCGATTCCGTACTCGCCGAGCCGACGCGGTGGCTGCATGTCTACGAGCGCACGCGCGCGCCGCAACCGATCGCCCGCCTGACGATCCGGACCCCGCTGGGCGGTTTGGCCGAGCTGATCGGGCCGGCGTACGCCCGCCTGTTCGCCGCACTCGGAGCGCAAGGCGTCGCACCGGCCGGGCCGTCCGGGGCCCGGTATCTCACCGATGATCCCGATGAGTTGACCGTCGAGGTGTTCGTCCCGGTGGACGGGCCGGTGCGAGACGAGGACGGGATCGGCTCCGGCGAGCTTCCCGGTGGCTTGCTGGTCGCGACGATCCACGAGGGTGACTACGACGACGTCGAAACCGCTTACCGGTCACTGGGCCGCTGGATCGCCGAACGCGATCGCGTCCCGGCCGGACCCGCGGAGGAGTTGTACCTCGTGGCTCCCGGCCCGTCGGTCACGCCCGAGGCCTATCGCACCGAAATCGCCTGGCCGGTGCGCCCGTGATCCTCGACGGCATCAAGACCACGGGTGGCGAGCACTGCGAGACCAGCACCCTCGACGTCCTCCTGCGGCACGCCGGGATCGAGCTGACCGAGCCGATGCTGTTCGGGCTCGGAGAGGGCCTGGGCTTCATCTACTGGGACGGGAAGAACCTGCCGTTCCCGTTCCTCGGCGGACGCAGCAAACCCCTCGAGATCACGCGGAGACTGACCGAGCGGCTCGGGCTCTCCTTGACGGTCAAGGAGACCACGTCGACGCGCACGGCGTGGCGGAACGTCGCCGAGCGGATCGACGCCGGTCTCCCGGTCGGCCTGCAGCTCGACTCCTACCACCTCGAATACTTCACCTCGAAAGTCCACTTCGGTGGGCACGTCGCCGCTTTGTACGGCTATGACGACGAAAAGGCGTTCCTGGTCGACACGGCGCAGCAGGGCGGGGAGGTGACGACGTCACGGGAGAGCCTGGAACGCGCCCGGGCCGAGAAGGGGCCCATGACGGCGAAGAACCTCTCGTTCACCATCACCGCGAATGGGCCTCTCACGCCGATTTCCGACGCCGTCCGCTCCGCCGTGCGGGCCAACGCGGCGGAGTTCCTCAACCCGCCCATCGCCAACCTCGGATACCGCGGGATCGGCAAAGCCGCCGTCCAGGTACGGAAATGGCTGGACCGTAGCAGCGATCCGGCCCGCGACCTCCCGCAGGCCGCCACCCTGATGGAACAGGCGGGGACCGGCGGCGCGCTCTTCCGCCGATTCTACCGCGACTTCCTCGAAGAAAGCGCGGCCCTCGTCGACGACGCCGGTCTCCGTACCGCCGCCGAGAAATACCGCGAGATCACTCCACTATGGACAGAAGTGGCACAGTCGTTCACGCGGGCGGGCGAAACCGGCGATGTCCGGCACCTGGCCGGAGCGTCCGCCGTCCTGTCCGAGCTGGCTCAGCGCGAACAGGAGGCGATGACGGCACTGGCGACGGTTCAGCTCTGTCGCTCGTAGGGCAGCTTCTCCCCCGCTTCCACCGCGAACGGCAACCGGTTACCGGCAGGCGGCAACGGGCAGGTGGCGAAGTCGGTGAACGCGCACGGCAGATTCGTCGCGCGTGTGAAGTCGAGGACGACGGACCCGTCCTCGGCGGGAGCCGCCACCGCGAGCGAGCGGTTCGCCGCGTAGGTGGTGACGCCGCTCGTGGCGTCGGTGAACAGGATGAGCAGGCCGTCCTTCTTGCCGTTGAACGCGGTGAGCGTGTGCTCCACGCCGTCGTGTTCGAAACGCACGATGCCCGGCGAGACGTAGACGTGACTGAGGCCTTCGACGACCGCGCCGACCGTGGTCGGCCGCGGCTCGTCGAAAGCCTCGAAGGTGCCGGAAAGCACCCACGCCTCGTCGGGCTCGTACGCCGGGACGCCGCGGAAAGCGTTCAGCACAGGGGCTTTCGGGTCGTGCGCGCGGATCAGGTACCCACCGCGGCGCGCCACCTCGATCTCGATGTCCCCGGCGACGACGCGGGTGGTCGCGCCACTGTTGACCAGCTCGAAGCGGTGGACGCCGGTGACCCGCTCGCCCACGTGGGAGAGCTCCGCGCCCTGCGGGTCGAGGTAGGCCGCGTCGGCGTCCTGCCACCACAAGCCGGGCAGCCCCTCGTACGCGCGCGGCTTGTCCTCGAGCCAGTCGAGAGAGACCAGGGCGAGCCAGCCGAGCGGGTCGGCGAGATCGCGCTCGCGCTGGGTCTTCCAGTCCTGCCAGTCCCGCGTGAACGTGTCCAGGCTTGTGCTCATCGCCGATCCCTTCCGTGACCTTGTTCGTTCTTCCAGGTCAACGGCTTGCGGACGGCGATATTTCCCGTCCCGGCATGTGGGCGTTCCTAGCGGCGGTAGTCCTCGGTGGTGCCTTCCTCGGCGGAGATCAATTCGGTGATGGGCGCGAAGAACGCCTTGATGCCCGGAAGGTTCGCGCCCTTCTCCCGCGACGCGGCGAAGTCCTCGGAGGAACGCCACCACACGATGTCGAGCCAGGTTTCGTCGTCGACCCGGATCAGCTGGGCGTCGAGGAAGCCCTCCCTGTCGGCCCGAAAGTCGGCGAGCATCGCGGTCCGTGCCTGGAGCAGTTCGTCCGCGCGGTCGGCCGGGACCTTGAAACGGGTCAGTTCCACTGTCGTCATGGTGCCGATGCTAGGCGAGGGCGGTCGCTACGCTTCCTTTGCCTTGGTCGCCCCAGACGCCGCCGCTGGACCGCACTTAGTCGACTAATTGCGGCGCCGCACAGTAGCCGCCTCACCTGGCGATATCACCCTTCAGTGGTCAATGCGAGGAGTTCATTGTCGCTTAAAATTACGAACACATGTTCGACTCAATTTGGTATTATCGAGAGGTGTCCGAGACCTTTTTTCCCGAGTTGCCGCAGGAGCTGTGGCGCGCCGGCAAGCTGGAGCTTGCCCATGGCGTGCAACATTTCCTGCAGGTGATACGGCTGGCTTCCGCGGCGCTGGGGCGGTATCTCGCCGAGATCGATTCCCGGGGCGCGAAAGACTTGTATGGCTACGGCAGTACCGTGACGTGGTTCGCCGACGTGGCGGGGCTTTCCTTCGGCGAGGCGCGTCCGGTGGTGAACCGGGCGATCGCGTTGAACCCGACCCGCGCCCTGGACGGCACGGAAGTTCCCCCTGTCGCCTCCGCGACGGCCGCCGTGGCCGCCGAGGGTCTGGTCGCGGACGAACGGATCGAGCAGATCTTGGGGATTCTGAAGAAGATTCCCGCCGACACATCCGCCGAAGACCGCGACAGTGCGGAAAAGATCCTCGCCGAGCTCGCCCGGCACGCCGGCCCGCGGCAGCTCGCCGAAGCCGAGGGGAACCTGCTGGCATGGCTGGACCCGGACGGAAATGAACCGAAGGACCCCGAACCGGCCGAACCCCGCGGGGAAATCACCCTGGAACGTCGCAAGGACGGGTTCTGGAAACTCAATGGCCTGCTCGATGACGAGTCGGGGGCTCGTACGGCGGCCGCTCTCGAGGCCTACGCCCGGCCTCGCCCGATCGACGAATTCGGCCAAGCGGATCCGCGGACCAAAGCCGAACGTCAAGGTGACGCGTGGGTCGAGCTACTCGATCTCGCGATCGCGTGCCCGGATCAGCCCGGCACCAGCGGATATCGCACCCTGGTGCACGTCACCATCGGCCTTGAAGAGTTGAAGTCGGGTCTCGGCACCGCGTGCTTGGACTTCGTCGGGACCATGACCGCTCGCGAAGCCCGCCTCGCGGCCTGCGACTGCCTCATGCTTCCGGTCGTGATGAACGCCGCGGGCGAGCCCCTGGATGTGGGACGGCTAAGGCGGTTCGTCACCCCAGGCCAACGACGCGCACTGAACATCCGGGACGGCGGATGCGCGTTCCCCGGCTGCCATCGCAGGCCCAAGAACTGCCACGCCCACCATATTCATCACTGGGCAGACGGTGGCCCCACCGACCTCCGCAACCTCACCCTGCTCTGCGGTTTCCATCACCGCCTGATCCACCACGGCGACTGGCAGGTCCGCATGGCGGGCGACGGGATACCGGAGTTCATTCCGCCGCAGTATCTGGATCCGCTACGAAGACCCCGGCGCAACACCCTCCACCGCGCCGCTTGACCCCTGTATGAGCCGCAGAGCCCGCCAGCCACACCGGCGACGGGCCCTTCGGCATGCCCACAGGCTTAAGAACTGTTCGGTAGCGGCGGTAGCCCGGAGATCGGCTGGGCTATTCGGGCGTATTCGACACGAAGATCTCCACGTCGTGTCGGTGCCCGGTGCAGGATCGTCCGTTCCGGACTTGGGAGGGGACGGAACGCCTCATGGTGAATCAGCCACGTGGCCCGGATGGCCGCTGGATCAAATACAAGTACGGCGTCGGCGCGGCGGCGGTCGGAGTCGCCGTGGCCGCCGGGAGCGGCTTGAGCGGCGGCACCGCCGCCTCCCTCGATTCCGCCGCGAGCCAAGCCGTCAAAGGCAAAACCGCCAGCAAGAAATCCGCGCAGAAGGGTCGCCATTCCGAAGCATGGCAGCGCCTCGGCTGGCGTCAGCTCAAGAAGATCGCGAAACGCGAGCTGAAATGCGGCCCGCATTCCTTCGGCGAAGTCCAGCGTTTCTTCCTGCGCCACCCCTGCGTCGATCTCGACCGCCTGGTCGTCACCGTCGATGACGGGTCCGGCAACAAGATCGCCGTGTCCGTCGCGTGGGTGAAGATGCCCAAGGCGAACGAAGCAGCCGATCTGAAACGGCTCGTCGACAAGGACGGCACCGGCAATGTCGCCCTCCTCGGCGAGGGACAGCACGGAGAGCGCTTCACCGGCGAAGACTACGACTCGCGCCTCGACCGGAAACTGGTCGTGATCGCCGAGTCGGCTCGCGTCGCCGGGCGGCCGAGCGAAGCGACGCTGGAGACGGCCGTCGAGATCGCCGTCGAATTCCCCGCACCTTGACCATCACCAAAGGAACGGACCGTACGTGAGCAGGAGCGAATACTCGAGAAGGCGACTCGAAGCCCAAGCCAGGCAGCTTCTGGAGAGAACCTTCACCGGTTTGGATTCGCTGCAACGCAATGTCCTCACCGCTCTGCTCAGCCGGACCGGCGCGGGCTGGCGGCTGCTGGTCAATCTGGCTTTGCCGTCGAACGACGGCCGGAGCGCTGACGCGTTCCTGATCGGACGTACCGGCGTCCTCGCTCTCCTGATCACCGACAAGGACCCGGACGACGAAGCCGTGCGCCAAGTTCTGCGCCACGCGAAGGAGCGCTTCGCCGGGATCCCCGGACCGCTTGGCCGTTCCTTGGCCGAGAGCGCGATCCACCTCGCGGTGATCGGCTCGGGTATGGGCAAGGCCCACCAGGACGGCATCTACTGGTCACTGACCGAATCCAGCCTCGACCGCGTCTTCCGGCGCGACGCGCTCCACCTCGACCAGCGGCTGGTCGCCCGCATCGCGGAGCAGGCGGAACGACGCCTCCGCGGTTACCGTCCTTTGGCCGTCCAGCAGCTGGATCGCGCTCCGGAAGCGGATGGGCTGCTGGACCCGTCCGAACTGATCGAAGACCAGCTCGGTGCGGCACAGCGACGGTCGTTCGATTCCTGGCTCACTTTCCTGCATCCGCGGCAGAACGCCATCGTCAAACGCGACTACTCGGGCCCCGCGCGGATCAGCGGCCCGGCGGGGACCGGCAAAACGGTCGTCGCGCTGCACCGGCTCAGGCATCTCGCCCGGCTCAGCACCGGCCCATTGCTGTTCACCACCTACGTCCACTCGCTGCCGTCGGTGGTCAAGACGGCCTTCGACCGGCTTGCACCGGAACTGGAGGGCCGAGCCGAGTTCACGAACCTGCACGGCTGGGTCCGCCGATTCCTCGCCGAGCGGGGTGTACCGGTGAACGTCGACCGGCGCAAGATCGGCACGGTGTTCAGCTTCGCGTGGATGGCTTACCGCGAGCGGCTGCAGCTCATCGAACCGAACGTCGATTACTGGCGCACGGAACTGGACCGGGTGATCAAAGGTCGCGGGATCACAACGCTCGACGGCTACGTAGCGGCCGCGCGCCGAGGCCGGATCCTGCCGCTCAACGCGAGCCAGAGAGAACACGTCTGGGGCCTCTACGAGCACTATCAGCGCGGACTCGCGGACAAGGGCCTGCACGACTACAACGACCTGATCGAACTGGGCCACGCCGAACTCGTGCGACGCCCGCTCGAAACGCCGTACGCGGCGGTTGTCGTCGACGAGGTCCAGGACATCACGCTGGGCGGCTTGAAGCTGTTGCGGGAACTGGCCGGCGACGGACCGAACAAACTCCTGCTGGTCGGCGACGGGCAGCAACAGGTGTATCCCGGAGGCTGGCGGCTGTCCGACGCCGGTATCCCGATCCAGGGCCGCGGCGAGATCCTGAAGGTCAACTACCGCAACCGCGCCGAGGTGCTGGGTTTCGCGCAGCGGTTCGACGCCACGAACCGGGTGGACGACCTCGACGGCGCGGACGGAGTCACCTTGCGCGCGGCCGAATCGGCCAGCGAGGGCGGCTCCACCGTGACCTGGCGTGGCACCTCACGCGATCTTCCTGACGCCCTGGCCGACGCCGTTCGAACCCTGCCGGTCGACCGGGATCACGCGGCGCTGATCGTCTTCCATCACAAGGACCTGAGCAGGTGCGCCGAAATTCTGCGCGCGGCGGGGATAGCCACGCTGGCGCTGGAGAACTACACCGGCGAAGCCGACGGCAAGCTCAAGATCGGGACCGTGCACCGCGCCAAGGGGCTCGACTTCCAGGCGGTGCTGGTGCTGGAGAACGTCCGCGAAAGCGTGACCGGGACGCAGGCCGAAGAGGAACGCCGTGAGCTACGCGGCAGGCAGCATTTGGTCGCAGCTACCCGCGCCCGCGACTTCCTCTGGTGGGGCGTGCTCGACGACACCGGTACCGGCGCCGAAATCCCGGCACAGCCCGAGGCGCAGGCCAAAGAAGCCGAATGCGTTCACGACATGCCGATCTCGTGGTGTTCGCTGTGCCGGAAGCCACCGCCGAACGTCCTGCCCCACGGCTACCGGACCGGGGAGGGGAACGCCTATCACAACGATCCGGACTGCACTTGGCTGCGCAAAGGCCAGGGCCGGGCGCATCGTCAGGGCAAGAACGTCCACGACATCGTCCGCCTCGCCTGGGGTTCGGTCGCACCCGGCGAGCTCGAGCCGTGCGAGTTCTGCTGTAGCTCGCTATGGATGCGACGCCATGGGCACTAGCCCGCTCACCGAATAATTTTTTTGTCTTGACAACTTCAACCTTCGGGCGGTTAGCTGAGCGCAGCACACCGACCGAAGGGATCCAGTCATGGCCAAGTTCGCGAACGTCGACGACTACATCGCCGCCCTGCCCGAAACTCTGCGCGAGGTCGCGACCGCGCTGCGACCGATCGTCAACGCCGCCCTACCGGGCTCCATCGAGGCGATGTACTACGGTTCCCCCACCTGGAGCGCGGGCGAAGCCACGGGAAAGAACCTCGTCTGCCTACTGAAGGCGTATTCGTCGTACGTCACCTTCGCCCTTTGGAAGGGACAGCTCGTCAACGACGAGTCAGGCAGGCTGGAGGCGAGCGCTCGCGAGATGGCGCACGTCAAACTGCGCTCGCTCGCCGACATCGACGCCGATCTGTTCACCGGCTGGCTCAAGGAGGCACGGGACCTCGAAACCGTCGCGGCGGCGCGATGACACAATCGCCGTCGTGCCCGCGATCACCGACGAATCCCGTTGCCCGTGCGGCCTCGGCGAGCCCTACGGCGCTTGCTGCGGCCGCTTCCACCGGGGAACCGCGACAGCTCCGACCGCCGAACTCCTGATGCGGTCGCGGTTCAGCGCGTTCGCCGTCGGCGACACCGCGTACCTCACCAGTACCTGGCACCCGGACACGCGGCCGTCGGACCTTGAACTTGACCCGGGACAGCGCTGGACGTTCCTGGAGATCCTCGGCAAGACCGGCGGAGGCCTGCTGGAGAACGAGGGCACCGTAGAGTTCCGAGCCCATTACCGGCAGGACCGCCGAGCCGGCAGCATGCAGGAGAACAGTCACTTCGTCCGCGTGGACGGGAAGTGGATCTACGTGGCGCCCGTCAGCTGACCGGGCGGCCGTCTTCGCAGGGCACCAGGCCGCCGGACCGGACGGCGCCGAGTGCCACCGCGACTCGACGCGCGAGCACCTGGCTCAGCTTCCGCGTCGCCTCCGCCACGGGTATCAAGGCCGCGGAGACGATCTCCAGGTCCACGAAGTCGAACTCGGCGACCTCGGCGTCCGCGATGACACCGCCGTCGAAGATGAACGCGAGTCCTTCGGGCAGCCGGCCGCCGGAGGACATGTAGTCGATGACGATCAGTCTGCCAGGCAAACGGGTGATGCCGAGTTCTTCGGCGATCTCACGCTCGGCCGTGCGCCACGGCGGCTCGTTCTCGTCGCAGGCGCCACCTGGGATTTCCCAGTCTTCCTTGTACGAGGGCTCCACGATCAGGACACTAACGGCGCGCGTCCCACAAACCCCTCACGAGGGTCTGTTCCCCACGTGACGAGGCGGCTACTATCGCACCCAATTGTTAGGGAACTTTCTTAACGATATCCACCCCAGGTCCGCCGCCGTGTGCCCGAGGAGGCGCGCTCGTGAGTTTTCGGCAGAACAGAACCCGGATCCCGTTACTGGCCATGACCGTCACCGCGCTGGCCGCCGCGGTCTGCGGGGTGACCACCGCTCCCGCCGCCACCGGCGCGGAAGTGGCCGTGCCGCTGACCGTCGGCGCCGCCGCGGGCAACGCCACCCCCATCCCCGGTTACGTGATCCAGTCCTCGGCACAGGTCAGCGACGATTCGGCGGTGTCGAAGCCGGGCTTCCCCGCCTCCGGCTGGTACCCGGTGTCGTCGCGGTCGACGGTCTACGCCGGTTTGCTGCAGAACGGCAAATACGCCGACCCGTTCTACTCGACGAACATGAAGAACGTCCCGGCGGCACAGTTCTCCGTGCCGTGGTGGTACCGGACCGACCTCAACGTCGAGGACACCTCGTCGCGCACCTATCTCGACTTCAGCGGTGTGCTCTCGAAGGCCGACGTCTGGGTCAACGGCACGAGGATCGCGACGAAGGACCAGGTCAACGGCGCCTACACGCGGCACGACCTCGACATCACCGCGCACGTGCGCGCGGGCGTCAACAGCGTCGCCTTCAAGGTCTACCCCAACGATCCCAACAACGACCTCTCCATGGGCTGGATCGACTGGGCGCAGACCCCGCCGGACCAGAACATGGGCATCGTCCGTGACGTCCTCGTCCGTCGCGGCGGCCCGGTCGCGTTGCGCAGCGCGCACGTGGTCCAGAAACTGAACTCGTCACTCGACCACGCCGACCTCACGGTGAAGGCCGACGTCCGCAACGACACGGCGAACGCGGTGCAGACCACCGTGGCCGGCACGGTCGCGGGCAAGCCGGTCAGCCAGACCGTCTCGCTGGCGGCCAAGGAGCGCAAGACCGTCACCTTCCCGGTGATCGGTCTCGACAACCCCGACCTCTGGTGGCCGGCCGGGATGGGCTCACAGCACCGGTACGAACTCGACCTGACGGCGAGCGTCGGCGGCGCGCCGTCGGACACCTCGAAGTCGAAGTTCGGTGTCCGCGACGTCAAGGCGCCGTTGAACTCCAGCGGCGCACGGCAGTACAGCGTCAACGGCAAACCGTTGCTGATCAGGGGCGGCGGCTACACGCCGGATCTGTTCCTGCGCTGGAACGCGACCGCGGCGGCCGACAAGCTCAAGTACGTGCTGAACCTCGGACTCAACACGGTCCGGCTGGAAGGGCACATCGAACCGGACGAGTTCTTCGACCTCGCCGACGACCTCGGCGTGCTGACGATGCCCGGCTGGGAATGCTGCGACAAGTGGGAAGGCCAGGTCAACGGCGAGGAGAAGGGCGAGCCCTGGGTCGAATCGGACTACCCGATCGCCAAGGCTTCGATGTTCTCCGAGGCCGAGCGACTGCGTGACCACCCGAGCGTCATCTCCTTCCACATCGGCAGCGACTTCGCGCCGGACAGGCGGATCGAGCAGGGTTATCTCGACGCGATGAAGGCCGCGGACTTCACGCCCCCGGTGATCCCGTCGGCGTCGAAGCGGCCGTCCCCGATCACGGGCGCGTCCGGGATGAAGATGAACGGCCCGTACGACTATGTCCCGCCGGTCTACTGGTACGACAAGTCGCAAAAGGAGCGTGGCGGCGCCTGGAGCTTCAACTCGGAGACCAGCGCCGGCGTCGACATCCCGACGATGGACACACTGAAGCGGATGATGTCGCCGAGCGAACTGGAAACGATGTGGAAGGACCCGTCCGCACCGCAGTATCACCGTTCCTCGTCGTCGACGTTCGCGAACCTGAAGCTGTTCGGTGACGCGCTCACCAAACGGTATGGCGCGGCGGCGAACCTGAACGACTTCGTGCGGAAAGCGCAACTCGCGCAGTACGAGAACGTCCGCGCGGAGTTCGAATCGCACTCGCGCAACTACACCGACTCGACCAACCCGTCGACCGGGTTGATCTACTGGATGCTCAACAGCCCGTGGACCTCCTTGCACTGGCAGCTGTTCGACGCCTACATGGACCAGAACGGCGCCTACTACGGTGCGAAGAAGGCCAACGAGCCGCTGCACATCCAGTACTCGCACGACAACCGTTCGGTCGTGGTGATCAACCAGACGTCGAACGCGGTGAACGGGCTGACGGCGACCACGAAGCTGTACAACCTCGACGGCACGGAGAAGTACAGCAACACCAAGACCGGGCTGTCGGTCGGCGCGCTGGGCGCCAAGGCCACCGCGGTCACCGTTCCGGCGGTGAGCGGGCTGTCGACGACCTATCTGGCGAAGCTGGTGCTCACCGACTCGTCCGGCAAGGAGGTCAGCCGGAACGTGTACTGGCTCTCCACCAAGGCGGACACGCTCAACTGGGGCGGCAGCGACTGGTACTACACCCCTCAGTCGGCCTTCGCGGACCTGTCCGGGCTGAACAACCTCGGCCAGGCGGCCGTCGGCGCGACGGCGAACTCGGTCGCCGGTGCCGACGGCACCACCACCACGACCGTGACGCTGAAGAACACCTCGGGCGGCAAGATACCGGCGTTCTACGTCGACACGCACGTGGTGGATTCCGCGGGCAAGCCGGTCCTCCCGGTCGAGTGGAACGACAACGCGGTGAGCCTGTGGCCGGGTGAAACGACCACGCTGACCGCGAAGTACCGCACGGCGGACCTCAAGGGCTCCAAGCCTTCGGTGCGGGTCTCCGGCTGGAACACCGGGACGCAGACCGTTCCGGCCGACGGCTCCGGCCCCGGTCCGGGCAACCCGGTCGACTACCAGGCCGAGGACGCCACAATCGTCCAGGGCGCGGTGGAGTCCAACCACGCCGGCTACACCGGCACCGGGTTCGTCAACTACGACAACGTGGCGGGCAGCTCGGTCGAGTGGACCGTCACCGCGCCGTCGGCGGGCACCTACGACGTCGTCGTCCGGTACGCCAACGGGACGACGACGAGCCGACCGCTGGACTTCTCCGTCAACGGCTCGGTCAGCGCGTCGGGTGTCGCCTTCGGCGGCACCGGGGCGTGGCCGACCTGGACGACGAAAACCGTCCGGGTGACCCTGGCGGCGGGGGTGAACAAGATCAAGGCGGTCGCCACCACGGCGAACGGCGGCCCCAACGTCGACAAGATCACGCTTTAGCACGGGAGTCGCCAAAGGCCCCTTCGCCGCCGGTGAAGGGGCCTTTCGGCGTATCGGCGTGGGTTACGCTTTCCGGGTGACCGGTAAACCCGACCCGCGCCTGCGTGACCTCGCCATGCTGCGACGCGTCCGCGACCGGATCGACCGTGACTACGCGCAGCCGCTCGACGTCGAGGCGCTGGCGCGTGGCGTCCACGTTTCCGCCGGGCACTTGAGCCGCGAGTTCCGGGCGGCGTACGGCGAGTCGCCCTACAGCTACCTGATGACCCGCCGAATCGAGCGGGCCATGATGCTGCTGCGACGCGGGGACATGTCGGTCACCGAGGTCTGCTTCGACGTCGGCTTCTCGTCACTCGGCACCTTCAGCACGCGGTTCTCCGAACTGGTCGGCATCTCGCCGAGCGCCTACCGCAAGCAGGCGGCGGAAGAAGGCCGCGGCATGCCCGGCTGCGTCGTCAAACAGGTCATGCGGCCGATCAGGAATAAAGAAGCGGCTCCCCCGCGCGCCGACCTACCTTGAGTCGCATGACCCTCTCGATTCACGCGTCCTTCCTCCCCGCCGACGATCTCGAGGCTTCACTTTCCTTCTATCGCGACATTCTGGGCTTCGAAGTACGTGAGGAAGACCCGGACCGGGTCCTCGTCGGCGCGCCAGGACAGCCGCGGACGTCGATCGTGCTCCAGTCGCCCGTCACCGATCCGGAGCTCACCGACGAGGAACGCCTCACGATCACCGAACTGATGGCGAAGGGCAGCTACGCGACCATCTTGCTCGCCACCCGGGACCTGAACGCGACGTTCGACCGGATCCAGGCGACCGGCGCCGACGTCGTCCAGGAACCCATCGACCAGCCCCACGGCGTCCGTGACTGCGCTTTCCGCGACCCGGCGGGCAACCTGGTGCGGATCGAACAGCGGTAGCCCTGCCTCGGTGCGCGCGCACCGCGGCCCTCGGGTGATGATGAGCGGCGTGGAGATCGCGGTAGAACTCGTGGCACTGGTGGTGGCCGTCCTCCTGGTCACCGCCGCGGCGCGGAAACTCGACTGGTCGGCGCCGCTGTGCCTGATCGCGGTCGGGGTCGTCGCCTCGTACGTCCCCGGCGTCCCGGAGTACGAACTGGACCCGGAGGTCGTCCTGCTGGGGCTGCTGCCCCCGTTGCTGTACGCGACCGCGATCCGCACGTCGCTGATCGACTTCCGCCGCAACCGCGGACCCATCCTGCTGCTGTCGGTGGGGCTCGTCATCTTCACCACGGCCGCGGTCGGTGTGGTGGCGTGGCTGGTGATCCCCGGCCTGCCGCTCGCCGCCGGGCTCGCGATCGGCGCGGTGGTCGCCCCGCCCGACGCGGTCGCGGCCACCGCGGTCGCCCGTAAGGTCGGGATGCCGCGCAAACTGACCCGGCTGCTGGAGGGCGAGAGCCTCTTCAACGACGCGGCCGCGCTGGTCGCGCTGCGGACCGCCATCGCGGCCATCGCCGGTTCGGTCAGCCTGCTGCAGGTCGGCGGGGATTTCCTGCTCGCCGCGGGCGGCGGGCTGGTGATCGGGTTCGCCGTCGGCGCGCTCGCCGCGATGATCCGCACCCACCTCGAAGATCCGGTCACCGACACCGCGCTTTCGCTGGTGGTGCCGTTCGTCGCCTATATCGCCGCCGAGGCGATCCATGGTTCCGGGGTGATCGCCGTCGTCGTCGCGGGCCTGATCCTCGGGCACAAGGCGCCGAGCATGCTCTCCGGCCGGTCCCGGCTGGCGAGCAGGCTGAACTGGCAGACCATCCAGTTCCTGCTGGAGAACATCGTCTTCCTGCTGATCGGCCTGCAGGTCCGGCGGATCATGACCGAGGTCGGCCACAGCGGGCTGAGCTGGTTCCAGCTGGTGGTGATCTGTGCCGCCACACTCGCCGCGACGGTCGTCACCCGCATCGTCTGGATGACAGGCATCGGCCTGGCGCGGCGGGTGTTCCGCCGTCACGCCTGGCCGTGGCGGTACTCGGCGGTGATCGCCTGGGCGGGGATGCGCGGGGTGGTCACGCTCGCGGCGGCGTTCGTGCTGCCCGCCGACACCCCGCAGCGGGCCGTGCTGGTACTGGTCGCGTTCGTCGTCGTGGCCGGAACGCTGGTGCTGCACGGCACGACGCTGCCGGTGCTGGTGCGGCGCCTGAAACTGCCGCCGCCGGATCCCGCCGAGGACGCGCTGCAGGAGGCGGCCGTGCTCAACGACATGACGCGGGCCGCGATCGAGGAACTGGAGCAGATCCGGACTCCTGAAGACCCCGACGACATCGTCGAGCGCCTGCGCAGCCGTCTGCAGCACCGGTCCGATTCGGCTTGGGAAGAACTCGGCAGGCAGAGCACGCTGACCGAGACGCCGAGCGACGCGTACCGGCGCCTGCGGCTGAGACTGCTCGAAGTCGAACGGGCGAAGTTCCTGGAGGCGCGCGACTCCGGTATGGCCGATGATGATGTCCTGCGCCGGATCCTCGAACGCCTCGATATCGAGGAATCCATGCTGGACAGGGAGGAGGAGACCGTGCCGGACTCCGATCGCGAACTGCGCACGCCCGCCGCGACGAAGGGATCCTGCAAGCATCTGACCAAGAGCTGGCCGGAGGTCCAGCCTGATACGCCCGACGAATGCGCGGTCTGTGTCGAGAACGGGATGACCTGGGTGCATCTGCGCGAATGCGTCAAATGCGGGAACGTGGCCTGCTGCGACTCGTCGCCGGGCAAACACGCGACCGAGCACTTCCACGAGACCCTGCACCCGGTGATGCGCAGCCACGAGCCCGGCGAGACCTGGCGCTGGTGCTTCGTGGACAAACAACTGGGGTAGCTCGGTATCGTCCGAAGCATGAGCACCCCTGAGCAGGAAGTCGAGTACCGCCAGCACCGCTTCTCACCCCCGCCCGGCGCGACCGAGATCTTCCTTGTCCGCCACGGAGAATCGGCCCCGGCGAAGGGCAGCGCGCCGTTCGACCTCGTCGACGGGCAGGCCGATCCGGACCTCGCGCCGGAGGGCAGGGACCACGCCGAACGAGTGGGGCGCCGTCTCGCGGACGAGCGGATCTCCGCGCTGTACGTGACGACGCTGCGCCGGACGCCGCAGACCGCGGCGCCCTTGGCGGCGAAGCTCGGACTCACACCTGAGGTCGAGCCGGACCTGAGGGAGATCCACCTCGGAGACTGGGAGAACGGGCTTTTCCGGCGCTACACCCACGAAGGCCACCCGATCGTCGAACAGCTGTGGCGCGAGCAGCGCTGGGACGTCATCCCGGGCGCGGAGACGATGGAGTCGTTCGGCGGCCGGATCAGGGCGGCCATCGGCAGGCTCGCGGCGGCCAACCCGGACCGGCGGATCGCCGTGTTCACCCACGGCGGCGTCATCGGCGAGGTCTTCGCGCAGGCCAGCGCCGCGAAGAACCGGTTCGCGTTCCTCGGGGCGGACAACGGCTCGATCTCACATCTGGTGGTCTCCGGCGACGACTGGATGGTGCGACGGTTCAACGACACGTCGCATCTTCAGTCACCTCTCGGCTGATCCGGCCCGCCGCGACCAGGTGCACGGCGACCAGGACCGCGGCGGCCTCCGCGGCCAGCAACCCGATGAGCACGAGCACCTGCGTCACCCCGGCCTGCACCGGCCCGGCGCCACCGAGGAGGACACCGACGTAGGCGCCGGGCAAGGTCACCAGGCCGACCGTGCGGGTCTGGTCGAGCGCGGGGATCAGCGCCTGCCCCGCCGAGGGACGGCAGATCTCCAGCGCCGCCGGGCGCCGCGGGAAACCCAGTGCCAGCGCGGCTTCGTACTCGCCGTGCCGTGACGAGAGTTCGTCCAGCGCGCGCCGCGAGGCCTGGGAGGTCGCGGACATCGCGCCGCCGATGACGATCCCGGCGATCGGCACGACCGCGATGGGCCGCCACGGGACCACCCCGGCCGCGAGTACGAGCGCCAGCACCGGCACCACGCCGGACGCGATGGCGAGCGCGACCCACCCCAGATCCTTCGGCACGCCGATCCGGCGCGCGGAGGTGACCGCCGCGATCGCGAACATCAGCAGCACGAAACCGCCGGTCAGCCAGCCGGATTTCAGGATCCCGACGATCACCAGTGAAACGACGGCGAGCTGCACCACGGCGCGCGCGGCGGCGAACAGCACCGCCCTGCCCTGCCCCAGCCGCCCGAAATGCACGACGGCCGCGCCGAAGATCGCCAGCACGGCGAGGACCACGGCCAGCACTGGGCCGAAGGCGATCGCACCATCAGTCACGCCGGTGATCCTGCCGCAGAAAGGCGGTCGGAGCGGGGAACTACGCGGTGCAGGTCACCGGCGCGCCCGGGGCGGGGGCGGTGTGGTCGCTGACGACCACCCCGTCGACGACGATCCGGCACTTCAACGCGCCACGGCCCGAGCCCTGTGCGGAGACGCTGTAGAACTCGTCGCGGTCTTCCTGGCTCGCGCGCTCGAAGGTGGTGCTCCACGGCGCCGCCACATCGGTCTTCTGCATGAGTTCGGAGCCCTGCGCGACGTAGGTGACGTTCTGCGCGCCCTCCGCGCCGGAAAGCTCGTAGACGACCGAATGCGTCACCGTCCGCACGGCGGCCGCGGCCTGTTCGACCCGCGGCGCGGGCGGGCTCTGCACCGGCCGCGACGCCTTCGGGAGTACGTAACTGGTCAGGGTGACGGCGACGACCATCACACCCAGCACGACCACGACCGTCCCGAGCGGCTTCAGCCTGCCCGGGGCCCCCGATGCCGGCGCCGATGCCGAAGGGGTCGCGGTGGGAACACTCATGGAGAGGTCTTCTCTCGTCCGAGCGCACTTCCAGCAAGTGCGTCGACTACTTCTCGTTCGAAGGTGACTCCGCGTTAGCCGTTATCGGGAAGAAACCCGATATTCACCCTTTTGGGTGTCCCGAAGATCGGGAACGGCTGGTCATCGAGCTGTCGGCGTAAACAGGCTGAGCCGGATGGCTCACTTTGAGTGATACCTAGTCCACGTGACCGGCGTCCGCGAGCAACCCGAGCACACGCTGCCCTGCAGGCGGGCACAGGTGGGCGTCGGCCGAAGTGAGCCAGGCCGACTCCGCGATCTCCCTGCCGGGCTCGGGTTCGCCGCGATGCTCGGCGGTGTAACAGGTCATCCGGACCCGGCGGCCGTCCGCGTAGCCATCGGCCTGTTCGCTCAGCACTGCGAAGAAGCGGAAGCTCAACGGGTCGAGCTCGACGCCGAGTTCCTCCCTGATCTCCCGGCACAGCCCGGCGACGTCACCCTCCCCCTGTTCGCGCTTGCCTCCCGGCAGGTAGAACTTGGCCTTTCCCTCGGTCCGCACCGACAGCAGACGGCGGTCGCGGACGTGGATCCAGGCCAGTGAGTCGATCTCTGCTTCCGGCACGGCCTGATTCTGTCGTAACACTGGGGCATCATGGCAACCGTGTATCGGGAGACGACGGCCCCCAGCGTGCTGAGCGCCGTCGTGCGCTGCCTGTGGGAGGACACCGGCCAGGCGCCGAAGCGGATCGTGCCCGACGGCTGCGTCGACCTGGTCGAGAGCGGCGACGAGGTCTTCGTCGCCGGACCGGACACCACGGCCTGGACCTGGGAAAAACGGGCTCACGGCGTGCGGTTCGCACCCGGCAGAGCGCGCGACGTCCTCGGGCTCGGCGCCGACGAACTGCGGGATCAGCGTGTTCCCCTCGGCGACCTCTGGGGCAAGGAGGGCGAGCTGCTGGCCGAGCGCGTGGTCTCCGGCGCCGCCTCGCTGACCGACGTCGTCGCGGAGCGCCGAGCCGGGCATGCCGACCGCGAGATCGCGGCGTTGATCGCCAGGCTGGACCACGGCGTCCCCGGGGTTTCGGCCGCCTTGGAGCGCTTCACCCTCGGCGAACGGCAGTTACGGCGGCGGTTCACCCTCGCGGTCGGCTACGGCCCGGCGACATACCTGCGCGTCACCCGGTTCCAGCGCGCCATCGGGCTGGCCGGGAGCGCACCGAACCTCGCTTCGCTGGCGTTCTCGGCGGGCTACGCCGATCAAGCTCACCTGAGTCGGGATTGCCGGGAATTCTCCGGGGTGAAGGCGAGCGAATTCTTCCGCGCCAGGAAGTGAGCGATGTCCACTGTGGACCGGTAGAGCGCGCGGTAGTGCGGATAGAACTCGTCGTAGACGTCGGCGTCCGCGCCGGGGCGGACGATCTCGGCCACCGGGTTCCACGCTTCGACGTCCGGTTCCCGGCCCAGCGCGATGGACGCCAGAACGGCGTCGCCGAACGCGGCACCGATGGTTTCCGCGGGGATCTCCTGGTCGATCCGCGCGACGTCGCTGACGATCCGCGTCCACACCCCGCCCCGCGTCCCGCCGCCGACGGCGACGAACCGGCGCGTGCCGCCACCGGCGTCCCGCATGGCTTCGAGGTTGTGCCGCACCCCGTACGCCGTCCCTTCCAGCGCCGCGCGGTACAGCTCGGCGCGGCCGTGGGAAGTGGTGAGCCCGGCGAGGACGCCGCGTGCGTCCGGATCCGGTATCGGTGTCCGTTCTCCGGCGAAGTAGGGCAGCATCAGCAACCCGCGGCCGCCGGCCGGGACCTCGCCCGCCGCCGCGGCCAGCTCCCCGAACCCGCCGCCGACGAGATCCCGCAGCCAGTCGGTGATCGCACCCGAGGTGGCCATCCCCGCCGCGAGCGAATAGCTGCCGGGGAACACACCGCGGGTCGTCCACAACCCCGGCCCGGGGCGGGGATCGGACAACACCTGGATCAGGAACATCGTGGTGCCGTACATGAGCATCGTGTCCCCCGGAGACGTGACGCCGGCGCTGGTCGCCTCTGCCCAGGCGTCCACCGTCCCGGCCGTCACCGGGATTCCTCGCGGCAGCCCGGTCTGCGCGGCCGCCTCGGCGGTGACCGCGCCGACCACCTCGGTCGGCCACGCGAGCCTTGGTAGTTCGATGCCGGGGGCGATCGCGGCGACCCGGTCCGGCGCCCACCGCGCCTCGCGCAGGTCGTACAGGGGGTCGCATTGGCTCGCGGAATGGTGGTCGAGGACGTATTCACCGGTGAGGCGCAGGACAAGGAACGAACTCGCCATCAGGAAGAGTTTCGCGCGTTCGAACACATCCGGTTCGTTCTTGGCGAGCCATCGCCATTTCGGCCCGACGGCCTGCGAGCCGAGTGCGCTCCCACCGCGTTCCACAATGGATTCTTCGCCGAATTCCCGGGTCAATTCCCGGATTTCGTCGTGCGCACGGGTATCGACGCCGTAAAGGATCGCCGGACGCAACGGTTTACCGGAAGCGTCCGCGGGGAGCAGCACCGGCCCGATCCCGCTGACCGACACCCCGATGATGGGATGATCCCCGGCCCCCGCCGAAAGTTCCCTCGCCAGAACGAGGAAATCCTGCCACCACACGGTTTCGGCGTCGTGCTCGAACCAGCCGGGACGGGGACGGGAGGTTTCGTGCGGCCGGGACGCTCGTGCCACCACGGCGCCCCGGGAATCGACGAGGACACCTTTGGAACTCGAGGTGCCGATGTCGATGCCGAGCACCAGGCCCGGGTCGCCCACGGCACCTCCGAACTTCGAAGCGCGATCAACGCGATCAAAGCGACTAGCGCGATCAGCGGATGGTAACGATTGTCGGCCAAGCTATTCTTCCCGTGCGAAGGTGTCAAGACACCTGCAGAAGGGGAGGTCGCGGTGGCCACCATCAACGACGTGGCGGCGAAGGCCGGGGTTTCGACGGCGACCGTGTCGAGGACGCTCAACGGAAAGTCCACTGTGGATCCGGTGCTCGCGGCACGGGTGCAGGCCGCCGCCGCGGAATTGGGATACCACCCGAACGGGCTCGCGAGGAATCTGCGCCGTCAGGAGACCGCGGTGCTCGCGCTGATCATCTCCGACGTGGAGAACCCCTTCTTCACCGCGATCGCCCGCGGCGTGGAGGACATCGCGCAGACGGCGGGCTACTCGGTCGTGTTGTGCAACGCGGACGACAACGAGGAGAAGGAGCGGCGTTACATCGACGTCGCCCTCCAGGAGCGGGTCGCCGGCGTGGTGCTCTCCCCCACCGGCCGGGCCACCAACGTCGACAGGCTGACTCAGCGTGGCACGCCCGTGGTCGCCGTCGACCGGCCGCTGCGGGAGAGCACCGGGGACCAGGTGCTGGTCGACACCCGGCTCGCCGCCCGCGACGCGACGCGCCACCTGCTCGACGGCGGATACCGGCGGGTCGCGTGCGTCAGCGGGCCGCCAGGGGTACGGACCGCCGAAGACCGGCTAGCCGGCTACACCGACGCCGTCGGCGTGGAGAACGCGCTCACCCGGCGTGCCGAATTCCGGGCCGAGGGCGGCAGGCTCGCCGCGCTCAGCCTGCTCGACGAGCCGGAGCCGCCGGACGCGCTGCTGATCGGCAACAGCACGATGGCGATCGGCGTCCTGGAGGCACTGGCCTCACGCGGACTGCGCTCCGGGCAGGACGTGGGAATCGTGTCCTTCGACGACGCGCCGTGGACCACGCTGATCGATCCGCCGCTGACGGTGGTCGCGCAGCCGGCGAACGAGGTGGGCAAGGTCGCCGCCGAGCTGCTGCTCGCCCGGATCGGCGACAGCACGCGCAAGGCCACGACGACCACGCTGCAGGCGAAGCTGATCGTGCGCCGGAGTTCACGGCGCGAGTAAGCGGTGCGCACGACGTGCCTGGGCGACCGGCTCGCACCGGCCGCCCAGGAACGCCCCACCCCCTTGTTCCCCCAAGCCGGCTCCACACCAGCCGGGTTCTCCGAAGCGGTGGGAAGAAATCGATTACCATTCGGAAGGTAAGTTCCCTTTCACGCCCTGTCAAGCCGGGATACCTGGACAAGGCCGCCCGATCCGGGCACACTATGGCGAAATTACCTACTGCGCGTGTTTGATCCCGTGCACTCTGTGTTCATCTTTGGTGAATTCACCCACGAAATCGAGATGAGACCGCACGAACCCGCACAGACGCGTTACTCTAGGCGGTATGTCCATAGCGCTCGAGAACGTCCTCGCCAAGGCCGGCCTCAAGGTCGACGCCAACGAGTTCCTGAACCTCGTGGAGGACGCGGCGCGGAAGCTGTCCCCGCCGAACCCCGATCCGTCGCATTACTTCTCGGCGGATCAGCGCGCCGCGCTCACCGACGTCGGCCTGGACCTCTCGCCCCGCAGCGAGGACGAACCGGACTTCCGTGCCCGTACCGTCGCCGCGCACGCCGTCCTGGCCGATTCAGCGCTGAGCGTGCTGGAAGCGGCGAAGGCGCTGGGTGTGGACGACAGCCGCATCCGCCACCGCCTCAAGGAGGGCAGGCTCACCGGCTGGAAGGACCAAGGCTGGCGGCTGCCGTCCTGGCAGTTCACCGGCTCCGGCGTCTTGCCCGGCCTGGAGATCGTGCTGCGCGCGGTCCCCGAGGACCAGCCCGCGCTCGTCGTCGCCGCGTTCATGAGCACGCCGCAGACCGATCTGGTGATCAACGACCACCCCGCCACCCCGCGCCAATGGCTGCTTTCCGGCGGCGACCCCGAGCACGTCGCCAAGCTGGTGGCCACCCTCGGGTCCCCGTTCTGAGCGTGTTCTGCCCGACGACGGAAAATTCCAGTCGGGGGTAGGCCGTAGGCTGACCCCACCGAGCAAGATCACCCGACAAGGACGGACGACTCCCGAGGTATGGCCCGGCTTCCCCTGCCGCCCGCACGCTCTGTCCTGGTCAAGGAGCTGCACCGCACCAGCGACGTGGTGACGGTGCATCCCGGCACCAGGCTGGTCAGGATCTTCACCGCGCACGGCAACCACCCCCAGCAGTGGAATTCGTTCCGCTACAGCGGCCCGCTCCCGCACGGCCGCTTCGACCCGCAGACCCCCGGTCGTGGCGGGCGCCCGGTGACCGACCCCGGCAACGGTGTCCTGTACTTCGGTCTCACCGTGCGCACCAGCATCGCCGAGGTCTTCCAGACCACCTCGACGGTCGACCGCAAATCCCGCGGCCCGCGGCTGGTCGTCGTCCGGCCGACCCGCACCCTGCGGCTGCTCGACCTCGCCGGCCTGTGGCCGACCCGTGTCGGCGCCTCGCAGGAGATCTCCAGCGGCCCGAAGAAGATCACCCAGGCCTGGGCACGCGCCATCCGCGCCGCCTTCGGCGACCTCGACGGCGTCTGGTACCGCTCGTCCATGGATTCCGGCGGTCCCGCGCTCGCGCTGTGGGATCCGCCTGCCGGGGACTCGCTGCCGGTCGCGCCGGACGTGCTGCTCCCCCTCGACCACCCGGGGCTCGACGTCCCGCTGGGCCGGGTGTGCGAAGAGCTGAACTACACGCTGCTGAGCTGACCCCCGTGTTATGAACGGACTTTCATCGCAAAATTTGCGATGAAAGTCCCGTTCATAACATCTGGTGACCCGAAGATCAGAGGTGGCGGCCCCACCACTCCAGCACCGCGTCGAACCGCTGCACCCGGTGCCGCGGCTGCCCCGAACGGGTGAGTTCGTGCCCTTCGCCCGGGAACAGCAGGAACTCGGCGGGGGTGCCGTTCTGCCGCAGCGCCACGTACATCCGCTGCGCCTGCTCCAGCGGGCACCGCCAGTCCTGCTCGGAGTGCACGACCATGAACGGGATGTCGATCTTCCCCGCGTAGGTCAGCGGGCTGCGCTTGCGCTGCTCTTCGACATCGCTGCCGACGTAGCCCTCGGCGAAGAACCAGCCGATGTCCGAGCTGCCGGTGAACGAGTCGTGCGCGTTGACCGCCCGTTCGCTCCACGCGGCGCGGAACCGGCCGCCGTGGTGCGCGGCGAGCCAGCTGGTCATGAAACCGCCGTACGAACCACCCATCACGCCGACGCGGTCACTGTCCAGGTTGGGCAGTTTCAGCGCTTCGTCCAGCAAGGTCAGCAGATCCAGCGCGTCCACGGTGCCGAAGCCGTGGACGATGCTGCGACCGTGGCTCTCGCCGTAACCGGCGGAGCCGCGCGGGTTGCCCAGGATGACGGCATAGCCCGCCTCGGCGAGCACCTGCGCCTCGTCGAAGACCTTCCATTCGTACGGCGCGAACGGTCCACCGTGGATCATCAGTACCACGGGATGCGGGCCATCGCCCTCGGGCCGGACGACCCAGCCGTGCACCGGGTAGCCGTCGGAGGCGGTCGCGTCCAGCTCCTCCAGCGGCCGGATCCCGGTGTCCCGCAACGCCTTCGAGTAGTCGGTCAGCACACGGGGCTCAGCGTCCACTTCGGACAGCAGCACGACGTCACCGGCGCTCTCGGGCGTCCCGACGACCGCGGCGATCCGCGTACCGTCGACGGCGAACGCCTTCACCGCGGCGAACTCGCCCGCCAGGTACCGCAACGATTTCAGCTCCGCCTGCTCGGCGTCGAGCGGAACGGCGCGCAATTCCGCGGCGCCGCGGGTGCGGACCACGACGAGAGCCTCGTCGCCGACGACGACCGGAGGGCCTGCCGCGTTGTCGCAGTCCACCGTTTCGACGTCGGTCAGCCGGCGCGGGGACGACGGCTGGTCGCCGTCAGGCCACGGCGCCTGATAGAGCCCGGTGTTGCGGGCGATCTCCTCGAGGCCGGGGAATTCGGTGCCGTAGAACAGGATCGAGCCGTCCGGCGCGGAGACCGGTTTGGCCGCGGTGCCCGGGGTCCGGACCAGCAGGCGGGGTTCGCCGCCCCCGGCGGGTACGGCGTAGACGTCCGAGCGGACGGTGTCTTCGATCGCCCAGTCACGGGGCGCGACGATCAGGACGTACTCGCCGTCGACCGTCCAGGATGGATGTTCGACGTCTGCCCGGTCGTCGGTCAGCGGAGTGAGCTCGGCCGGCGAGGACTCGTCCAGCGCGGCGACGGCGTCCACGACGAACAGTCGCTGTGGACGGTCGTTGAGGAAGCCGATGTCGTCGACCCGGTAGAAGAGGTTGGTGATGTGCCGCGGCGCTTCTTCGTGCGGCTCCGGGGTCTCGCCGTCCGCGTTCTCCGTGCCGTAGCGGCCCGGCTCGGGCACACGGGCGACGAAGGCGATCCGGCGGGAGTCGGGTGCCCAGACCGGCGCGCTCGCGCCGAGGGGAAGGTCGGTGATCCGCTTCGCGTCACCCCCCGCCGCGGCGATGACGTGTACCTGCGGTTTGGCCGCACGCCCGGAACCTTCCCCCGCGCGGAGGAAGGCGACCCACCGGCCGTCCGGGGAGATGGCGGGGGCGGAGTCCTTGGTCCCGTGGGTCCAAGGCCCTTCCCCGCCGCCGCCGAGGTCGACCTTGCGCAGGCCACCGCGGTAACTGTTCGTCTTCAGATCAGGCCTGCTCACGGCGGTGAGCAGCAGGTCTCCGCGCAGCGCGGGGGTGCCGGGGACCGTCAGGGCTTCGATGTCAACGGGACGCACGGCCCCGACGGTACCCGATCCTTAGCAGCTCTAACTACTGATCGAAGACTCCCGCTCGGCGGCTTCCACTTTCTTCGCCTTCGCGAGGCTGGCCAGGGTCGTCACCGTCAGGACCACGATGATGACACCCAGGGAGACCCAGTTGTTGATGTCCAGCCAGTCCGGCACCACGTGGTACTCGTGCAGCGCGTGCAGGAACAGCTTGGCGCCGATGAAGGCGAGGATCACCGCGAGGCCGTAGGAGAGGTACACCAGCTTGGTGACCAGGCCACCGAGCAGGAAGTACAGCTGGCGCAGGCCCATCAGCGCGAACGCGTTGGCGGTGAAGACCAGGAACGCCTCCTGGGTGATGCCGAAGATCGCCGGGATGGAGTCGACGGCGAACAACAGGTCCGCGCTGCCGATCGCGACGATCACCAGGAACATCGGGGTGATCCAGCGCTTGCCGTCCTTCTTCACGAAGGACTTGTGGCCGTGCCACTCGTCGGTGACGGGGAACAGCTTGCGCACCCAGCGGGTGAGCGCGTTCTCCTCGTACTCCTCGTCTTCGTCCTTGTTCCGGATCATGCTGATCGCGGTCCAGATGAGGACGGCGCCGAAGAGGAAGAAGACCCAGACGAACTGCGCGATCAGCGCGGCGCCCACGGCGATGAACACACTGCGCATCGCGAGCGCGAGCAGGATGCCGATCAGCAGCACCCGGTGCTGATGGATCGCGGGCACCTTGAACGAGGTCATGATGATCATGAAGATGAACAGGTTGTCGACGCTCAGCGAGTACTCGGTGATATACCCGGTGAAGAACTCGACGCCGGGGTCGTGCCCCGCGAAGATCCAGACGCCGATCCCGAAGGCCACGGCGACGGCGACGTAGAAGATGACCCATCGCGCGGCTTCGCCGGTGGTGACCTCATGTGGCTTGCGATCGACGATGACGAGGTCGAGCGCGATCAGCGCGAGCAGACCGCCGACCGTCGCGATCCATAGCCACAAAGGAACAGACATCTGACCAACCCTCCGGATAGTGCGCAGCAGCAACTAACCGGAGGTCTCTTCCGCCGGTACGAGACCGGCCGACGGTGCCGGGGGCCTGCGAAGACCACCGTGCTGACGACACCGCCGCGAAGGAATACTCCCCTCACAGCTGACTTAGTCTGACCTGTCTGTACGCATGACGCCAGTTAAGGTTGCCCTTGTCACCAAGATGATGGTGTAACTCCCGTCACAGACGGCCCGCTTGTGTGGTCCACGTGAGCTGGACGGGCGACTCTCAGCATTGGTGAAATACGGTCATTCCGTGCCCCGAATCCCGCTCCCTCGAACGCGAGGCGCGAAGCTCACCGCGCTCGCCGCGGTCGTGGTGGTCCTGGCCGCCGCAGCCGTCGTGTGGACGAACAGCGAACCCGCGCCGTCCGCAGTGAAAACCCAGGAAGCGACCCTCGACCTGCCCGAAACACCGGGCTCGCCGGAAGTCGTCAAGATCGACACCACGATGTACGTGCCCGAGCGGACACCGGCCCCGGCCGTCCTGCTCGCCCACGGTTTCGGCGGCGACAAGAACAGCGTCGCCACCGAAGCCCGCGAACTCGCCGAGAAGGGTTTCGTCGTCCTTGCCTGGTCCGCCCGCGGCTTCGGCCGCAGCACCGGGAAGATCGCGCTGAACGACCCCGACCGCGAGGTCGCCGACGCCCGGAAGCTGATCGACCACCTCGCCACCCGGCCGGAGGTGCTCAGCGAGAACGGCGACCCGAAGGTCGCGGCGTCCGGCGCCTCGTACGGCGGCGCGCTGTCCCTGTTGCTCGCCGGGACCGACGAACGGGTCGACGCGATCGCGCCGGTGATCACCTACAACGACCTCGCGCAAGGCCTCTTCCCGAACGCCGCCTCGGCCACGCCGTCGGCCGCCACCACTCCCGCCGCGGGTGCGTTCGCCGCGGACGGTGTCTTCAAGAGATCGTGGGCCGGCATCTTCTTCTCCGCCGGTTCCGGTGCGGCGCAGAGCGGCTCCCCCGCCAACGAGGCACCCGAAGCCGGTGACGAGACGAGCGAATCCGGTGCCGCACAGGGCGTGGGCGCGGCGGGTGCCGCGGCGCAGTCCCTCCCGCTCGGTGGCCCGAACGGCCAGCGGCCGCCGAGCGGACCGGCCGACCCTTGTGGACGGTTCACCGCCGACGTCTGCCAGGCCTACACCGAACTCGCGACCACCGGTAAAGCGAGTCAGCGCACCGTCGATCTGCTCCGCCGTGTCTCCCCCGCGTCCGTGACGGACAAGATCACCGTGCCGACCCTGCTGGTGCAGGGCGAAAGCGACACCTTGTTCGGCTTGGACCAGTCCGACGCGACCGCCAGGCAGATCGCCGCGGCAGGCGGCAAGGTCCGCACCATCTGGTACACCGGCGGCCACGACGGCGGGAAACCCGGACAGAAGCTGCGGACGCAGATCGCCGATTTCCTCAAGTTCTCGCTGACCGGTGAGGGCACCGATCCCGGCACCCGGTTCAGCTACGACATCCAGGGCACCCTGCGGGCCAACGGCGCCCCGTCGGTCCGGACGGTCACGGCGCCGGCGTACCCGGGAGCCACCGGCGACGCCACCGAGCGGCGTCCGTTCACGCTGGAGGGCCCTGCCCAATCGGCGGTCCGGCCAGCGGGTGGAAACCCCGCGGCCGTCAGCGGTATCCCCGGGCTGAACGGAGCGGTGGCCGGATCCTCCCGGCTGTCGGGGCTGTTCAGCCTCGACCCACCAGGCCAGGCGGCCCAGTTCACGACACGGCCTCTCGACGCGCAGACGATCGTGGCCGGTTCGCCAACGGTCCGGCTGCAGGTCTCCGCGGATCCGGCGGTGAACTCTTCCGGTGTGGCTCCGCCGAAGGAAACGGTCCTGTTCGCGAAACTCTACGACGTCAACTCGGAAGGTGTCCGCACGCTTCCGGCGAACGCGGTCGCCCCGTTCCGGGTCTCCGGCCTGCCCGCCGACGGCAGCCCGGTCGAGGTGACGGTGACCCTGCCGGGCATCGTGCGGCCGCTGGAGGCCGGGCACACGCTCCGGCTCGTCGTCGGCACCACGGATCAGGCGTTCACGACGCCGGTCGAACCCGCGGTGTTCCGCATCGGGCTGGCGGACGGCGGGCGGCTCGGCGTCCCGGTCGTCCCCGGTAACTCGGTCGGCGCGGGAGCGCCCGTCGCGCAGCTGCTCGGGATCGGCGGCACGCTGCTGGCCGGCATCGCGATCGCGGTGATCGCCGCGTTCCGCCGCCGACGTGCCCACGACGTCGACGAGAGCCTGGCAAAGACGCCCTTGGTGATCGAAGGACTGCGCAAGGCCTACGCGGGCGGATTCGTCGCGGTGAAGGATCTGTCGTTCCGGGTCGAACCCGGACAGGTCCTCGGCCTGCTCGGGCCGAACGGCGCGGGTAAGACGACGACCCTTCGCATGCTGATGGGCCTGATCACGCCGACGGAGGGCTCCATCCGGGTCTTCGGGCATCTGATCGCGCCCGGCGCGCCGGTGCTGTCGCGGATCGGGTCCTTTGTGGAGGGTTCGGGCTTCCTGCCGCATCTGTCCGGCAAGGAGAACCTGGAGCTCTACTGGGCGAGCACGGGCCGCCCGAGGGACAAGGCGCATTTCGCCGAGGCACTGGAGATCGCCGGGCTCGGCGACGCGGTGAACCGGCGGGTCCGCACCTACAGCCAGGGCATGCGGCAGCGGCTCGCGATCGCGCAGGCGATGCTCGGCCTGCCGGAGCTCATGGTGCTCGACGAACCGACCAACGGGCTCGACCCGCCCCAGATCCACCAGATGCGGGAGGTGCTCCAGCGCTACGCGGCGACCGGGCGCACCGTGGTGGTCTCGAGCCACCTGCTGGCCGAGGTCGAGCAGACCTGTACGCACGTGGTCGTGATGCACCGAGGCATGCTGGTCGCTTCGGGTGAAGTCGGCGAACTGGCCGCGGCCAGCGGCGAAGCCACGTTCCGGGTCGACAAGCCCGCCGAAGCGGCCGAAGCGCTGCGGAAGGTCGGCGGCGTTTCCGGCGTCGACGTCGACGGAGAACTGGTCCACGCGGATCTCGACGGTCTCGCCCGCGCCGAAGCGGTCGCCGCACTCGTGCGGGCCGGGGTCGCGGTCGAACAGGCCGGACCGAGGCGCCGTCTGGAAGACGCGTTCCTGCAGCTGGTCGGAGAGGACTCGAAGGGTGAGTAAGACCAATGGCTCCGGCCCGGTGAGCCGGGCGGAGCACGGGGTGCACACCGACCCGGCCGCGCTGCTGGAGCTGACCGAGGTCGCTTCGCACGAACGGACCGAGGTCGGCCCGGACGGGGCGGTGGCCGGCTACCGCGCCGACCGGACGCTGCGGCTCGGTGTCGAACTGAAACGGCAGCTCAAACGGCGGCGGACCCAGCTCATGCTGGGGTTCGTCGCGCTGCTGCCGTTCATCCTGGTGATCGCGTTCGAAATCGGGCAGGCCAGCCCGAACCGCCGCAGCGGTGGGTTCGTCGACCTCGCCACCGCGAGCGCGCCGAACTTCGTGGTGCTCGCGCTGTTCGTCTCCGGGACGTTCCTGCTGCCGATGATCGTGGCGTTGTTCTACGGCGACACGATCGCGAGCGAGTCGTCGTGGTCGAGCCTGAAATACCTGCTCGCGATACCGGTCCCCCGGCATCGCGTGCTGCGGCAGAAGGCGATCGTCTCCGGCATCCTCTCCGCGGCCGCGCTGATCCTGTTGCCCTTGGTGTCGTTGGTGGTCGGCGTCCTCTTCTACGGCGCGGGCGACGCGATCAGCCCGACCGGGGACGCCGTGTCGTTCAGCGACAGTCTCGTGGCGATGGGGCTGGCGACGATCTACATCATCCTGCAGCTGGCGTGGGTGGCCGGTCTGGCGATGCTGCTCTCGGTCGCCACCGACGCCCCCCTCGGCGCCGTCGGCGGCGCGGTGATCGTCGCGATCGTTTCGCAGATCCTCGACCAGATCACCGCGCTGGAAGGGCTCCGGGACTATCTGCCGACGCATTTCGCGTTCTCGTGGATGGACCTGATCTCGACCGACATCGACTGGACGAACATGGCCAACGGCATGTTGTCGGCGGCGTTGTACGGCACGGTGTTCTTCCTGCTCGCCGGTCGGCGGTTCGCGAAGAAGGACATCACCAGCTGACAGCGTTTCCGCACCGAAAAACCACCGGGGTCCACCGGGAAGACGAAATTCTCTTCCCTGGTGGGCCCCGGTTTTCACGGGCCGTGGCGACCTTCACCCATTAGCGCCGGTAACCGGTGTTTCATGCGCATGAGAACATCGATTTTCCGATCATCGACTCATTGGGTGAAAAGTTCCCCTTCACCATCGACGACCTCCGGGAAATCCTTATCTTCAGTGCGAAGGTGCCGACGCGAGAAGAAAGCGGGGCTGTCACCATGACCCAGTCGATCGAGATCCCGGTCCAGGAATTCACTCTTGATTGGACCATGAGCTCCGGCAAAGGCGGCAGAGTCGGCTTCGCCGTCTCGGGCCAGGTGACCCTTCTCGACAACAAACGGTTCTACAAGATCGACGGGGTCCTCTACATCTCCGAGGGCAGCGCCTATTGCCGCGACATCGGCAACCCGCATCTGTTCGTCCGGCGCAACGGCGTCGAGGAGAGCGGCAGGCAATGGGGCTGGGAGACCATCTGCAACCGCAAGTCCTGCAGCAGGCTGTGCGCCATGGACGCGTATTTCGTCCGCACCGGCTACTGGGCGCCCGCCGACCGCGCCATCCAGCTGAGCATCGGCGCCGAGACCGGCTGGAACCGCAAGCGGTCCTTCAGTCCGACGGTCACCGTGCGCCTGGCGGACTGAGGGGTCCCTGGCGTTACTGGGCGGTCCACTGTAGAGGTGCGCCGGCTCGGGTACGGTCGGGCCATGGCCACCTCTTCGATCCGCGTGGACGACGAAGGCGGGATCGCCGTCGTCACCCTGCAGCACGGCAAAGCCAACACCCTCGACACCGAATTCTGCCGCGAACTGACCGTCCGGCTCGAAGACGTCCAGCTCGGTGGGTATCGCGGTGTCGTGCTGACCGGCTCGGGAAGCATCTTCTCGGCGGGCGTCGACCTGCGCCGCGTGCACGACGGCGGTGCCGCCTACATCGAGGACTTCCTGCCCGCGCTGTCGGACGCGTTCCTTTCGGTGTTCGGCTTCCCCGGTCCGGTGGTCGCGGCGCTCAACGGCCACGCGATCGCCGGCGGGGCGGTGCTCGCCGCCGCCTGCGACCGCCGGATCCTCGCCTCGGGCCCGAGCCGGATCGGGATCACCGAACTGCTCGTCGGCGTCCCGTTCCCGTTGGCGGCGCTGGAGATCCTGCGCTCCGGCTTCGGCGCCGACATCCTCGGCGAACTCGCGTTCCTCGCCGAGACCCACCTGCCCGAAGACGCGCTCCGGCTCGGCCTCGTGAACGAGGTGACGGCGCCGGAGACCGTGCTGCCGCGAGCGGTGGAGCTGGCCAAGAAGCTCGCCGAGATCCCCGCGGCCGCGTACGCGCATACGAAGGCCCAGTTGCACCGGCCGTTCCACGAGCGGATCGCCGAACACCGCACCGGCGACGACGCCCACGTCCTCGAACTGTGGAGCTCCCCCGAGGCGCTCGCGGCCATCGAGGCCTACGTCGACAAGGTGCTCCGCGGCCAAGGCTGAGCCGCGCTCGACCGGATAGCCGATTGCCGACCGGCGGGGACTCTGTGAGTATCCGACCGCTCGAAGGTCGGCGATGGGGAGTGCACGGATGCGGAAGCTCACGACCGCGTGGTCGGTTCTGGCGATCACCGTTCTCACACTGGTCGGGCTGACCCCGGCCGCGCAGGCGGCACCGGAGGACATCAAGGACGCGCTCGGGCGGATCCCCGGACTGACCGTCGTCTCGGAGAATCCAGCGCCGGCCGGGTACCGGTTCTTCAAGCTGACCTACGCACAGCCTGTCGACCACCGCAGGCCGGGCGCCGGCACCTTCCAGCAGCGATTCACCTTGCTGCACAAGGAATTCCGCTCGCCGACCGTGGCGTTCACGAGCGGGTACAACGTGTCGGAATCACCCAACCGCTCCGAGCCGACGCAGATCGTCGACGGCAACCAGCTGTCGATGGAATACCGGTTCTTCACCCCCTCGCGGCCGGAGCGGCCGGACTGGGGCAGCCAGCTGACGATCTGGCAGGCCGCCGCCGACCAGCACCGCGCGGTCGAGGCGTTCAAGCGGATCTACCCCGGCAAGTGGCTCGCGACCGGCGGCAGCAAGGGCGGCATGACGGCGACCTACTTCCGTAGGTTCTTCCCGAACGACGTCGACGCGACGATCCCCTACGTCGCGCCCAACGACGTCATCAATGCGCACGACCGCTACAACCGGTTCCTGGCGAAGGTCGGCAACGACCCCGCCTGCCGCTCGGCGCTGAAGGCCATCCAGCGCGACGTGCTGACGCGGCGCTCGGAATTCGCCGCGCTCGCCGCGGCCGACGCGGCCAAGAACGGCTACACGTTCTCGACCGTCGGCTCGGCCGACGTGTCGCTGGAGATCTCGGTGATCGACTCGTACTTCGCCTTCTGGCAGTACCAGAAGCAGGCGGACTGCGCGACGGTGCCGAAGGCGGGCGCGGCCGCCTCGGAGATCTACGCCTGGTTCGAGCGCGTCGAAAGCCTCAACACCTACTCGGACCAGAACCTGGAACGGTACGTCCCCTACTACTTCCAGGCGGCGTACCAGCTCGGCGCGCCCGAGTCCTACGAGAACTACCTCCGGGATCTGCTGCGCTATCCGGGCGCCAACGTGTCGCGGACGTTTGTGCCGGAGTCGGTCGACATCCCGAGGTTCGATCACCTGGCGATGCCGGACATCGACTTCTGGGTGAAGACGCAGGGCAAGCGGCTGCTGTACGTCTACGGCGAGAACGACCCGTGGAGCGCCGAGCCGTTCGAACTCGGCTTCGGGACGAAGGACTCCTACGTCTACACCGTTCCCGGCGGAAACCACGGCTCGCGGATCTCGCAGCTCCCGGCGGCTCAGGCCGCTGAGGCGACGAACACCGTACGGCGGTGGGCGGGGCTGCCTCCGGTTTCGGCCGGGGTGACCACGCGTTCCGTCCCAGCCGGGTTCCCGGACTTCGACGCGGACCTGACGTCCCTGGAGCGCCCGCGCCTCTGACACCGCCGCGTTTAGTCCTCTAGTTGCGATCCTTGCGTGTGCAACTACCGCAACTAGAGGACTAAACGCGCGCTTACTTGATGCCGGCGGCGTCCATGCCGCGCAGCTCCTTCTTCAGGTCCGCGACCTCGTCCCGCAGCCGGGCGGCCAGTTCGAACTGCAGGTCGCGGGCGGCCTGCATCATCTGGTCGGTCATCTGCTGGATGAGGTCGGCCAGCTGGGCGCGCGGCATCCCGGAGACGTCCTTGTCGGTCAGCATTCCGGAGCTGCGCACCCGGTCGCCCTGCTCGGGCTTCTTGCCCCGCGACGCGTTCCGGCCCGAACCGCCGACGGCGACCGTCTCCTCCGAGTCCTCGGCCTCGCTGTAGACGCGGTCCAGGATGTCGGCGATCTTCTTCCGCAGCGGCTGCGGGTCGACGCCGCGTTCCTTGTTGTAGGCGACCTGCTTGGCGCGACGGCGATCGGTCTCGTCGATGGCGTGCTGCATCGAGTCGGTGATCTTGTCCGCGTACATGTGCACCTCGCCCGACACGTTTCGCGCCGCGCGGCCGATCGTCTGGATCAGCGACGTGCCACTGCGGAGGAAGCCCTCCTTGTCCGCGTCGAGGATCGCGACCAGCGAAACCTCGGGCAGGTCGAGCCCCTCACGAAGCAGGTTGATCCCGACCAGCACGTCGTAATCTCCCGCCCGCAGCTGCCGCAGCAGCTCGATCCGGCGGAGGGTGTCGACCTCGGAGTGCAGGTATCGCACCCGGATGCCGAGTTCCAGCAGGTAGTCGGTGAGGTCCTCGGACATCTTCTTGGTGAGCGTGGTGACCAGGACGCGCTCGTCCTTCTCGGCTCGCTCGCGGATCTCGTGCACCAGGTCGTCGATCTGGCCCTCGGTGGGCTTCACGACCACCTTCGGGTCGACCAGGCCGGTCGGCCGGATGACCTGCTCGACGAACTCGCCGCCTGCCTGCCCCATCTCGTACGGCCCCGGCGTCGCCGACAGATACACCGTCTGCCCGATCCGGTCGCTGAACTCCTCCCAGGTCAGCGGCCGGTTGTCGATCGCGCTGGGCAGCCGGAAACCGAACTCGACCAGGTTCCGCTTCCGCGACATGTCACCTTCGTACATGCCGCCGATCTGCGGGACCGTCTGGTGCGATTCGTCGATGACCAGCAGGAAGTCTTCCGGGAAGTAGTCGATCAGGGTGGCGGGCGCGGTTCCCGCCTCGCGACCGTCGATATGCCGCGAGTAGTTCTCGATGCCGGAGCAGAACCCGACCTGGCGCATCATCTCGATGTCGTACGCGGTGCGCATCCGCAGCCGCTGGGCTTCCAGGAGTTTGCCCTGCTTCTCCAGCTCGGCCAGCCGCTGCTCCAGCTCGGCCTCGATGCCGTGGATGGCCTTCTCCATCCGCTCCGGGCCCGCGACGTAGTGCGTGGCCGGGAAGATGCGGACCTCGTCGACCTCTTTCACGATGTCGCCGGTGAGCGGGTGCAGGTAGTACAGCTTCTCGATCTCGTCGCCGAAGAACTCGACGCGGATCGCCAGCTCCTCGTACGCCGGGATGATCTCGACCGTGTCGCCGCGGGCGCGGAAGGTGCCGCGCGCGAAGGCGATGTCGTTGCGGGTGTACTGCACGTCCACCAGGGCACGGAGGAAGACGTCCCGGTCGAGCTGCTCGCCGACCTTCAGCTTCGAGGACCGGTCGAGGTAGGACTGCGGCGTGCCGAGGCCGTAGATGCACGAGACACTCGCGACCACGATGACGTCGCGCCGCGACAGCAGGTTCATCGTCGCGGAGTGCCGCAGCCGCTCGACGTCGTCGTTGATCGACGAGTCCTTCTCGATATAGGTGTCCGTCTGCGCGATGTACGCCTCGGGCTGGTAGTAGTCGTAGTAACTGACGAAGTACTCGACCGCGTTGTGCGGGAACAGCTCCCTCAGCTCGTTCGCCAACTGCGCGGCGAGCGTCTTGTTCGGCGCCATCACCAGCGTCGGGCGCTGGACGCGCTCGATCAGCCAGGCCGTCGTCGCCGACTTACCGGTACCTGTGGCACCCAGCAGCACGACGTCCTTCTCGCCCGCCCTGATCCGGCGTTCGAGCTCGTCGATGGCCGCCGGCTGGTCACCGGCGGGCTTGTACTCGCTGACCACTTCGAACCGGCCGCCGCTCCGGGGGATCTCGGTGACGGGACGGAACTCCGACTGGGCGAGCACGGGGTGTTCGGTTGCGAAAGCCACGTGGACCAGAGTAAGCGCTGGGTCCGACAGTTTCCGCTCGCCCTGGTCAGAGCCGGTATTGACGGTGCCGGCCAGGTGCCGGCGGTGGGTGAGCCGGGTAGCAGCCGGGCCGTGAAGGACTTGGATTTGTCTACCTACTGGTGTTGAGCTTGTGCGGGTTGCCGGTGCGGTCGGTTGGGGAGGATTCCGGCCGTTGGACGTCCGGAATCTTCCCCGATCTTCCGTTGATCAAGCTGTGAGACCGGGCGACGATGACCACGGAACCATCACCACTCACGAGCTCAGCACGAACAGTCACAGCAGGAACAGCAGTCGCAGCAATCGCAGTCACAGTCGCAGGCTTCCCGTGGCTTCCCGCTCCACGGACCGGGGAACGGGTCCCGGCAGCAGAACTGGCACGAGCAGCACATGTACGTGGCCACGGCGCAGCCGAAGAAGAAGTTCCGCGACCGCGGCGGAACCCGGAATTCCGGTATCCAGCAGCCGCCGCCCTGTCCGTCGACGGGTGGCCCGCCGTGCTTCCCCTTCTTCTTCGGCGGTTCCTGGGGCGGGCCTCCGCCACCGGGCGCGCCCTGGGGCGGAGGCGGCGGCTGGTAGCCGCCTTGCGGGTACTGCTGAGGCGGATAGGGCTGGTGGGGATGCTGTTGCGGCCGAGGGCCGGGGCCGATCCAGCCCGGCGGCGGCTGCTGGGGTCCGTGGCCATGTCCAGCGAGCCCGTGCCCGAAGGCGCGCCGTACCGCCTGACGCAGTTCGTGCACCAGTAGCGCGTGCACCAGCTCTGACCGGGCGAACTTGACCTCGCGAAGGGCCAGTTCGACACCGAGCACGGCGTCGTCGCACAGCCGTCGTGCTTCGGCGAGGCCGGTCCCGGTGGCCGTCAGCGGGTTCCACGCGCCGGTGGCCTCGTCCTCGGCGAGATCTTCGACGGCGTCGAGCAGATGCGCGGCCCGGCCGAACAGGCGTCCGGCCTCGGCCAGCGGCGCGGCGTTCTCCGGGTGGCCGGCCAGTAGGGCGGTGTGCGCGAACGCCGCCGACGTCGCCAGTTCGGCGGGTTCGGTGGCCAGCACGGCCGAATCACCCAGGCGGACGGCGCGTTCGATCTCGCCCTGCCGGTCGACGGCCTCGGTCAGGACCGCGGTGTCGAAGCCGATCCGCGTACCGGTGCGGCTCCCCTGGTCCGCCCAGCGCGTCGCCACCCGCCTGGCGGCGACGGCGACCGAGCGCCGCGCGAAGGCGCCGTCACGGTCCTCCACGTGATCACTGATCTTGGCCGACGCCAGCACCAGGGAGACCGCGGCGGCGAGCTGGGCACCGCCGCCCTGCGCGACCGACGTCCCCTTCATCGCGCGAAGCGCGCAAGGCCCGGCGTCACGTCGTCCCTCCGCTCGCGGCGACTGGGCCTCGACGAGCGCGGAGATGATCAACCCGTCGTAGTTCGTCACCATTCGGGCGAGATGTCCGTGTTCGTCGCGCAAGGCCAGGCAAAGACCGCAGAGATGCGCCATCCACTCCGCGTGCAGACCGTCGGAAAGCCGGTGGCGGCACGGCCTGATGATCCCGAACATGCGTTGTCTCCCAGTCACCCTTATGGCGGAACCAGCGCACCTTATCCGGCCAGGCGGCGTTACTCCGCCAGAACGGGGAAACCGTGATCGTCCACCCGGTTGGGCGGTGTTCGCGGGCGCCGGAGCCTTCCAAGATGGGCGGATGACCGCGCTGCACCCACCCAAGGTCGAGTACTTCGACCCGGCCTCGAAGACCAACACGGACCCCAAAGGTGTCGTGAGAGAAGTCGAGGAATACCGCGAAGAGCCCTTCGGCCTGTACATGGCGCGGCCGACCCCCGGACGGACACAGTTCCACTACCTCGAATCCTGGCTGCTGCCCGAGCTCGGCCTCCGGATCACCGACTTCTGGTTCAACCCCGGCCACGAACGCGATCAGGATTTCTATCTCGACGTCGTCGACGTCCACCGCGAGGACGGTGTCTGGGTCGCCACCGACCTCTACCTCGACCTCGTCCTGCGGGACAAGAAGTCCGTCCAGGTGATCGACACCGACGAACTCCTCGCCGCCGTCACCGCCGGGCTGCTCTCCCCCGCAGACGGCGAACGCGCACTCGGCATCAGCCACACGACCGTGGACGGGCTGGCCACACACGGCCATGACCTGCACGCCTGGCTGTCCACAAAGGACATCACGCTCTGCTGGCGACGGCACTGACGGCGCCGGGATCCATCGATCGGTTGACCCCGCCTCATCCTCACGGTTGAGCGACTCCTGACCGGCGGAAGGATTCTCACCGAGGCCGAAGCGCGGGACTCTCGATCGCGAGCGAAACCGATCGAGAGGGGGCGGATGTCCATGGTCATCGAGGCCGGGGAACTCCGGGAACGGTATGGCGAACGGGAAAGAGCGGGGATCGCGCCGTTCGCCCGGACGCCGGTGCTGGCGATCGCCGGTGCGATGGGGGCGGTACTCGCGGCGACGGCGGGACGCTACGGCTATTTCGGCGATGAGCTGTACTTCCTGGCGGCCGGTCGGCATCTGGACTGGGGGTATGCCGACCAGCCGCCGATGCTGCCGCTCCTGGCGCGCCTGATGGACGCGTTCGGCACCGATTCGCCGTTGGTCCTGCGGATCCCGGCGATGCTGGCGATGGTCGGCGGTGTCGTGCTGACCGCGCTGATCGCCAGGGAACTGGGCGGGGGCCGCAAGGCGCAGACGATCGCGGCGGCGACCTTCGCGGTGTCCGTCCAGATGCTCGGCAGCGGGCACTACCTGGCGACCAGCACCATCGACCCGTTCCTGTGGACGCTGCTGATCTGGCTGCTCACCCGATGGGTGCGGACCCGCGCGGACGGTCTCCTGCTCTGGGGCGGCGTGGTGACCGGGCTGGCGCTGAACACGAAATTCCTCGTCGGGGCGTTCTGGGTCGTCGCGCTGGCCGCCGTGGTGATCTGCGGGCCCCGCGACCTCCTCCGCCGTCCGGCGCTCTGGCTCGGCGCGCTGATCGCCGCCGCGATGATCGCGCCCACGCTCGTCTGGCAGGCCGCGAACGGGTGGCCGCAGCTGACCATGGGCGCGGCGATCTCCCAGGAGGTCTCGGGCAGCTGGGGCGGACGGGTCTCGTTCGTCCCGACGCTCGTGATGAGCGCGGGAATCCCGGTGGGTCTGATCCTCCTCTGCTACGGGCTGTGGCGGTTGATCCGGTCCGAACGGCTGCGGCCGTACCGGTTCCTCGGCTGGACCGCGCTCGGCGTGCTCGCCGTGTTCGTACTGGCCAACGGGCGTTACTACTACGCGGCCGGGATGTTCGCCCCGCTGTTCGCCGCCGCGGCCGTGGAGATCGAAGCAGGCCAGGCGGCCAAGTACTGGCGCTGGATCACCACCTGGCCGGTGTACGTCCTGGCCGCGGTGATCGCGGTCCCGATGACGCTTCCGATCCTGCCGCGAGAGTCGATCACGACCGCGCCGGAGTGGGCCCGGCCGGTCTTCGCGAGCGAGGAGATCGGCTGGCGGGAGATCACGGAGTCGGTGGCGCAGGCCTACCGCGGCGTTCCCGACCCCGCCCATACCGGCATCGTCACGGCGAAGTACTGGCAGGCGAGCGCCATCGACCACTATGGACCGGAACTGGGGCTGCCGTCGCCGTCGAGCCCCAATCGCGGCTACGTCACATTGCCGCGGCCGCCGGACTCCGCAAGGGACATCCTGTTCGTCGGGAACGATCCGTCGGTGCTTGTGCCGTACTTCACGCGGGTGCGCGAGGTCGGCGCCCTCGACAACCGGGCGGGGATCCCGAACACGAGTCAGGGCATGAAGATCTGGCTGGCCACCGGCCGCGGCGGAACCTGGGACACGGTGTGGCCGAAACTCACGGACTGGGGCTTCTGACCCTCGCCGGTCCTCTCACGACCGACGCGTCCCGCCGGTGGGACGTAAGGTGCGAGAGGACCGGCACCCGAGGGATCTGCGAGGAATGGATGAAAGCCGCCAGCGCGGCCGAAACACCGACCGCGTCCGGCGCGGCGTTCGCCCGGCTTCCGGTGGCGCTGCTCGCCGCGGCCGCCGCGGCGGCGCTGATGGCGACGGCGTGGCGGTACGGCTACTTCGGCGACGAGCTGTATTTCCTGTCCGCCGGCAAACGACTGGCCTGGGGCTACGCGGACCAGCCGCCGGTGCTCCCGGTACTGGCGTGGGCGATGGATTCCCTCGCGCCGGGCAACGTCTTCGCGTTCCGGCTCCCCGCCGTCCTCGCGACGGCCGCCGGTGTCGTGTTCACCGGCCTCATCGCCTGCGAGATGGGCGGCGACCGCCGGGCGCAGACCCGCGCCGCCGCCGCGTACGCGATCTGCGGGCAGTTCATCGGGAGCGGGCACTACCTGGCCACGTCGACGATCGACCCGGCGTTGTGGGCACTCATCGCGTGGCTGCTCGTGCGATGGATGCGGACCCGTGACGACAACCTGTTGCTGTGGCTGGGCGTCGCCACCGCGGTGGCGCTGAACGTCAAGCTCCTCATCGCGACGTTCTGGGTCGCCGCCGGGGTCGCGATCCTCGTCTTCGGGCCACGGGATCTCTTGCGCAGGCCCAAACTCTGGTTCGGTGCGGGGATCGCCGCGTTGTCGCTCGTGCCCACCCTGTGGTGGCAGGCCGCGAACGGCTGGCCGCAACTGGAGATGGGCGACGTCATCGCGCACGAGACCACCGGCGGCTGGAGCGGACGGGCCGGGTTCCTGCCCGCGCTGCTGACCGGGGCCGGGCTCGGCATCGGCGTCGTCGGAGTCCTTTATGGACTTGGGGTCCTGCTGTTCTCGTCCAGAGTGCGCGAATTCCGGTTCCTCGGCTGGACGACCGTCGGGGTGATCGCGTTGTTCATCCTGTCCAACGGCCGCTACTACTACGCGGCGGGCATGTTCAGCGTCCTGTGGGCGGGCGCGGCCGTCCACTTCGGACAGCTGAAACCGTCGCTGTGGTTCCGCTGGATCCCCACCTGGCCGGTGTTCCTGCTCTCCGCGCTGTACACGCTGCCCTACGCGCTGCCGGTCTGGCCTGTGCATTGGCTCGCCGAAGGCCGCGACGTTCCACGTCCGGCATACGCGCTGGAAGAGATCGGCTGGCCGGACCTCGCCCGTTCGGTCGCGGACGCCTACCACCGGCTCCCGCCGGAGCAGCGAGCACGCACCACGCTCGTCACGGCGGGATACTGGCAGGCCGGAGCGTTGGACCGGTACGGCGCCGACTACGGACTGCCCGCCGCGTACAGCCCCAGCCGGGGTTTCTGGTACTTCGGCCACCCGCCGGAGACCGCGGACACCGTGCTGTTCGTCGGGCCCGATCCGACGCGGTTGCGGCGTTCGTTCACCGACGCCCGGATCGTTTCCCACGTCGACAACGCGCTCGGTGTCCGCAACGTGAGCCGCGGGATGCCGATCTGGCTGGTCACCGGCCACACCGAATCCTGGGCGTCCGCCTGGCCGGGGCTGCGGGAATTCCGGGTATGACCAGCTGGATCCGGTGGCAGGACTCGTTGTGGCCGTCCCCTGGCGACGGGGAGTCGCTGTGGCGGCCGTGGGGTGGCCGGATCGAGCGGTTCCTACCGTACGCGCTGCTGGCGCTGAGCACCGCGCTGAGCCTGTTGCTCTCCGACCACGGCCGCGCCGTCACGATGGGGCTGGCGGGGATCGCCGCGGCCTGGCTCTTGGTCTCCTTCACGCTGGTCCCGGCCAAATGGGCCGAAAATCCGGTGGTCATCACCGTGTCGTTCACCGGCCTCGTGGCGATCGCCGCGGTGCTCGAAGGACGCGACACGATCTTCCTCGTCTTCATGATCGCCGGATTCTTCGACGCGATGCGGCTGCGGCCCGCCCCGCTGGCGCTGACCGGGGTCTTCGTGGTTTCCGCGCTGATCAACACGATGCCCAACGGCGGACCGCTTCAGGCGTTCGCCGAGCAGCCCGCGCTGTGGACCGTGGTCACGCTGGTGCAGACGGCCGCCGTCGGGGGCGGCGGGCTCGTCTCGGCGGCGATGGCGCGCCAGCACGCCGAACGCAAGCACATGCTCGACGAACTCGCCGCCGCGCAGGAGGAGAACGCGGGGCTGCAACGGCAGCTGCTGGGACAGGCACGGGAAGCGGGCGTCCTCGACGAGCGTCAGCGGCTGAGCCAGGAAATCCACGACACGCTCGCCCAGGGTTTCACCGGGATCATCACCCAGCTCGAAGCCGCCGCGGAGGCGAAGAGCGATCCCGACGAGTGGCAACGGCACGTCGACACCGCGATGGCGCTGGCGCGCGAAAACCTGACCGCCGCGCGGCGTTCGGTGCGCGCGCTCGGCCCGCAACCCCTCGCCGGCGCGACCCTGCCGGACGCGCTCGACGACGTCTCCCGGCTCTGGGGTGAGCGGACCGGCGTCGAGGTCCGGTTCACCACGACCGGGACCGCGCGGCCACTGCACCCCGAGATCGAGGCCACGCTGCTGCGGATCACGCAGGAGGCGCTGGCCAACGTCGAGAAACACGCAGGCGCCACGATCGTCGGGCTGACGTTGTCCTACATGGCCGATCAAGTGACCGTCGACGTCCGGGACGACGGCCGGGGGTTCGACCCCGGGATGGTCGTCTCTTCCAGGGAAGCCGGGTTCGGCGTCCCCGGCATGCGCGCCCGCGTCGCCCGGCTGGCGGGCACCCTGCATCTCGAATCGGAGCCGGGCGGCGGGACAGCCGTGTCGGCCAATCTGCCCGCCATCGCACTGGAGGCCCGTGCATGACGATCACCCTGCTGATCACCGACGATCACCCGATCGTCCGGGACGGGCTGCGCGGGATCTTCACCGCGGATCAGGGATTCGAGGTGCTCGGCGAAGCGTCCTCCGGCGACGAAGCCGTCGCACTGGCGGAGAAGCTCCGTCCCGACGTCGTGCTGATGGACCTGCGGATGCCGGGTTCGGGCGGGGTGGCCGCGATCGCGGAACTGGCGAGACGCCGGAACCCCGCGCGGATTCTCGTGCTGACGACTTACGACACCGACTCCGACGTCGCCCCGGCGATCGAGGCGGGCGCGACCGGTTACCTGCTCAAGGACGCCCCGCGCGACGAACTCTTCCGTGCGGTGCGCGCGACGGCGCGTGGGGAGGCCGTGCTCTCCCCCGCCGTCGCCGACCTGATCATGGGCAGGATGCGCGCGCCCGCACCGGAACCGCTGAGCCGCCGGGAGATCGAGGTCCTCACCCTGATCTCGCGCGGTTCGACCAACAAGGAGGCCGCGAAACAGCTGTTCATCAGCGAGGCCACCGTGAAAACGCACCTCGTGCACGCTTACGCGAAGCTCGGGGTGAAGGACCGGGCGGCCGCCGTCGCGACCGCCTTCGAACGGGGACTCCTGGGGAACTGAGCCCTACGGCGTCCAGCCTGTCGACTCGGCCCACGCGTTGGCCCTCGCGAACGCCTTGTCGACCCAATCCTGTTTCTCGTCGGTGTATCCCTCGACTGTCCCGTCGCCGGAGTGCTTCGCGGCCATCGCGTGCTTGACCGCGGCGTAGGCGTCGCGCTCGTCCGGGTTCCGCCGCAGCCACTCCGGGAACAGCAGCGCGAGCCGCCAAGCGGGGGTCTCCTGCGACCGGACGTGGAGGTTGACCGGACGGCGCGGGTCGCCACCGAAGTGGAACCGCTTGGACCAGGTGCCGTCCTCACCGTGCGCGTCGTCGAACCATTCGCCCTCCGCACGCGGGAACCCGGCGTCGGAAAGGGCGTCGGCCAGCGCGTCGGCCTTGTCCAAGGTGGAGACGGTCAGCTGGAGGTCGAGGATGTCCTTGGCGGGCAAACCCGGCACGGACGTCGAGCCGATGTGGTCGACCCGGACGGCGTTCTCCCCGGCCGCAACCCGGATCCGCGCGAGCGCCCGCTCGGCCTGCACGGGCCACGTCTCGTCGTACGGCGCGATCTTCGGGGACATCGGCGCTCGCGGTTTGCGGAGCCGCACGTTCGCCTCGAACGGGGTCAGCCTGTCCGCCCACAGCGCGTCGACGTCGGCGAGCACGATGTCGGGCGCCCCGCTGTTGTCGAGCCAGACGTCGGCGACGGCCCGGCGCTGATCGGTGGTCGCCTGCGCCTTGATCCGGGCGCGCGCGTCGGTCTCGGGCATCCCCCGCGTCTCGACCAGACGGCGGACGCGGACCTCTTCCGGCGCGTCGACCATGACGACGAGGTGGTACATCGGCGCGAGCCCACCCTCGACCAGCAGCGGGATGTCGTGGACGACGATCGCGTCCGGCGCCGCGTCCGCCATCAGCTCGGCCGTCCTGGCGCCGACCTTCGGGTGGACGATCGAGTTCAGCCGTTTGCGGGACTCTTCGTCGGCGAAGGCCTTGGCGGCGAGCGCGGCACGATCGAGCGCGCCGTCGGCCGTGAGGATGTCCTCCCCGAACGCCTCGACGAGTTCGGCGAGACCCGGTGTCCCCGGTTCGACGACTTCCCTGGCGATCTTGTCGGAGTCGATGAGGACGGCGCCGTGCTCGGAAAGCCGGTTCGCCACCGTCGATTTTCCGGCGCCGATCCCGCCGGTCAGGCCCACACGCAGCATGACGATCAGCCTAGTGGGCCGCTCCGGCCGACCGCTCAGGGTGACGTGAGGAGTACATCCGGCACAGACAGCCGCAAAAGGCAAGATCATCGTGACGCGTGACTCAACCTTTATGGGTGACACGCCGGTCGGTTACGCGGCTTCGGGAGCTCGATTGCGTACCGTGCGCGGCGAAGGTAGCCCACACGGAGGAAAGATGGCAGACGGTAAGCACATCGGAAGGCACCGGCTGGGTTCGCCGGGGCTCGTGCACTGTGTTCTCCATCGTCCCGTGGCCGAGGCCCTCGCCGAATATCGGCGAACCTGGCTGAGCGCGCTCCTGGTCCCGGCCAAGCACAGCTTCGCCGGACTCCGCCGCAAGGCTCGCGCCGCGGCACTCGAACGCGTCTGGGTCCCGTCCGTCCGGACCGCGACTTCCTGACGCCCTTCCCCGCCCACCGCGTTTAGTCCTCTCAATGCGGGCAGTTGTCGTGCGCAAGTACCGCATCCAATCGAGCGGGCACTGTGTGGATATTGCTTCATCTAACGCAACAAAATCCACACGGTCACGGCTCGCTGTTCTCTGGCCCCCGCGTTTAGTCCTCTAAATGCGGGGACAAAGAAAGCGGCCCCGGTCCGTGGTGGACCGGGGCCGCTGTCTGTCAGCTAAGGGCTGAGCGCTTGGATCACGCGCCGCCCGACAGCTTCTCGCGGAGAGCCGCGAGCTGCTCGTCGCTGGCGAGCGTGCCACCGCTCTTGGCCTCGGCCGGAGCGGAGGTGTAGCTCTGCTCGCCCGAGTCGCTCGACGAGGTGACACCGGTCGCGGCGTCCGCGGCGGCCTCGGCGTCGGCCTCGGCAGCCTTCTGGACCTGCTTCATGTGAGCCTCGTAGCGGGTGTGAGCCTCGGCGTACTGACGCTCCCACTCCTCACGCTGCTTGTCGAAGCCTTCCTGCCACTCCTGGGTGTCGGGGTCGAAGCCTTCGGGGTAGATGTAGTTGCCCTCGGCGTCGTACTCGGCGGCCATACCGTACTGAGTGGGGTCGAACTCGGTCTCCGGCGTGACGCCCTCGTTCGCCTGCTTCAGCGACAGCGAGATGCGACGACGCTCGAGGTCGATGTCGATGACCTTGACCATCACGTCGCCGTTGACCTGGACGACCTGCTCCGGGATCTCCACGTGGCGCTCGGCCAGCTCGGAGATGTGCACCAGGCCCTCGATGCCCTCTTCGACGCGCACGAACGCACCGAACGGAACGAGCTTGGTGACCTTGCCCGGCACGATCTGGCCGATCGCGTGGGTGCGGGCGAACTGACGCCACGGGTCTTCCTGGGTCGCCTTCAGCGACAGCGAGACGCGCTCGCGGTCCATGTCGACGTCCAGAACCTCGACCGTGACCTCCTGGCCGACCTCGACGACCTCGGACGGGTGGTCGATGTGCTTCCAGGACAGCTCGGAGACGTGCACCAGGCCGTCGACGCCACCCAGGTCCACGAAGGCACCGAAGTTGACGATGGACGACACGACGCCCTTGCGGACCTGGCCCTTGGCGAGCGCGTTGAGGAACTCGCTGCGCACCTCGGACTGGGTCTGCTCCAGGTAGGCACGGCGGGACAGGACCACGTTGTTGCGGTTCTTGTCCAGCTCGATGATCTTCGCCTCGAGCTCGCGGCCGACGTACGGCTGCAGGTCGCGGACGCGGCGCATCTCGACCAGCGACGCCGGCAGGAAGCCGCGCAGGCCGATGTCCAGGATGAGGCCGCCCTTGACGACCTCGATGACGGTGCCCTTGACGGGCTCGTCCTTCTCCTTGAGCTCCTCGATCGTGCCCCAGGCGCGCTCGTACTGCGCGCGCTTCTTGGACAGGATCAGACGGCCTTCCTTGTCCTCCTTCTGGAGAACCAGGGCTTCGACCTCATCGCCGACGGTGACAACCTCAGCCGGGTCGACATCGTGCTTGATGGAGAGCTCGCGCGAGGGGATGACACCCTCGGTCTTGTAGCCGATGTCGAGCAGGACCTCGTCACGGTCGACCTTGACGATGGTGCCTTCGACGATGTCGCCATCGTTGAAGTACTTGATCGTCTTGTCGATCGCTGCGAGGAAATCTTCCTCCGACCCGATGTCGTTGATTGCGACCTGCGGGGCCCCAATGGGGGCGGTCGGGGCGGTGGCGGTGTCGGTCGTCATTAGGCGGGTTGCTCCGGTGGATGGGAAGTAGTGGGTTTGCGGTTAGGGCACCATGGGCTCTTCCGGCATGAGGCGACCACATCTGCAAACGTCCACAGGGAACGACCGCGAGCATCACCGCATCCGGTACGCGACCCCCTGACCCGGACGCTGAGCGAACCGGGGGAAAGAGTAGCGCGAACCCACTGCGCTAACAGATATCCTACGCGGCCCCCCTGTACACGGCACAATCAGGGTCACACCCGCGATCACAGCGGGCGGACGATCTGGGCCGCGAAGCCCTGACCTGCGGAAAGGATATCGGTTTGAGTCAGCAGTCCACCACCGAGCAGCCAACGGCGGCCGAAAGGCACGCGCAGGCCGAGGAGCGGCTCGGCACCGCTGGGGTCGCCTACCGGGCGGTCTCCGCGCCGGAGGCGACGGCCGCGAACCTGGCCTGGTGGGACGCCGACGCCGACGACTACCAAGCGACCCACGGCGGCTTCCTCGGCGACGCGGACTTCGTCTGGTGCCCGGAGGGCGTCCGCGAAGCCGACGTCGCACTTCTGGGTGAAGTCGACGGCAAGCGGATCCTGGAGATCGGCTGCGGGCAGGCGGCCTGCTCGCGCTGGCTCGCCGCGCAGGGCGCCGAAGCGGTGGCGACCGATCTTTCCGCGGGCATGCTCCGGCACGCGCGGGAGGGCAACGAACGGACCGGGCCCGCCGTCCCCCTCGTACAGGCGACGGCGGAGTCGCTGCCCTTCGCCGACGCGAGTTTCGACGCGGCTTGCTCGGCCTTCGGCGCGATCCCGTTCGTGGCGTCGGTGGACGACGTGTTCGCCGAAGTGCGCCGGGTACTCCGGCCGGGTGCCCGCTGGGTGTTCTCGGTGACCCATCCGATGCGGTGGATCTTCCCCGACGATCCCGGACCGCTGGGCCTCACCGTCACCCAGCCGTACTTCGACCGCACTCCGTACGTCGAGGTCGACGACGAAGGTGTCGCGACCTACGTCGAGTACCACCGCACTCTCGGGGACTACGTCCGCGCGCTCTCCGACTCCGGTTTCGCGCTCACGGACCTCATCGAGCCCGCCTGGCCGGAGGGCCACTCCCGCACCTGGGGACAGTGGAGCCCGTTGCGCGGCAAGCTCTTCCCCGGTACGGCGATCTTCTGCACCCAACGGGGATGACCTCGCCGGGGGATCCGTGGCCGTCGCGGTTCGCCGCGCTCGACCCGCTGCTCCCGCCACCGCCGCCGCTCCCGCCCGGCGAACCCGTCGAAGCGGGCGGCGCGGCCGGGACGATCACGCACGTGCGGTTCCCGTCGGGTTCGTGGCAACGGCTCTGGGGCCCGGCGCAGCTGCAGATCCTCTCCGCCGTCCTCCCCCGCGACGCCCACGCCGGGATGGACGCGCTGCTGTCGGTGTGGCGCGAACGGATCTCGCTCGCCCCCGCCGAATCCGATTCGTCGTGCTCGGTCACCTGGCCCAGCCGCGACGTCGTGGTGGCGCGCGCCCTGCTCGACCACGGGCTCGCTCCGCAGCTGGCGCTGGCCGTCCGCGCCCCGGCCCCCGGCGACGGCCACACCGTGCCGGGGGTGACCGTCCGGGAATCCTCCGGCGGCGATCTGGAAGAGATCGTCGAGCTCCGGTTCGAGGAACTCCGGTACACCTCGTTCGTCGGCCACGCCGTGGTCCGCCCCGGCGCCAAGGCCCTGCTCGCCGAAGAGGTCCGCCGCGGGCTGCAGTTCGGCGGCCGCGTCTGGATCGCCGAAGAAGAGGGCGTCACGGTGGGGATGGTGACCGGCGGAAAGCGCTCGCCCGCCCCCGGTGACGCGCTCGCCGGGCGGCTGCGGCCCGGCGAATGGGGTTACGTCGGCACGCTCGCGGTCACCGCGGCCGCGCGGGGACGCGGGATCGGGCGCGCCCTGACCGCCGTCGCGCACGACGAACTCTTCTCGCCGTCGCTGCGCGGTACGTTCGTCTCGTACAATCCGGCGAATCCGCTGTCCCCGGTGTTCTGGCACCGGCAGGGTTATCGTCCACTATGGACGACGTGGGCGGTGAGCCCGGCCGCTGCCCTGCGGTAGCGGTGATCGACGCTGTCGACCCCTGGGGACGGGATGGAAATCGAGAAGACGTTGTTCGACGCGCACCGGACGCGGTTCGCGACGATCGATCGGCTGCTGCCCGAGGCCGCGCCCCCGCCGGTCGTCGGCGAGCGGGTGGACGCCGCCACCGCTTCCGGGGTTCAGGTCACCGGCGTGGTGCAGCGCCAGCTGCACGGTCCGGACGACGTCCCGCTCCTCTGGTCCGCCGCCGACGTGCGCCAGCTGTTCCCGTTCATCGGGAGCACCGGAACCGAGGGGATGGACGTCCTGCTGCGCGCGTGGCGGACCTGGATGGAGGCCGAATCGCCCGGCGAGGATTCGTCCTGTGTGGTCAATTGGCCGAGCCGGGACGCCGAGGCGATCCGCGCCTTCCTCGACCACGGGCTGGTGCCGATGTCCGCGCTCGCCGTCCGCACCGGCCACCACCGCGAAGACGCGCCCGCCATGCCCGAAGCGCTCGAGGAGGGGGTGGCCATCCGCCGGGCGCGGCCGGACGACTTCGAGGACGTGCTCGCGATGGCCGTGTCGACGCACGACTACATCGGCCAGGTCGCCACCCGCCGTCGCGCGAACGCCGCCCAGCTGCTCGCCCCGGCGCTGGAACGCGCCCTCGACAAGGACTCCCCGCTGCTGTGGCTGGCCGAGCGGGACGGTGAGGTCGCCGCGTTCGCGCACGCCGCCTGGATCGCGTCGGCGCCGGGGTCGGCCGAGGCCGAACTCCTCCCCCACGGGCGCTGGGGATACGTCAACAACGTCGTCACCGTGCCGGGGCTGCGCGGGAACGGCGTCGGCCAGAGGCTGATGTCGGTGGTGCACAACGAGTTCGCCGCCGACGGCGCGGAGGGCACCTACCTCTACTACAACCCGACCAACCCGCTCTCTTCGGTGTTCTGGCACCGGCAGGGTTATCGTCCACTATGGACGTCCTGGGAGGTCCATCCGGCTTCGGCGCTGCGCTGACGAAAGGCGGGCCGAACCGGAGAGTCTCGTCCGGTTTGCGGCGGTTTCGTCACTCTTGGGTGTGACATGGGCCCCGCACGGTTGCTCACCTCCCAGGTCAGGGCTAACTTTTGAACTGACCAGTCAGTTTAAAAGTTCCACGAGTCATCGACCTGGGAGTTCTTCGTGCGGGTTCAAGCCGACAGGGTGTCCGTCACCGGACCCCACGGCACGTTGCTGTCGCCCACCTCGCTCACCGTCTCGGGCGGTGAGCTGGCGATCGTGCACGGCGAGCCCGACGTCGGCGTCACGGCCTTCGGGCTGGCGCTGGCCGGGCGGCTGAAGCCCGCGACCGGGACCGTGACCGTCGAAGGCGGTGATCCGCGGCAGGTCGTCGCGGTCGTCGACTCCCCCGGCGTGAGCGACCCGGACGGCGCGCTCACGCTGCAGGTCGTCGTCGGCGAGGAACTCGAACTGGCGAAACGCCCGGCGAGCAAGGCGGCCGTCGCGAGCTGGCTGGCCGAGCACGACGCCGCCGCGTTCGCCACCACCCGCTTCGAGAACATCGAAGCGGTGACCCGCACCCGGCTGCTCACCGCGCTCGCCGCGAGCCGCAAGGGTGTCGGCGTACTCGTGCTCGACACCCCCGACAGGCACACCAGCGACGTCGACGGCTGGACGAGGATCGCCCGCGAGCACGCCGAACGCGGCCTCGCCGTCATCGTGCTGACCGCGACGACCCCCGTTTCCGCCCTGCCGGAGAAGCCCGCGCTCCTCGGCGGCCTCGACCAGCCGGCCCCCGTGCGCTGCGCGCCCGCCGGGACACCGGCGGAGACCACGTTGGAAGAGACCGTGCCGGACGACCTCGAAAAGACCTCAGGAGACCAGGAATGAACCCCGTCCGGATCGCAGGCAACGAGCTGCGCCGGCTGAGCAGCGGCACCCTGCCGAAGCTCGCCATGGTCGCGCTCGTTCTGGTACCGCTGCTGTACGCGTCCTTCTACCTCTACGCGAACTTCGACCCGTACTCACGGCTGGACAAGCTCCCGGCGGCCGTCTTCACCTCGGACGCCGGTGCGAAGGACTCGGCCGGGGCGGAGCGCAACGTCGGCCGCGAAGTGACCGACGAGCTGGTCAAGTCCGGCACCTTCCAGTGGCACGAGGTCTCCCCCGAAGAGGCCGCCAAGGGTGTCCGTGACGACACCTACTCGTTCGCCATCGGCATCCCGCGTGACTTCTCCACGGCGTTGCTGTCCTCCGGCAACTTCCAGCCCCAGCAGGCGACCATCACGCTGACCACCAACGACGCCAACAACTATCTGTCCGGCACCATCGCGAAACAGGTCGCCGAACAGGTCCGCAAGACGATCGCGGAGAAGGTCGGCAGCGAGGCGGCGGACAAGTTCCTGGTCGGCTTCTCCACGATCTACGGCAAGATCCAGGAGGCCTCGACGGGCGCTTCGCAGCTCGCCGACGGCGCGGGCAAGCTCAAATCCGGTCAGCAGCAGCTCGCCGACGGCGCGTCCCAGCTCGCTTCCGGCAGCTCCCAGCTGGCGACCGGGCTCAGCACCCTGAAGTCGGGTACCGCCCAGCTGCCCGCCCAGACGCAGAAGCTCGCCGACGGCGCCGGGCAGGTCGCCGACGGGAACCAGAAGGTCGCCGACGCCGCCTCGCTCGCGGCGACGGCGTCCGGCGACATCCAGGCGAAGCTCGACGGCTACCGCACCCAGCTCGCGCAGGATCTGCGGAACGCCGGCCTCCCGGAAACCCAGGTGCAGGAGATCCTGAGCCGCCTCGACACCCTCCGCTCGCCGGTGGACCAGGCGAACACGAAGATCCAGGGCGCCAACAGCCAGCTCACCCAGCTCGCGTCCGGCGCGCGCCAGGTGTCCGACGGCGCGCACCAGCTGGCCTCGGCGACGCCGCAGCTCACCATCGGGATCGCGCAGGCCTCCGACGGGGCGAACCAGCTCCGTGACGGCGCGGCGAAGCTGAACGACGGCGAGAAGTCCGCGGTCACCGGCACGAACCAGCTCGCCGACGGCGCGGTGCAGCTCCGCGACGGACTCGCCGCCGGACTCAAACAGATCCCGAACCCCGACGACCCGACCCGCGCGGCCACCGCCAACACCATCGCCGACCCGGTCGCGGTCCACTCCTCCGGCGTCGCGTCGGCGGGGACCTACGGCGCGGGACTCGCCCCGTTCTTCATCTCGCTGGCGACCTGGATCGGCGCGTTCGTGCTGTTCCTGTTGCTGCGTCCGCTCTCGACCCGCGCGCTGACCGCCGGCGCGTCACCGTTCAAGGTCGCGCTCGGCGGCTGGCTCCCCTCGGCGCTGCTGGGGATCGCGCAGGTGATCGTGCTGTTCGGCGCGGTGACCTGGCTGGTCGGCATCGACGTCGCGCATCCGCTCGGCGCCATCGGGTTCGCCGTGCTGGTGTCGCTCACCTTCACCGCCGTGGTGCACGCGCTCAACGCCTTCTTCGGCGCCGTCGGGAAGTTCCTCGGCCTGGTGCTGCTGGTGCTGCAGCTGGTCAGCGCGGGCGGCACGTTCCCGTGGCAGACCATCCCGGACGCGCTCTACCCGCTGCACATCGCCCTGCCGATGGGGTACGCGATCGACGGGTTCCGGCACCTGCTCTACAGCGGCGCGTCGATGAAGATCCTCGGTGACATCGGGGTCCTGCTGGCCTACCTCGTCGGCGCGATCCTGGTTTCGACGCTCGCCGCGCGGAAACGGCGTACCTGGACGGTTTCGGCGCTGAAACCCGAGCTGGCGTTGTGACCACCCGGGGTGAGGCGACGAAGCAGAAGTTGTTCGAGGCGACCCTGCGGCTGTCGGCCAGCCGCGGCCTCGTCGGGCTGACGGTGGACGACATCGCGGCCGAGGCGAAGGTCGCCAAGGGCACCGTCTACTACAACTTCGGCAGCAAGGACGGTCTCGTCGACGCGCTGTTGCGCTACGGCGTCGGCGTACTCGCCGACCGGCTGCGCGCGGCCACCGGCGACGGCGACCCGATGGACGTCATCGAGTCGCAAGTGGACGGTGCGCTGGAGTTCATCGCCGAATACCCCGGTTTCTCCCAGATCCTGGTGAGCGAGATGTGGCGCACGCCCGGCACGTGGCACGAGACGCTCACGTTGCTGCGCGAGGAGATCATCTCGATCGTGCGCGAACAACTGCATCGGCTGGACGCCGCCGGGCGGCTGCCCGACGGCGTCCAGATCCCGACGGCGGCGGCCGGGTTGTTCGGCACGATGCTGGTGGTCGCCCTGGACTGGCAGGTGTTCCAGCCGAAACGCACGCGGGCCGACGTGCGGGAGTCGGTGATGGTGCTGATCCGGGGGCTGGGCCGGTAGGTCCGTGAAGGCCTCCTTCCCTACCTTGAAAGTAGGGAAGGAGGCCTTCGCTACCGTCGGATGTGATCCTCGGTGACAGTGGGCCGAGCCCAGGGTCCTGGCAAAGTCGCGATCTTGCAGGTCAGGCGACTATTCCTGCATTGTCACGGGTCGCGCGCACCGGTGGCGGTGGCGGAGCTTGGTTCTGGGCACCAGCGGGCTTCGGTGTCCACAAGGGACACCGCCAGCCGATCGAGTGTCCGATTGATGCCGCTCTATACGTTTCCGTGCGGGGTCGTGAGTGTTAATGAGGGTTATTGAGGGGTAAGGCAAACATGGCGTGATCGCCTCGCTGATGTGAAGGTCTCCTTCCCTGCCCTGAAGGTAGCGAAGGAGACCTTCGCGGACTGGTCGCAATCAAGGACTCCCCACTGAGACAGTGGAGCCTCCTTGACTGTCCACAGGGGACACCATTGGACGACTTCATGTCCGATTGATGCCTATATTTACCGTTTCGAAGAGGGTCGTGAGTGTTAATTAGGGTTATTGAGGGGTAAGGCAAAGGTGGCGTGGTGGGTGGTAAGTCCGTGAAGGCCTCCTTGAGGGACTCTGGGTCCCTCAAGGAGGCCTTCACGGACTTCAAGACGGGACGTTGATGTCACAGCCGTCCCACTGTCACCAGGGATCACGCCTGACGGTAGTGAAGGGCTCCTTCACTACCGTCAGCGTAGGCAAGGAAGCCTTCACCACCAGGGAAACGCGTAGGCAGCAGCGACCACAGCCCGCGACACGACACGTTTGACTTACCCCTCAATAGAACCCTACTTCGCACTCACGACCCGCTCGCGAAACCACGCATACCACCCAAGTTGGATACTTACCCGTGCAAATAGAGTCCTTTGTGGACAGACCAGTCGCCGTCCCCGCTCCCGTCAGCCGGTCCGGACCCACGCCGGGGCACGCCACGTTTGGGTTACCTCTCAATAGAACGACCCACATCACTCACGACCCCCTCGCCAAACCCCACAACTCGCCCAAATCGGGCACATTGTCCCGAGAAGTGTCCCTTATGGACAGACGGGAGCCAGGTGAGGCCCCTTTTGCGTGAATCCGCTCCCGCCGGCTCCGCCACGACACGTTCACCTTGACCCGCTCTGGTAATGGAGCCGACCAGCAGTTATGCGACTTCGCCGGAACCCTGGCCGAGCCGAGGAAAGGAGACCTTCAGCTCCCGGCCGGGTTCTCGGTAGCGCTTTCGTGCTCCCGCACCCACTTCAGCTTGACCTCGAAGTTCCCCTCCAGCCCCGTTTTCGCGATCACGGCGCCCGCCTGCGCGGTCAGCTTCACCCCGAACTTGATCTCGACCTCGTCCGGTCCCGTGGTCATGGACCGGAACGTCGCCAGCGCCGACGCCGCCGCCTCCCGCACATTCGCCAGTGCCGCTTCGAACGATCCCTTGGCGTCCTCGATCAGGTCGTCGCGCCGGGAGACCCGGGAGGTGCCGGGGACGGGGTCTATCTCGACGACCACCGAACCGCCGCCTTCGAGCGGGAACCGCGTCAGGTCGTTCACCGATACTCCTTCACTGTCCACAAGGGATTCTCAGCCATTCGCCGGACGGGACGCTTTGCCGGATTCCGTCGAGTTGACTCAACAGGATGTCCAGCCGGTCCCGGTTGCTCAGGTACTCCAGAACGGCACGGTGGAACGCGCCTGCCATCGTCACGGGCATCAGGTCGGAGGCGTCGAAGCACAGTGCGGGCGCCGAGGTGAGAGTTTCCGCGATCTTCCGGCTCACCTGGTCGGTGTAGACGTCGAAACCCAGCTTCCGGTTGGCGGAGAACGCGCTCGCGCGCGGGATCGACGGCCAGACGCGCTGTGCCTTCTCCGAAGCCAGGTACTGGATCAGTTTTCGCGCCTGCGGAGTGTCACGGAACATTCCGGCGAGGTCGGCGGCGACTTCGGAGACGTCGCGTCCGGGGAATCGCAGGAAGTCGAAATCGGTGCCAGGGCGCGGAGAAGTCCCGTCCGCTCGTTTCACGTCCTGGTAGCGGCTCATGATGAACGACGCCTGATGTTCGAGCACACAGCCCGGCGGATCGGTGAACATCGGCTTGCCCGCGTCGCCGAAATCGGTCAGCAGCGCGGCCGCGGCCCCGCCGCGGATCCCGGCGGGGTCGATCAGGGAACCCCAGTCCAGCCAAGCCTGTTTGACCTCCGGCGACGTCCACTTCAGACTCCCGGACGCCCACTGCCAGTACTTCTCGGGACCCGCCGAGTGCAGGAAGATGTCCTCGATCCAGTCGGTTCCCGGCCAGCCCGACGTGGGCGGGGCGCCCATCCCCACACACCACGGCGTGCCGCCCGAGGCCGTCAGCCCGGCGGCGAACGTGCGGAGACCTTCGAACGTCGTCGGGCGGATCCCGGTCAACCGGGCCGGGTTGTACCAGATCACGCTCTTGAGATCGGCCTTCACGGCGACCGCGTACAGCTTCTGCGTGCCGATCTTCTGCAGGGCCACCCATTGCGGGCTGAAGGAGCCCCCCATGGTCGCGGCGAGATCGTCGTCGAGCGGCACCAGGTCGCCCGACTTCTGGTACTTCGCCAGCACACCGGCGTTCGGCAGGACGGCGACATCCGGTGGCGTGCCGCGCTGGACATCCGAGGCGAGCACCTGGTCGACGGCGCGAGTGCCCTGATAGAGGTACTTGACGCCGGTGTCGGCCTCGAACGCGTCCAGCACCCGCCGGAACGCGTCCGCCTCGGGGCCGGTCCACGACGCGAGTACGACGACGGTGCCGCCGTCGGCCGACGCGGAGCAGCCGCCCGCGATCAACGACAGTGCCATCACCAAGGCCAGTAACCGTTTCACGGCCGGTACCGGTATTCGTCGATCCGGCCGTGCAACCCGAGCAGGACCAGTCCGCCCGCGAGCAGGGTGCCCGCCGGGATCAGGTACTCCCGCCCGCCGGATTCGGCCGCCCCCGAAGCGTCGGCCGCCACCGCCTTCGCGCCCGCGGTGGCCACCCGCGTGTTGTCCGTGGCAGGCGTCGTGGCCTGCTGTGCCTTCGCCCGGAATTCGTCGACGGTCACACCGCATCCCTGCTCCCTGTCGCAGTACTCGCTCAGCAGGTCGGCGAGCCGTCGCTGGCCCGCGTCGTCGGCCGCCTGGATCTGCGTGTCCCGCGCCTCGGCGACCGCGTCGAGCCGCTTTCCGACCGAGTCCAGCCGGTCGCGGCTGACCACGGTGAACAGCAGCGCCACCCCGATCGCGGCGATCAGCACGGTCGCCGCGAGCAACGGCACGTTCGCCACCCGGCGGAACCGCTTCTTCAGGTACAGCTGGGTGAACACCAGCAGCCCCAGCAGAGCCAGTATCGGAAGGAGCCACAGCGGGAGCATCGCAATGCTGACGCCGGTCGACGAGAGTTGCGCGTCCAATGCTTCACGTTGCTTGTGCTGCAACAATTCCAGCTCGTCGAGGACACCGCCGGGGGCGTGCAGCAACCGGGAGGCTTGCCACAGGTCGGCCGCACCGAGCACCGCCGCGTCCAGCTGGCGGAAATGCACGTCGGCCTGCCCGATGGAACCCGAATAGGCCGCCACCTGACTCTCCACCACCTGCAGCCCGTTGCCGCCGGGTCCGCCAGCCTGATTGAACTCCGCGACGCGCGCGAGGCTCTGGCTCGCCAGCGCCAGCTGGTTCGAGTACTCCTGGCCGGGCCCGGCGAGCCTCGCCTCGCCCGAGGCGAAACTGGTGACCGCGGCGGCGTCGGCGGCCACCAGCGCGGCCCGCGCGGCGGTCACCTCGAGTACCGCTTGCGAGGTTCGGTCACGGACCGTTTCGGCGGCGTTCTGGACGCTGTGGAAAGCCCACAGCGACACCACCAGGACGACGAGGGTCAGCGCCAGCAGGCCGGCACGGAGCCGCACCAGCCGTACCCGGGTGGCCGTCACGAAACCGCCTCGTCGAACGGTCTGCCGCAGCCGACGCAGAAGTTCGCCCCGGCGGGAGACAGTGCGGGACAGCCGGCGCAGGCGACCGGCGGCGCCTCGGTCGGGGAAACGGGCATCGGCCGATCTTCCTGCTCGGACGCGATTTCCGAAACCCTCGAAGGGATAACGACGTGCAGAACGTGGCTTCGCGTCGCGTCGGTGCGCAAGCGCACGACGCCCTTCTTCGCGTCGACGATCTCCACGACCCCCGCGAGACGGCCGAGAGTGTCTTCATCGCCCGCGGCGGCGGCCAGGGTAACCGCCCGGCCCCAATGCTGTTCGGCACCGGACTGGTCACCGGCCGCGTAGGCGTCGCCGCCCGCGGTCAACGCCTCGCCGAGATCGGCCTGGGCGGCGTACTTCGAAACCATCGGGTGAATCAGCGTCGGCGGGATCGGGTCGTGGGTCCATTGGCCCGCGATGGGCAGCGCGTCCCCCTCGACCGTGGCTCCGGGGACGGGCACGAGTTCCGTCCACGCCAGCTGCCTGTCCTGCCCGTGGCTGGGTTCGAGATCCGGATCGAGGTCCAGGATCACCTGGTAGTCCCGTGTTTCGTCACCGGCGAACGAACCGAGTGAGAGTTCCATCTCGCGGACGGCGATCTCCCGGCACCGGTCGGTGAGGTCGTACTCGTCCGGGAACACCTGCTTGACCGACCGCAGCCTGCTGAACGGCATGGTGCCGATCCGCAGCCGGACCTCGGGCAGCACCTTGGTCATCGCGCTCTCGACGAGGTTCCGGAAATCCTCGGCGAGTTCGGCGTCCTCGACGACGGAGTCGACGTTCCCACGCAGCACCCTGGCGATCTGGATGAGTTCCGCCGGTTCCCAGCCGTCGCCGATTCCCCTGGCGTCGCAGACGAACCGGCCCTCGCAGCTGTTCAGCACGCTCATCAGATCGGCCCTGGTCTGCGAGTCGTTGCGGCCGTCGGTGAGGAGGATCGCGTGGCGGACGGCGTCGGGCTCGGTTGCGAAAAGGTCACGGGCCTTGGCCAGCCAGGCGCCCATAGCGGTGCCGCCGACCGCCGCGAGATGCTCGACCGCGGCACGCGCCTCCGCCCGGGTCCGCTCGGAAGCGGTCACCAGACCGTCCTCGGCCGGGTAGATCAGCTTCGCGCGGTCGGTACCTTGGATGACGGCGAAGCGCACGCCGTCGGGGAAGACGTCGATGGCGGCCGTGGCGGCACGCCGGGCCTCGCCGATCTTGGTGCTGGGGAAGCGCATCGAGCTGGAGCAGTCGATCATCAGCACCTCGGCGGCGGTCCTGGCGACGGTCGCTTCGCCGCCGCGGGACACGACCCGGACGATCGCGGTCATCGCCCGGTCCCCCTCGGCCAGGAACTTGTTCTGGTGCACTTCGAGCCCCAGACTCGGCTCCCCGCTCATCGTTCGTCCCCTTTCACACCAGGGTCACCGGTCTCACCGAGTTGGCGAGATCGATCAGCACGTCGTGCAGTTCGGGCGTCGGCGCGTGATGGGCGAGCCGCCGGTACGACTGGTCCAGTACCGTGCGCGCGCCCGTCTCGTCCGCCCGCAGGATCGCGCCGTCGGTGATCCCGTCCTGTCCGATGAGCACCCCTGCCAGCCCGGTCTCGCGCACGGCCGTCACCAGCCGGTCGGACGCGTCGCCGTCGAGGTCCAGAGCGGACAGCCGGACCACCGCCTCGTCGAGTTCCGCCGACACCGGGAGATCCCCGGTCCCGGGCATCGGCGCGGACAGCACCCGCACCCCGGCGATCCGCGCCGCCTCGTCGTAGCGGGAGAATTCCGGGACCTGGTCGAGGATCTCGACCGCGGCGGCGCGGTTGCCCCGCAGCAGCCGGACCCGGGCGAGCCCGAACGCCGCGCTGACCTGGTTCCGGTCCCGCGCCCACAAGGCGTCGTAGTACCGCTCCGCGGCGGCCACGCCGTTGAGGTGCTCCTCGCAGAGACCGAGCGCGAGTTTCGGCGGCTCCTCACCGGGGATGTCGCGGTACACGGCGTCGAATTTCTCCTTCGCCGCGGCGAAATCGCCGGAGCCGAGGGCCAGCAGGGCCCGGTGCCACGCCACGCGCCAGTCATGGGCGGCGCGGTCACCGAGCAGCCGTTCGGCCTCCGCCACCGCCAAGGCGCCTTCCACGGTCGCCCCGAGTTCCAGCCGCGCCCGGCAGCGGCGGAACTCGACTTCGACCGAACTCGGCGCCTTTTCGAGTTTCTTCAGCAGCCGCGCCGCGTCGGGGGCGCGAACAGTCCGCAGGAAGGTCACCTGCGGGTCATCCGGATCCTCCTTCGGCAGCGGCAGGCCGACGGCGATCTCCGCGGCCGTCGGCCGTTCGCCGAGCGAAACGGGTGTCCCCCGCGTCCAGTGCTCCAACGGCGGCGCCTGGCCAAGTCCCGCGTCGAGCAGTACCGCCCCTTCGGTGAACAGCGTGGACCCGGCGGGCCGGGATTGCCTGTCCCGTAAGGAAAGGATCTCGGCGAGCACGCCGTCGAGCTGGACGAGCATCTCGTGCGCGGTCGCGAACCGCCGCTCGAACGGGGCGGTCGCACGGTCGAGGACCCGGACGAAGGATTCGATGCCGAACCGGACGCCGCGCGCGTCGGGGGTGACCGACCAGCCGTCGCTGGCCTGGAAGAGTTCCCGCAACGTCATGCCGACGGTGTGGATGTCGGACCGGACGGTGAGCCCATGTCTCGCCCGTTCCTTCACCGGCACCTGGTAGTGCTCGGTCACGACGGCCGGGCTTTCGTCGTCGGAGATCTTGCGGATGGCACCGAAATCGATGACCTTGATCCGCTTCTCGCCGTGGATCACGTTGTCCGGCTTCATGTCGCAGTACAGCAGGCCCTCACCGTGCAGGTAGTCGAGCGCGGTCAGGATTTCGCGCCCATAGGCCACGACGTGCTCGACCAGCAACCGTCCCTCGCTGGAATCCAGCCCCGCCCGGCCGCGGTTCTTGATCTCCCGCAGGGAAAGACCGTCGACGAACTCCATGACGATGTAGCGGAAGTCGTGGTGCTCGACCACGTCGAAGATCCGGACGATGTTCGGATGCTCCAGCGCGGTGAGCACCTGGCTCTCGGTCTCCGCGATCCGCACGGCGGCGGTGTTGTTCGTGTTGATCAGGCCCTTGAGCGCGACATATCTGCCGCCGAGGCCGGAATCCGTTGCCAGATAGACGAAACCGAGTCCGCCGCGGGCGACGCAGCCGAGCACGTGGTACCGGCCGTCGACCACGTCGCCCGCCGCGAGCTTGGGCACGAAAGAGAACGGCGTCCGGCAGACCGGGCAGAATCCTTCGAGCGGCGCGGGCCCGCCGCCGATCGAACGACCGACCGGGGTGCCAGTGCAGCCGAGTTTGCCGCAGAACCGTTCCTCCTCCGGGACCTGAGGTTCGGTCAGCAGGCGGCCCGCGATGTCGGGGAGTTCGACGAGCGGCAGCGGGACCCGGTCGTCCGCGGTCGCGTGGCCGGCCATCTGCTGTGACCGGGTGACGACCGTGCTCGTGATCCTGGTCGGCGCCTCGCCAGGACCGGGGATCACCAGTGTCGGTTTTTCGCGCCGCACGGACTCTTCCGGCGCGCCGGGCGGCAGCCCGCAGACCTTGCAGAAACCGGTCTTGCCGAGCACACCGTGGCAGCCGTCCCGTCCGCAAGCCGTCATCCGTCGATCCGTTTCCGTACGGTGTTCGCGTACTGCTCGACGGCGGCCGCCGCGGCCACGAGGTCGCACGGTCCTTCGAAGAGCATCCGCCAGGCGGGAGCGTAGGCGGCATCGAGTTCGACGTCTTCGACGAAGCCACTGTTACGGGCCATCTCGCCGTACGCGTCGAGCCGGGCGCGAAGTTCCGCGCGCCGGGCGAGGTTCTCGTCGAGGAGGCGGCGCAGATCGCGGGCGCGGTCCACGGCCCTGGCCACGGTCCGCTCGCAGGCGGGCAACTGCCGTTTCACCCACTCGGGTTCTCCGTCCCGCTCCGCCGAACGCAGTTGCGTCACCGCGCCCTTCAGCCGCCGCGCCCTGACCTGGGCGTCCGGGGTATCGGTGAAGCGGGGCGTGTCACTGAGATTTTCCTTCTCCAGCCGGGCGAGTTCGGCCAATCGGGTCTCCAGCAGAGCGAGGCGGCCCTCGATGTCGTCCTCGTCGGCGGGCGAGGCGCTGGTGCTCGTCCGGACCTCACTCACCATCGGCGAACTCTCCTCACGGAAGGCGAGGGCGAGCCGCAGCCCGAGGTCGTGCACGCGGTGCGCCAACGGGATCAGGACCTCGCCGACGAGTTTCTCCGGTTCGGCCGACTCGTCGATCCCGTAGATGACGACGGTCCTGCCAGAGCCGTGACGGCCCGCTGCGACGTCGAGCCGCTCGGAGATCCGGCGGCGGACCTCGTCGGCGGTCTTGCCGACCGCGTCGACCGCGAGCACGACACTGCCGACCGGCGGCACCGTCGGCCCGGACGCGCTCCGTCCCGCGCCGCGTTCCCGGTCGGCGAGCACGACGGCGCGGCGCAACGAGGCGGCGATGGCGGAATCATCCTCGCCGGTGATGATCACCCAGACGTCCGAGCCGCCATGCCCACCGAGCCAGCCGGCGAACTCGCGCGCGAACGGCTCGTCGATGGCGGGCTCCGGGTAATGCACGAAGCTCGGGTCGATCGCCGGGCTTCCTTGAGCCCAGCGGCGCAGTTTCGGCAGGTAGCCGAGCATGGTCTCGACCGGGATCATCCAGGAGACGCGGGCGGCCTCGGTCGCGTACCGGGTGGCGACCATGCCGACGACGTGCCCGCTCTTGTCGGCGACCACCGCGGCACCGCTGAAGCCGTGCGTGATCGGCTCGGCGTCGGAAGTGCGATGGAGCTGGACGCGCTCGAGACCGTGCCCGCCGTCGCCGACGACGGTCGCCAACGACCACATGCCGTCCGATCCCTGCGGGAAACCGTAGGCGCGGACGCGCTGGTCGTCTTCGAGAGCCGTCCGGTGAAGCGGGGCGCCGATGACCTGTTCCTCCGGGTCGCGCAACCGGAGCAACGCGACGTCCCCGCCGTCGTCCCCGATAGGTGCCGCCTGCGCGACGATCGTGGCGAATCCGGGCTCCACACCGGGAAGCGCCACGAAATCCACCGTGATTTCGTCGTGGCCTTCGATCACGTGAGCGCAGGTGAGGAGGTGTTCGTCATCGAGCATGGTCCCGGCGCCCAGGATCCGCCCACGACGATCGCGCAGCCGCACCCGCCAGCGTCTGCGCTCGGAAGTCACTCAGAAGACCCTACCGACCTCAAGTGGTAATGACGGTTTTAATCGTCGTTATTCTTCATTGACCCCGCTCTCGAACGCGTCATAGGATCACGGCGGCGTCTTCACCGGATCTTCCGGTGACCGACCTCGACCGCGGTGTCCACTTCTGCCCGCGTCGACACGCCCCCTCGAATGCATCGACGCTCCTACTTCTGGGCGTCGGCCTCACATAAGACGGCACAGCTTCTTCAACCATGCGAAAAACGGAGTGAAACCCTTGAATCCCAGCAGAATCACCAATGGCAGCGAACGAATGCTTCTCGAGAACACGCTCGATCGCAACCGCGAAGCCCTGATCGAGACCGCACGCGGCCTCTCCGAAGCCGACGCCCGCCGACGGCTCGTCGCTTCACTGACGACGCCGATCTCCCTGCTCAAACACGCCGCGGCCGCCGAACGGATCTGGTTCCAACGATTCTGGGCCGGTCTCGGCGAATCGGAATGCGACGGATATTCGGCCCGGGACGAGGGCACCTTCACCGTCAAGGACGACGAGTCCCTCGCCGACGTCATCGCCGAGTTCGAACGCGCGAGCCGACGCTCACGGGAGATCGCCGCGCGCTTCGACCTCGACGACACCAAGGACATCCCCGGTGAAGGAACCATCAGCCTGCGGTGGACCTTGCTCGCCATGATCGAGGAATTCGCCCGGCACGCGGGACACGGCGACATCCTGCGCGAGCAGATCGATCAGCCCGCCTCTTGAGTGGTGACGGTTCTGGCCAAGGGTGTTTGAGGAAACGCGACCTTCACACCTTCCCCAGTACATGAAGGCCCCTTCCTTGCGCTAGGCGCCAGGGTCCCGGCAAAGTCGCATAACTGCTGGTCGGTTCCGCCGCTAGAGCGGGACAGGGCGAACGTGTCGTGGTGGTCCCGGCGGGAGCGGGCTCACGCAAAGGGCCTCACCCGGCTTCTGACCGTCTATAAGGGACACTTTCCGAGCCAAATGTGCCCGGTTTGGGAGACTTGCACGGTTTCCGTGCGGGGTCATGAGTGTTAATGAGGGTTATTGAGAGGTAACCCAAAACGTGGCGTGCCCCGGCGTGGGTCCGGACCGGCTGACGGGAGCGGGGACGGCGACTGGTCTGTCCACAAAGGACCCTATTTGCACGGGTAAGTATCCAACTTGGGTGGTATGCGTGGTTTCGCGAGCGGGTCGTGAGTGCGAAGTAGGGTTCTATTGAGGGGTAAGTCAAACGTGTCGTGTCGCGGGCTGGGGACTGCCCAGGGTTTGGTTGACACCTGATTTGTGAGGTTTCGGCCTTGCTTGAAAGGATGTCTTCGTGCCCAAGCCCTATCCTCGTGAGTTTCGTGACGACGTCGTCGCGGTCGCCCGTCAAGGCCAGGTCCCGTTGAAGCAGGTCGCCAAGGACTTCGGGATCTCCGAGTCGTGTCTGGCGAACTGGATGCGTGCCGCGGACGTCGAGGCCGGCAAGCGGCCCGGTGTGACTGCGGATGGGTCCGCTGAGCTGCGTGAACTCCGCAAACGCAACCGTCTGCTTGAGCAGGAGAACGAAGTTCTGCGGAAGGCTGCCGCGTATCTCGCGCAGGGCAACCTGCCGGGAAAATAGCCTTCCCGCTCGTCCGTGACCTGGCCGCGGCCGGCGCCCCGCTCAGGGTGCCGGTCGCGGTGACGTGCAGGGTGCTGGGGATCTCCCGGCAGGCCTACTACCAATGGTGCTCCAATCCGGTTTCCCAACGTGATTGGGACGACGCCCACCTGATCAACGCCGCACTCGGCATCCACGCCGACGACCCGGGCGACGGATACCGGTTCATCGCC
>NZ_JBVKAE010000019.1:0-181465 GCF_055598845.1 Amycolatopsis sp. NPDC039088 | reverse complement strand
CAGAACCAACCCGACCACGTGAAAGCCTTCTTCGGCAAGGAAGAAGTCCGCTACGCCGCAGACTGACCACGCCACATTTGCCTTACGGATCAATAAGTGGTGGGCTTGCGGCGTTGGGAAGCGTAGACGGCGGCGGCGGTGCGGCGTTCGAAGCCGAGCTTGTGCAGCAAGGAGGACACGTAGTTCTTGACCGTCTTCTCCGCCAGGTACAGCTTTTCCGCGATCTGCCGGTTGGTCAGCCCGTCGGCGATGTGGTCGAGCACCCGCCGCTCCTGCGGGCTCAACTGTTCGTAGCGCGGGTCCGGCAGCGCGCTGTCGCCGCGCAGGCGGTTCATCACCGACGCCGTCAGCGTGCTGTCCAGGAGCGATCCGCCCGTCGCGACCGTGCGGACGGCTTTGACCAGCGCGCCACCGGAGACCTGTTTGAGCATGTACCCGGCCGCGCCCGCCATGATCGCGCCGAACAACGCGTCGTCGTCCGAATAGGACGTCAGCATCAGGCAGGCGGGCGGCGGCTCGACGGACGAGCGGATCTCGCGGCAGACGGTGACCCCGTCGCCGTCCGGCAGCCGGACGTCGAGCACCGCGACCTGCGGTTTGACCACGGGGATCCGGACGAACGCCTCGGCGGCCGTGGACGCCTCACCGACCACCGTGAGATCGTCTTCGGCCTCGAAGACGGTCTTCAGCCCGGTGCGGACGAGCTCGTGATCGTCCAGCAGGAACACCGAAATCGTCATCCCACACTCCCCTCTCGGGCCGGCAGTGCCACCGACCAGTCGAGCCTCGTCCCGCCTTCCGGCCTTGCCTCGACGAGGAACGACCCGTTCCAGCGGGCCGCGCGTTCGGCGAGATTCGCCACCCCGCTGCGATGGCCGGGTTCGGCGGGCATGCCGACGCCGTCGTCCACCACCGAAAGCTTCAGCCACCGCCCGTCGCGGTCGACCGAGACGTCGACCGACACCGCCGTCGCCGCGGCGTGTCTGACCACATTGGACAGTGATTCGCGCAGTGTCGCGAGCAGATCGGAACGGACCGTGTCCGGCACGGTCGAATCCAGCGGCCCCTCGAACCCTACTCTCGGTTCGGACGCGCAGCCCGCGTCGAGCGCGACGCGCAGTAGCTCCGAACGGAGACTGCCTTGCGCCTCGGCGGGTTCCTGCAACGAAAAGATGCTGTTGCGGATCTCGCGGATCGTGCGGTCGATCTCGTGCGCGAATCCGGTCACGCGTTCGGCGACGGTGGGTTCGCCCGCGAGCCTGCCGAGTCCCTCCAGGCCGAGTCCGATCGCGAACAGCCGCTGGATCACCAGGTCGTGCAGGTCGCGGGCGATCCGGTCGCGGTCCTCGAAGACGGCGAGCCGCTGGCGGTCCTGTTGCGCTCGGGCGAATTCGACCGCGAGCGCGGCATGCGCGGCGAAGGTCTCGGCGAGCTGGACGTCGTAGGCGGAGAACGGGGTCTTGTCGCGGAACTTCGCCACCAGCAGCACGCCGAGTTTCTCGTCGCCGACGATCAGCGGGACGGCGACCGTGGAGTCCAGGTCCTTGATCACCGCGGGCATGGAGGCGGCGCGGTCACCCTGGTACTCGAGCACCTTTTCGCCGTAGTCCCGGACAACGACGGGTTTGCCCGAGGTGAACGCCATCCCGGTCGCGGTGCCTTCCATGGGCACCGCGATCCCGGCGAGTTTGTCGGCGTCGGGACCCGGCGGCTCGACGATCTCGAAGACCAGCATCCCGTCGCCGCGAGGACGGGCCACGGCCCCCGCGGTGCCTCCGGCGACGACGCGGGCGCGTTCGGCGATCAGGCGCAGGGTCGCGGTCAGATCCTGGTCGGCCAGCAGCGCGCCGGTGACGTGATAGGAGGCTTCGAGCCAGCGTTCGCGCCGCTGCACCTGGTCGAACAGCGCGGCGTTCTCGATCACCACACCGGCCGCCGCGGTGAGCGCGACGAGCAGGTCGACCTCGGATTCGGTGAATTCCTCACCCTCCGGTTTGCGGGGGAGGTACAGCATCCCGAAGATGCGGCCGCGCATGCGGATGGGCATCACGCGGGACTCGGCCTCCGACGGCGGGGACTCCCAGGCGTCACCGACGCGGATGAACTCGTCCGAATCGAGCACGCTCAGCGCGCCGAACGGCGCACCGGTCAGCTCGCAGGCGGACTCGACCATCCGCCGCAGGACGTCGGAGAGGCTGAGATCGTGGGCGATCCCGGCCACCGCGTCCAGGATCCTGGGCGCCTTGGCGTTACTCGCCGCACTCACCCGCCGCACTGGCGTCACCGTCCCGAAGTAACTCCCCGGGCAGTGGGGTCAGGAATGACAAACGCGCCCGGAAAGCTCACTTGGTGCGTCGATCACGGACCGCGCTTCGTTACTCCGAGCGCCGAGGATCCTCCGTCCGGTGACCGACTCGATCGGGATCCGGAGATACCGGGCGTCCGCCTGACCAGTCCAGCAGTCCAACGGCAGGGTCGCGAGCTCGTCGATCACGATCGGGTCACGCACCTCGGAGGCGCGGCCGAGCACGGTGACGAACCAGCCGGATCCCAGGTCGGGGGCGAACTCGTCGACGGCGAACGCGACCACACTGTCGAGCACTCCGGCGAACAGCGCGCTCTGTGACGGCGTCCGGAGCACGATCGCACCGTGGTGGACGGCGAACCGCGTCGGCTGGATCACCGGCAGGGCCCGGGAGGTGAACACCACCCGGCCCAGCCCGGTACCCGCGAGCAGCGACAGGCACTGCTCGCGATCGAGCGTTTCGAGACCCAAGGAGTCTGGCATCGGCGTCCCCGCGTTCTCGTGGCCCAGTTGGCTTCGAGGTCCACGGTCCCCGGCTTACCGACTCGCCGGTAGGGCCGATGTACCCGGCCCCCGCGGGGGATGCCGGACGTTACGCCTTCGGCGCCAGCAGCACGACGGGAATCTCCCGCTCGGTCTTGGTCTGGTACTGCGCGTAGTTCTTGTAATCTGCGGTGATCTTGGGCCACAGGCGCGCCCGCAGCTCGCCGTCGGCGACGGTCGCGACCATCGGCTGCGGGGCCTCGCCCTTCAGCGTGACCTGGACCTCGGGGTTGTCGCGGAGGTTGAGGAACCACGCGGGGTGCTGGTCGTCGCCGCCACGGGAGGCCACGATGACGTACGCGTCGCCCTCGCGCAGCGGCGAAGTCAGCAGCACCGTGCGCGGCTGACCGGATTTGCGGCCGATGGTGGTCAGTTCCAGGACGGTCATCCCGGCGACCTCCCAGCCGGCGCGGCCGCCACTGACCTTCTGGATGACGCGGTGGACGGCGTTCATGGTCTTCAAGGCGAAATCACTGGGCATGCGGAGAAGACTACTCCGCTTTCATCGCGACTTCGATCCCGTCCAGGAGAACGGCCAGCGAGATCTCGAAGGCCTCCCTCGCCTCCTGCTCCAGGTACGACACCGTCTCGTCCTCCATCCGGAACGCCTGCTCGCTCTCCATCCAGGTCAGCGTCGGGAACCGCTCGGCGAAGTCCGGCGACACCTCACGCAAGAGCGCCGAGCGGGCGTACCACCATTCGTCGTCGGTCTGGCCGGTCACCTTCTCCGCGGACCGGGACTCGGCGGCCGTCCTGGCGGGCTCGCGGACACACGAGTACAGCGCGCTGATCAGCCGCCGCAGCACCACCGGCGGCAAGCCGGTCCGGCGCAGGATCTTCACCAGCGACTCCAGCACGACGTACTCGTGCGGGCCCAGCACCGGCCGTGCCTGCGAGACCTGCAGAACCCAGGGATGCCGGAGGTAGAAGTCCCACAGGTCGTACGCCCACCGAGCGGCGTCGGACCGCCAATCGTCGCCCTCATGAGAGGCCGGCAGTTCGGCGAGCGCCTTGTCGTACATGAGGTCGATCAGTTCACTCTTGCTCGGGACGTAGGTGTAGAGCGCCATGGCCGTCCGGCCGAGCCTGTCACCGACCGCGCGCATCGAAAGGCCCGTCATGCCTTCGGCGTCGGCGATCGCGATGGCGGCGTCGACGATCAGGTCCACCGAAAGCGCCGGTTTCGGTCCCGGCCGCTCGACGTCGGCCTGCTCCATCCGCCACAGCAGGGCCATGGACTTCCGAGGGTCTCCCTGCGCCGCGTAGACGACCACTTGCAAACTCCTTACAGCATAAACTAACCTCTGCTACCCTCACTTTACAGGCTAAAGAGTTCCAATCAGGGGAGAGCCATGCCTTCGGCCGCCGACAACCACGACATGATCCAGGTGCGCGGAGCCAGAGAGAACAACCTCGCCGACGTCTCGGTCGACATCCCCAAACGCCGTCTCACCGTCTTCACCGGTGTTTCCGGCTCCGGGAAGTCGTCCTTGGTGTTCGGCACCATCGCCGCGGAATCGCAGCGGCTGATCAACGAGACCTACACCGCCTTCATCCAATCCTTCATGGCCCCGGTCGGGCGACCGGACGTGGACGCGCTGCGGAACCTGAGCGCCGCGATAGTGGTCGACCAGGAGCGGATGGGGGCCAATTCCCGGTCCACGGTCGGCACCGCGACCGACGCGCACACGATGCTGCGGATCGTCTTCAGCAGGCTGGGACAGCCGCATATCGGGACTTCGGGAGCGTTCAGCTTCAACCTGCCCGAGGGGATGTGCCCCGAATGCGAGGGCCTCGGCAAGGTGTCCAGCATCGACGTCGACCAGCTGGTCGACAAGGAGCTTTCGCTCGAAGAAGGGGCGATCACCGTCCCGAACTTCACACCGGGCAGCTGGTACTGGAAGGGACTCGCGGAATCCGGCTTCGTCGACCCCGCCGTCAAGCTGAAGGACTACACGCCTCAGCAGTGGGAAGACTTCATGTACAAACCCGCCACCAAGATGAAGCTCGGCGGGATGAACACCACCTACGAAGGCCTGCTGGTGAAGGTCAAGCGGCTGTTCCTGGCGAAGGACAAGGAGGCGACGCAGGCGCATATCCGCACGTTCGTCGACCGGGCGGTCACCTTCGAACGGTGTCCTGCCTGTGACGGCGCCCGGCTCAACGAGGCGGCACTGTCGTCGAAGATCGACGGGCTGAACATCGCGGACTGTTCGGCGATGCAGATCAGCGATCTGGCCGATTTCGTCCGCAAACTCGACGATCCGTCGGTCGGCCCGCTGATGCAGACCCTGCGCGGCACCCTCGACTCGCTGGTGGAGATCGGCCTCGGTTACCTCAGCCTCGATCGCGAATCCGGGACACTGTCGGGTGGTGAGGCCCAGCGCGTGAAAATGGTGCGGCACCTGGGTTCCAGCCTCACCGACGTCACCTACGTCTTCGACGAGCCGACCGTCGGCCTGCACCCGCACGACATCCAGCGGATGAACGGCCTGCTGCTGCTCTTGAAGGACAAGGGGAACACGGTCCTCGTCGTCGAGCACAAACCGGAGACGATCGAAATCGCCGACCACGTCGTCGACCTCGGACCGGGCGCCGGGCCGAACGGCGGGCAGATCTGCTTCACCGGCGACGTCGCCGGACTGCGCGCGTCGGGCACGCTGACCGGGCGGCACCTGGACCACCGCGCGCGACTGCGCACCGACGTCCGCGCGCCGACCGGGCAGCTCCCGATCCGGAACGCGACCCGGCACAACCTCAAGGACGTCAGCGTCGACATCCCGCTCGGGGTGCTGACCGTGGTCACCGGGGTCGCCGGTTCCGGCAAGAGCTCGCTCATCCACGGCTCACTGTCCACAAGGGACGACGTGGTGGTGCTCGACCAGTCGGCCATCCGCGGTTCGCGGCGAAGCAACCCGGCGACCTACACCGGCCTGCTCGACCCGATCCGCGCCGCTTTCGCCAAGGCCAACGGCGTCAAGGCGGCACTGTTCAGCGCGAACTCCGAGGGCGCGTGCCCGAAGTGCAAGGGCATCGGGCTGATCTACACCGACCTGGCGATGATGGCCGGAGTGGCGACGGTCTGTGAAGAATGCGAGGGCAAGCGTTTCACCGCGGAAGTGCTGACGTACCGGCTACGGGGCAAGAACATCAGCGAGGTCCTCGCGATGCCGGTGGCCGAGGCGCGCGAATTCTTCCCCTCGGGACAGGCGCGGACGATCCTGGACCGGCTTTCCGACGTCGGGCTGGGCTACCTCGGGCTCGGGCAGCCGCTCACGACCCTGTCCGGCGGGGAACGGCAGCGGATCAAACTGGCCATCCGGATGGCGGAGAAGTCGGCGACCTACGTCCTCGACGAGCCGACCACCGGACTGCACCTCGCCGACGTCGACCAGTTGCTGGCACTGCTGGACCGGCTGGTGGACGACGGGAACACGGTGGTGGTCATCGAACATCACCAGGCCGTGATGGCGCACGCCGACTGGATCGTCGACCTCGGGCCCGGGGCCGGCGTGGACGGCGGGGAGGTCGTGTTCACCGGCACTCCGGCCGATCTGGTCGCTTCCGGTGACACCCTCACGGCACAGCACCTGCGCGCTTACGTGGGCGAGTAAGGCGGTAACGCGCTCGATCCGAACACCACCAGGTGAAACCCTGAGACGCCCTCAGCGAGAACGGCGGTAGAGACCAATGGTCTGTTAGTCTGGCCGACATCATGCCCCGCATCCTCATCCGCGTTGTCACGCTGGTCGCCGCCCTCGCCCTGCTGTTCGGGGTGCCGTGGTGGACGGTCGTCGGCTCCCCCGAACTCCCGGCCGCGCTCGAGTACCTCGGCACGATCGTCTTCGCCGTCGCGGTGCTCGCGATGCCCACGTGCATGGTCCTCGGCCACGGTCCGTGGCAACGTGACCTCGCGGCGAAGATCGGCGACCTCGCCCTCGGCCTGATCTGGCTTCTGTTCTCCTTGTCCGTACTCGGAAACGTGCTGCGGCTCGTGCTCGCGCTGTCCGGAGTGGACAGTGCGGCGGAGATCGTGTCCGGCGTCGTCGTGGCGGCCTTCGTGGCACTGGCGGCGTACGGGATGGTCGAGGCCAGACGCGTTCCGCGGCTCAAGGAGCTCGACGTCGTCCTCCCCCGGCTCGGCGCCGGGCTCGACGGTCTTCGGTTCGCGATCATCACCGACACGCATTTCGGCCCGCTGAACCGGACGAGGTGGTCGGAGAAGGTCGTCGAGGTGGTGAACGAACTCGACGCCGACGTCGTGGCACACGCGGGCGACCTCGCGGACGGTTCGGTCGCCAAACGCGAGGGCCAGGTCGCGCCGCTGGGGAAGGTGCGCGCCAAACTCGGCAAGTTCTACATCACCGGCAACCACGAGTACTTCGGCGAGGCGCAGGCCTGGCTCGACCACATGCGCGACCTCGGCTGGGAACCGCTGCACAACCGGCACGTGCCGGTGCGCCAGGGCGGGGACACGCTCGTCTTCGCCGGGATCGACGACCCGACGGGCGCCGCTTCCGGCCTCCCCGGTCACGGCCCGGACCTGCCGGCCGCGCTCGACGGCGTCACCGCGAGCACGCCGGTCGTCCTGCTCGCCCACCAGCCGAAGCAGGTCAAGCAGGCCGCCGAGGCCGGCATCGACCTCCAGATCTCCGGGCACACCCACGGCGGTCAGATCTGGCCGTTCCATCTCCTGGTCCGGCTCGACCAGCCGGTTTTGGCCGGTCTGTCTCGCCACGGCGAGCGCACCCAGCTGTACACGAGCCGGGGCACGGGCTTCTGGGGACCGCCGCTGCGCGTCTTCGCGCCCAGCGAGATCACCCTCCTGACCTTGCGAAAGCGCGTTTAGTCCGCTAAATGCGACGTCCTCGGGCGTTGCGACCTGGCCGAAGCTGAAGAAGGTCGCGGCGACCCTGCCCTACGACGCCGCGCTCTTCGACGGCCTGCACGACGGCACCCCGCTGCCCGAGGGGCGCTGGGCGGGCGTCTCCATGCCGACGCTGGTCATGGACGGCGGCAAGAGCCCGGCGTGGGTCCGCAACGGCGTCGCCGCGCTCGCCAAGGCCGTCCCCGGCGCCGAACACCGGACGATCGACGGCCAGACGCATATGCTCAAACCGAAAGCGGCGGCACCGGTCCTGATCGAGTACTTCGCTACACGCCCGCAGGCGAACTAGCCCGCTCGACCACCAGCCGCGCCGCCCCGCTCCCGTCGGCCGGCACCGCCCAGATCCCCGAGTCCACCCCGTACGCGACGGTCCGGTCGTCGAGCCAGGTGGCCTGGTCGTCGACGCTGCGCGTCTCGGCGAGCAAGGTCTCCTGTCCGGAAGCCAGGTCGAGGACGGCCAGCCGCCACGGCGTCGCGGGATCGACGGAAACCCGCTTCTTGAAGGCGATCCGCTTACCGTCCGGCGAGAGTGAAGGGCATTCGACGTTCTCCCGGATCATCCTCGCGACGAGCGTCTCGTAATCCGCCTCGACCAGGTAGGTCTTCCCTTTCGTCCCCACGGTTGCGTAGAACCGCTTGCCGTCGGGGGCGAAAGTGATCCCCCAGTAGTTCACGTCGGACGCGTAGTACGGCTTGCCGTCGAGCAGGAGCCCCATCTCCTCGATGCTCTTCATCAGCTTCCCGGTGCTCAGGTCGAGAATTCCGGCCCTGGTCGAAAACCCGGTCTCCGCATAGGAATCCCCGTTGACGAACAACGTCCAGTAGGCGAGCTTCCCGTCCGGCGACACCCGGCCGCGGCTGGGTGTGCCGGGCAGTTCGACCCGGCGGATCTCGTTGAGGTCCTTGTCCAGCACGATGACGTCGGTCATCGGCGGCAGCACCCCCGGCTGCGCGGCCAGGCACAGCGCGGTCCCCGCCGAAGCGGCGAACCGGTCACAGCTGAGCCCGGCCACCTTCCGGGGTTCGCCCGGCCGGTCGGCCGGGACCGTGGCGAGACGGCCGAAGTCGGGGCCTTCGGCGGTGTTGCGGAACAGCAGCTGTCCCTTCGCCTGTACCGAAACCGGCTGCCCGGTGACGACGGCCACGGAGTTGACGGCCGGGCCGCGGTCCCGCGAGTAGAGGCCGTAGCCGACGGCGGCCGCGATCAGGAGGACGACCGCCCCGGCCACCCCGACGATCCGCGCCCTCACGCGTATGTCCGCAAAGGACGGATGACGGCGGCCGCGACGATCACGACGGCCAGCGCGCCGACGGCGACCAAGACCGCCGTGCGCAGGTCCCACGCGGTCCACGCCAGTCCGAAAAGGATGGACGCGAGCATCCGCGTCGTCGCCTGCCCGGTCTGCACGAGGGCCAGCCCGCTCGCCCGCTGATGTTCGGGCAGCAGCGGTCCGGCGGCGGCCATCAGTACCCCGTCGGTGGCGGCGTAGAAGACACCGTGCAGTACCAATGCCAGCACCGCGAGGACGCCGCCGTCCACCGGTCCCAGCAGTGCCAGCAGCGCGACGACCAATGCGACGTGCCCGCCGAGGAACACCTTCCAGCGGCCGATCCGGTCCGAAAGCCTGCCCAGCGGTACGGCGAGCAGCAGGTACACGCCCGCGGTTCCCAGCGGCAGCAAGGGAAAGAAGACCGCGCCGAGATCCCATCGGCGCTGCAGGACGAGATAGAGGAACGAGTCGCTGAGGGTGACCAGGCCCAGCAACGCCGCCCAGACGCAGATCCGGCGGAACGACGCCTGCCGGATCAAGCCCGCGGTTTCCCGCAAGGAGACCTTGGGCCGTTCGGCACCCGGCTTCGGCTGGTGGTCCTTGACCAGCACCAGCAGGATGATCACGCCGATCGCGGCGATACAGAAGCTCGTGAAGAACACCGAGTCGTAGCTGCCGAGGCTGAGCCACAGCACGGCCATCGCGACCAGCGGGCCGAGGAACGCGCCGAAGGTGTCCATCGCGCGGTGCACACCGAACGCGCGGCCGAGATGTTCGGGGTCGCTGCTCAACGTGATCAGCGCGTCCCGCGGCGCGGTCCGGACGCCTTTCCCGGTGCGGTCGGCCGCCAGGACGGCGCCGATCGCGACGGTGGACGAGCCCGCCAGCATCAGGCCGATCTTGCCCAGCGCCGAAAGCCCGTAACCGAAGCAGGCGACGGCCTTGAGCCGCTGCCACCGGTCCGCGAGATGCCCGCCGGCGAGCCGGACCACGGCGGTGACACCGGAGTAGAGGCCGTCGAGCACGCCGAACTGCAGCGGGCTCAGGCCGAGACCGAGGACGAGGTAGAGCGGGAGGACCGCGGTCACCATCTCCGACGAGATGTCGGTGACGAGGCTGACCAGGCCGAGCGCGACGACGTTCCCGGTGACGGCCCGCTTCACACCGCTGCTTTTCGGTACGTCCACCGCCGCCCTGCTGGTGGCTATGTACATGGGAGACCTCCAACGCCGCGAGAAGGTGCCGGGCCGCGGTGCACACGAGCCGCGACCCGGCACCTGATCACGGGGATCAGTGGCAGGTGTAGGTGGGAGACGAGTCGATGGTCTTGCCGTCGAGACCGATGAACTGGGTCGAGAAGGCGTTGTCCGACATGTTCAGCTTGAGCACGCCGTAGGTCGAGATCGCCTTCGCCGTGGCCGGGTGTTCCGTCTTGACCGGGTACAGGCTCGCCCCGCCACCGCCGCCGATGATCTGCACCGGACCGTTCGGATCCTTGGCTCCGCTGGCGTTCTGCGGATAGAACCGTTCGTAGTGGTGGTCGTGCCCGTTGAGCACGAGGTCGACCTTGTTTCCGACCATGGTCTCCCAGAGGATGGCCATCTTGCTGTTGTCACCGTGGTCACCCGAGGTGTAGCGCGGGTGGTGGTAGTACGCGGCGACGCAGGGTTTCGTGTTGTTCTGCAGATCCTGCTTGATCCAGTTCAGCTGCTCGTCGCTGATCGCGTTCGCGGCGAGGCCGGGCGAGAACTCCGTGCTGTCGATGGCGACGAAGTGCCAGTTGCCCATTTCCCAGCTGTAGTAGGTCTTCCCGTTCGGCGTCGCGATCTTGCCGAAGTACTGCTTGTAGGCGCCCAGCGGGGTGTCGTCGTAGGTCTCGTGGTTGCCGGGGATCGGGTGCATGATGCTCTTGTACTTGCCCCAGGTCGTGTCGAAGTACTTCGTGAAGTCCTCGATGTGGGCGTCGTCGTACTGGTTGTCGCCCATGGTGATCACCGCGGCCGGGTTCATCTGGCCGACCAGCGCGGCGGTCTTCGGGTGGACGCACGAAGACGAAGAGGCCGTGCACTGTTCGGCGATGTCACCGGAAGCGGCGAGGACGAACGAAGAACCGCCACCCGCCTGCGTGGTCGCCTGGATCTGGTTGCTGGCCGCCGAGGTGTTGCCGGCAGCGTCCTTCGCACGGACGGTGTAGGTGTACGCGGTCGACGCGCTCAGCCCGCTGTCGGTGAAGGACGTGGTTTCGGTCGTGCCGACGACCTGGCCGTTGCGCAGCACCTCGTACCCGGTGACGCCGACGTTGTCCGTCGAACCGGTCCACGTCAGGTCCACTGTGGACGCCGTGACCGAACCGGCCTTGAGGTTCGTCGGCGCGGTCGGGGCCTGCGTGTCGCCGGAGGAGTCCGACGTACCGTAAACCTGGATCTCCCAAAGGGAATAGCCGTAACTGGTGGCCCGTTTGGTGCCGACGAGGCGCAGGTACCGGCCGCGGCCGGACAGGCCGGTGAGATCGTCGGTTCCACCGTTGCCGCCGGTGACGGATTTGATCGAGGTCCACGCCGTGCCGTCGTTGGAGACTTCCAGCCGGTACGCGGTGGCGTACGCCGCTTCCCAGTTCAGCTTGACCCGGTTGATGGCGGAAGGGCCACCGAGGTCGACACGGATGAACTGCGGGTCCACGCCTTCGGCACTCGCCCATCGGGTGCTGGTCTTCCCGTCGACGGCGAGCGGTCCACCGTACGAGGAGGACTCCACCGAGGAGACGAGGACGGGTTTTCCTTGGGACAAAAGGACATCAGCGGCTTGGGCGTTTCCGCTGAGCAGGGTGGGCAGCAGGATGAGTGCCGCGCCTAGTGGCAGTAGTCGGGTTCTGGCCTTCACATCGATCTCCCCGGGAATCCGTGGCGGCGGGTTGAGAGGGACGGGTGCGCGGCGTTGTGCGGTACGGCTTGTTCGTTTGGTAACTTTCCTAACGAATGCGTACGGTAATCCGTACCACTCAGTGAGTCAAGACATAGACTCGTCCCATGACCGGTGCCTTGATCTTCGACTTCGACGGAACGCTGGTCGACACCGAGGCGGCCGTCCTCACCGCCTGGCAGGAGACCTTCCGCGAACGCGGTGGCGAGCTCCCCCTCGACGTCTGGCACACCGTGATCGGCACACAGAACACCGCGGTCGCGATGTTCGAACTGCTCGAGAAGAACGACGAGAGTCTCGACAGGGTCGCGGTCCGCACCGGCGTCCGCGCCCGGGTGACCGCACTGCTGGAATCCGAGGGGCCGCGCCCCGGCGTCCAGGACTACCTCGACGAGGCGAAAGAGCAGGGCCTGCGGCTGGCCATCGCGTCCAGCTCGACCGGCGACTGGGTCACCACGCATCTGAACCGGCTGGGCCTCGCGGACGCGTTCGAAGCCGTCCTCACCGGCGACCTCCACGAGGCGAAGCCGAGTCCGGACCTCTACCTGGCCGCGCTCGCGGCCTTGGACCTGCCACCGTCCGAAGCGATCGCGTTCGAGGACTCGCCCCACGGCGTCACCGCGGCGAAGGCCGCCGGACTGCGGTGTGTCGCGGTACCGAATCCGATCACCGCGGTACTGAACTTCGACCACGCCGATCTCGTCCTGGGATCGCTGGCCGACAAGCCACTGAGCGAGTTGCTCAGCCGCTGAGCGACTCCGCCAGCCTCGCGAGGAACGGACGCTGCCCCTTGAGCAGCTTCTCCTCCGCTTCGGCGAGCCCGAACCAGGCGACCCTGTCGACCTCCGGGAACTCCTGCGTCCGGCCCGACCGCGGCGGCCACTCCATCTCGAAGGTGCCCGGCACCACCTGAGCGGGATCGAGGTCGCCCTCCACGGCCCAGACTGTGACGACCTTGCCGCCGGACTGCTTCACCTCGCCGAGCGGGAGGTACTCCCCCTCCGGCGCCGGCAGCCCCAATTCCTCCTGGAACTCGCGCCGCGCCGCGGCCTCCGGCGTCTCGTCCGGCTCGTACTCGCCCTTGGGCACCGACCAGCCGCCCGCGTCCTTCTTCGCCCAGAACGGTCCGCCCATATGCCCGAGCAGCACTTCCGTCGTCTCGCCCGACCTGCGGAAAAGCAGGATCCCGGCACTCGTCTTACCCGCCACGGCGTCCAGTGTGCCCTTGCGCCGATCGGGTGATGTGACCGCCTCGCGAAAAAACTTTCCGGCGGGTTGTCGAATCGCGTCGTGCTCGTCCGACGCGTTGTCAGAAGCCGCCACACAGACTCTCCCGGAAGGACCAGAACGATGACGCAGACCATCACCCCCGCCGAGACCACCGCCACCACGAGCACCGCCACCGGCCGGTCGGCCAAGGCACAGGGCGCGATCCAGTCGGCCGTCCGGATCGTCGTCTCGTTCCTCTTCCTCTGCCACGGTTTGCAGGGATTCGGCTTCTTCGGTGGCGTCGACGGCGCGGGCGGCGCCGTCGAACTCGGCTCCTGGCCCGGTTGGTACGGCAGCGTGATCGAGGTCGTCGGCGCCGCGCTCGTGCTCGTCGGCCTGTTCACCCGGCCGGTCGCCGTGCTGCTCTCCGGCGTCATGGCCTACGCCTACTTCACCGTCCACGCACCGGAAGGCCTGCTGCCGCTGCAGAACATGGGCGAGCTTTCGACCCTCTACTGCTGGATCTTCCTGCTGATCGCCGCGATCGGCCCCGGCACCTTCGCGCTCGACACGCTGCGCCGCCGCCGTCGCTGAGAAAGAAAACAAAGAGGGCCCCTTTCCTGGAACGACTCCAGGAAAGGGGCCCTCTTTTCGTGTGCGCACAACGTTGTTGGGCCCAGATGAGCCGTGGTATTACCCACGAAAGAAAGTTCCGTACAGACAGGGCCATCCGTCATCCTGAACACCTATCAATGGTTTAGACCATCTTGAGCCGGAAGGATGTGTCATGACCCAGACAACCGCCGCCACGAGTGCCGAGGTCGGACAGACCAGAACGAAGTGGCAAGGCCTGACCCTCTCCATCGTCCGTGTAGTGGTCGCGTTCCTGTTCCTCTGTCACGGTTTGCAGAAGATGGGCTTCTTCGACAAGCCGGCCATACCGGTCGGCACCTGGCCAGGCTGGTATGCCGGGGTGATCGAGCTGGTCGGCTCGCTGTTCATCCTGGCAGGCCTGTTCACCCGCCCGGTCGCGGTGCTTCTCTCGGGCACCATGGCCTACGCGTACTTCGTCGTTCACCAGCCGGACGCACTGCTGCCGTTGCAGAACAAGGGGGAAACGGCAGCGCTGTACTCCTGGATCTTCCTGCTGTTCGCGGTGGTGGGACCGGGCACTTATGCGCTCGACACCCTGCTCCGCCGCCGTCGATCCTGACCGTCCCCGAATGCCGTGAAGGACGCTTTCCCGGTGAAAATTACAAGGAAAGCGTCCTTCACGGCGCGAATTCGAGGCCTCTTCAGCGCGTCTTACGTAGGATGAATGTCAACGGCCCTGAGGCAGTCCCGCCGCCAGGTCGGAAAGCGCGAGCACGTGCTCCATCAGCACGGTCAGCACCTGCTTCGTCGACTCGCGTTCCCGCGCGTCGCACAGCAGCAGCGGGACATCCATGCCGACGTCGAGCGCCTGCCGGACCTCCTCGGTGCCGTAGCGGTACGCGTTGTCGAAGCAGTTCACGGCGACGACGAACGGCAGCCCACGACGCTCGAAGAAGTCGACGGCCGCGAAGCAACTGTCGAGTCGTCGCGTGTCGGCCAGCACGACGGCGCCGAGAGCACCTTCGGCGAGCTCGTCCCACATGAACCAGAAGCGGTCCTGCCCCGGCGTGCCGAACAGGTACAGGATCAGCTCGGGGTTGATGGTGATCCGGCCGAAGTCGAGGGCGACCGTGGTGGTCGTCTTCTTCTCGACACCGGTGAGGTCGTCGACGCCCTCGGACGCCGCGGTGATGACCTCCTCGGTGCGCAGCGGGGGAACCTCGCTGACCGAACCGACCATCGTGGTCTTACCGACCCCGAACCCGCCGGCGATGAGGACCTTGACCGCGTTCGCGGTCAAGGATCGCCGGGGCTCAGAGTTTCCGGATGCCATCAAGAACCGCCTGGAGTACGTGTTTGTTGGGGGTGTCGGTGACCGGTGTCGCGGTGCGGAACAGCACGAGGTTCTGTTCGATGAGGTCGCTCAGCAGCACCTTCACCACCGGCAACGGCAGATCTATGCGCGCGGCGACCTCCGCGACCGAGGTCGGTCTCTGGCAAAGGGTGAGGATCCGCCCGTACTCCGGCTCGAAGCCGGCGACCTCGTGCGCGCTGCGCATGGCGACCACCAGCGTGATCAGGTCGAGGCCGATCGTGTCCGAGCGGGTGCGCCCGCCCGTGACGGCGTACGACCGGACCAGCGGCCCGGCCTCGTCCTCGAACCACGACTCGTGCCGCCCGCTCATGGCGACGTGGGTGTCGCGGCACGGGGCGCCGAAGTGAGCACCGCGCCGACCCGTTTGACCATCAGGTTCATCTCATAGGCGACGAGGCCCATGTCCGCGTCCTCCTTGGCCAGCAGCGCGAGGCACGCGCCGCGACCGGCCGCGGTGACGAAGAGGAACGCGTGGTCCATCTCCACCATGGTCTGGCGGACGTTGCCGCCGCCGAAGTGCCGTCCCGTGCCCCGCGCGAGGCTCTGGAACGCCGACGCGACCGCGGACAGGTGCTCGCCGTCCTGCTCCGACAGGTTGCCGGACCGTCCGATGAGCAGGCCGTCCGAAGAGAGGACTACCGCCCTGTCGGCACCGCTGACCCGCTTGACCAGGTCATCCAGCAACCAGTCGAGTTCACTGACTCCCGCGTTGGCCATCTAGTCACGATCTCCGTACATGTCGAGGTCGGTGTAGTCGTCGGTGGGTTCGGTGTCCCTGGCACGCCGGGTTCCCTGCTGGAACGCGGCGAGACGGTTCCTGGCCAGCTCGGGGGTGTCCTCGCGGACCTCCTCCTGCTGTGCGGCAGGCCGGTCCTCCATCAGCTGGGGGACCAGATTCGTCTGACGTCGGCGCTGCGGCAGCGGTGGCCTGCCGGGTGCCTCGGGGCCGGGCCGCCGGTTCTGCGGCGGACGGCCGTCCTGCGATCGGGAATCGGCGGGCGGCCAGGCAGGCGGCTGCACCGGCTGCGGCCGTGCCTCGGCACGCGCGGGCTCGGGCCGGATCGGCTCGGGGCGCGGCGTCTCTGGCCGGGGTACCCGAGGCGGGCGCGGGGGAAGCGGAGGCAGCGCGGCACCCGGCGAATCGGGTCCCGGCGGCTGATGCGCGGGCGACTGCGAGACCGGGACCTGCGGCACGACCGGCATCGGCACCGGGAGCTCCGGCCGTTCCGCGGGAAGCTCGGTGCGGTGCCGGGCACGACGGCCCGGGCGCAGCGGTGCGGCGTCCGGCACCTCGGTGCTCTCGGGGTCCACCTCGTCCTCCGGCTGATCAGACGGGACCGGCGCGAGCAGGTCGGTTCGGACGAGCACGATGGCCCTGGTGCCGCCGTACGCGGATTCGCGCAGGTGCACGGAGATCCCGTGGCGGGCGGCGAGCCGCGCGACCACGAACAGGCCCAGCCGTGGCTCGGCTGACAGGGCCATGATGCCGAAGTCCGGCGGATCGGCCAACATCGCGTTCAGCTCGGCGGCCTGTTCCGGCTCGATGCCGAGGCCCTGGTCCTCGACCTCGATCACGACACCCTTGCCGACGACGTTGCCGCGCAGCTCGACCCGCGACTGCGGCGGCGAGAACGAGGTGGCGTTGTCGATCAGCTCGGCGAGCAGGTGCACGAGGTCGCCGACGACCGGGCCCTGCACCGCGATCGCGGGCATCTTCGCCGTCTTGACCCTGGCGAAGTCCTCGGTCTCGGCCGAGGCGCCACGGGTCAGCTCGGCGAGGGTGACCGGCTTGCGCCACTGACGGCCGGGCTGGCCGCCACCGAGAATGATCAGGTTCTCCGCGTTGCGGCGGGCGCGGGTGGAGAGGTGGTCCAGCTGGAAGAGCGTTTCCAGCTGCTCCGGGTCCTCTTGCTTGCGCTCGGCCTGGTCGAGCACCTTGAGCTGGCGGTGCACGATGACCTGGCTGCGGTGCGCGATGTTGAGGAACACCGCCTTGGTGCCTTCACGGGTCCTGGCCTCTTCGACGGCGGCCGCGATGGCGGTCTGCTGCGCCTTGTTGAAGGCCTCGGCGACCTGGCCGATCTCGTCGTCGCCGTGGTCGAGGAAGTGACCCTTGTCGTCGAGGTCGACGGGTTCGCCCGCCCGCACCCGGTCCACCAGTTCCGGCAGGCGGATCTCGGCGACGTCGAGGGTGTCCTCGCGCAGCCGGGCCAGCCTGCCGATGAGCCGGTTGGACAGCCGCAGGGCGACGACGAACACGCCGATGGCCAGCAGCAGCGCGATGGCCGCGGCGATGGCCGAGGTGATCAGCGTCCGGTCGGCCTCGTCGATGGCTTCCGTCGTGGCCGCGCCACTCTGCTCGACGAAGCCGCGCATCATCGCGTCACCGACGCCGCGGGCCGACTGCAGCCAGACCTGCTCCGGTACCGGCAGCGTGGCCTTGCTGTTCTGCAGGAACGTGTTCTCGACCGTGCTGACGGCCTTCCACGGGTCGCTCGCGACGAGCTGGTCGAACTTCGCCTTGACGCCCGGGGACATCCGCGTCACGGACGACTCGAGCAGTGACCGGTACGAACCGACCTGGGTGACGTACGCGCGGTAGGTCTCGTCGGTGAAGCCGCCGCCGGCCACGGCCGCGGCGGCGAGGGAGTTCGCCCGCTGCAACTGGTCGATCGCGGTGAACAGCGGCACCGCGGTGATCCGCTGGTAGGCGTTCTCCGCGTTCGGCGCGTCCTGGGCGAAACCGGTGAGACCTTCGACGAACTGGTCGACGATCTGGTTGTAGTAGGTGAAGGCGTCGAGCAGCGGCAACTGACCGGAGTCGGCCGACTGCCGGATCTGCGGCATCTTCTGGAAGAGCCCGTCCACCGTGGCGACGTTGCGCTGCACGCTGTCGGGCGAGTTGCCGACCAGGGTCTGGAGATAGCTGACGACGTTCTGGGTGGCGGCGTCGGTCTTGGCGCGCTGCTCCACGAGCGCGGCGTGCTGCGAACGGTCGCCCGCGAGCTCGCGCAGCGTCAGACGGCGCTCCTCCTGGATCTGAACGAAGAACGGGACCGTTGGCGCTTCCGCGCCCCGGATCCGCTGCGCGTAGTCACGGCCGTTGACCGCGTCGAAGATCAGGTAGCCGCCGATCGCGAGACCGACGAGCATCAGCGCGATACTCGGAATGAGCGCGATCGTCAGAACGCGCGAACGAATCGATGAGCCGCGGCCTCGTCGAAGTGGAATTTGCTTCACCGTGGTCCGTTTTCCTTCCGGCAGTTTGGTGTCGGGTCGCCGGGGATCTCTTCACCCGCGGGATCCGATAGCCGGATCAACACAGCGTGGTCCGCTCCGCCCGCGAAGACGCTAGGAGACCCAAACGGGTGAGTCAAGTCCGGACGCGAAGAGTAGTCACGTATTGCGGTGACTCCCTGACCAGAGGGTTGTCGACCTGGTGAGTCCACCACGTGGACCAGGGCACCAGCCAAGTGACTCACCAGTAGGTCACCTGGCGGTTTACCGCAGGCAGCGGCTTGATCGACGCTCTTCGGACTCGATCGAGTCACCGCTCGTCACGTTCGCTCCGCCGTGAAAAAGTCGTCGAAAACTACTGGCCGTGACGTCGCTCACGCTTTCGGACCAGCGCTCCACATACCGTTCGGTTTGCGAACGACATCACCGCGGAGGAACGCCGTCGTAACGCCCTTCGCACCACGAAATCGAGAATCGCGGACACTTATCGCCACCGATTCGGCGAAATGATCTTCGTTCGCCTCGCCGAGCTCGTCATCGAGGAGTGCGTCGACCTTCCCGGAGGCGTCCCGGAGCATCCGGACACTCGCCCAGCACAGGGTCGCCACCCCGCAGATCAGGATCGCGACGAGCACTGTCTCGACGGGGTAACGCGCGCCGAATTCGTTCAGCAGGAAACCGGAAGCGATCCCGAACAGGGCGACGAGGACGTAGTTGAGCGACACGAATCCCTCCTTCTCCCGGCGCCGTGGCCCGCGCCTCGCCCTTAAGACGCGCGACGCGGGTTTCCCTTACGCCACAGGGAAAGGATCTACGTCACACGCGCGGCGAGAGCGAATATCGAGATTAACAGCGGATTCACGAAAGATCCCCCGTTCTCCCCCGGAGGGGCGATGCGATCACCTTTTTGCCACCGATTCCCGAATGACATTCACTGTTTCAGCTCCGGAGCTCCCGAAGCGTCGTGACGGCGCGCAGCACCTCGCCGTAGGTGGTGTAGAGCGGCGCGAGCCCGAACCGCAGCACGTTGGGCGGGCGGAAGTCCCCGATCACCCCGCGCTCGATCAAGGCGGCCATGGTCTTGGCCGCGTCGTCGTCTACGACCGAGATCTGATGACCGCGATCGTTCCCGCGCGGGGTCAGGATGGTCGCGCCGTCGAGGAGTTCGTCCGCGCACCGGAAGAAGAAGTCGCCGAGCGCGAGGCCCTTCTCCCGCAGCAGAGCGCGATCCACGCCATCCCAGACGTCGAGGGCGGCGTCCAGCGCGAGCAGCGAAAGGATGTCGGGAGTGCCTGACCGGCCACGCTCGACCCCGGCGTGCGCCTCGTACGCGCCGCGCATCGCGAACGGGTCGCGATCGCCTGCCCAGCCCGCCAGCGGCTGCTCGAACCGGTCCAGCCACTTCGTTGCCACGTAGAGGAAAGCGGGCGCGCCAGGCCCACCGTTGAGGAATTTGTAGGTACAGCCGACGGCGAGGTCGACGCCCGCCGCGTCCAGTTCGACCGGGAGCGCGCCGACGCTGTGGCAAAGGTCCCAGAGCGCCAGCGTCCCGGCGCGGTGCAGCGCCTCGGTCAGCGCGGGCAGGTCGTGGGCGCGTCCGGTGACGTAGTCGACGTGGTTGATCAACGCGACGGCGGTCCGTTCGCTCACCTCGGACGGCATGTCCTCGGCGACGACCCGGCGTACCGTCCGCCCGGTCAGCCTGGCGACCTCGTCGGCGATGTAACCGTCGGTCGGGAAGGTGTCCGCGTCGACGAGGATCTCGTCGCGGCCGGGGTTGAGCCGAGTCGCGGCGACCAGCGCCTTGAACAGGTTCACGCTCGTCGAATCCGCCACGACGACCTGCCCCGGCGCGGCCCCCACCAGCGGCGCGATCCGCTCGCCGACCCGCACCGGCGCCTCCCACCAGCCCTCCGACCAGGACCGGATCAGCCGTCCGCCCCATTCCTCGCGGACGACCGCGGCGACCCGCTCCGCCACGTGCTTCGGCGGCGCGCCCAGCGAGTTCCCGTCGAAGTAGGCGATCTCCGGGTCGAGGTCGAAGGCGTTCCGTACCGGCGCCAAGGGATCGGCCGCGTCCAGCGCCGCGGCCTCGGCTACGAAGTCAGTCACGGCGGTAATCGTCGGCGAGGGTGTGCCAGAAGTCCAGCTCGTAGGCCTGGAACAGCCGCGTGTGCGTCCGAGCGTCCTTTTCGGACAGTCGACCGGCGTCGAGCGCGGCCTGCACGGCCTTGACGGCCAGCTCCTCGAGCTCCGGTGACGGCGCGCCGAAGAAGTCGAAGAAGGCGCACGCCTCGTCGTCGAAGCCGTACCGCTCCCGCATCGCGGCGGCGAACGCCGGATACGCCTGGCATCCCGCGCGTGGCTCGAAATCGGGCGATTCCTCCGCGAGCGCGGGCAACTTGCCAAGCGCGAGCCCTTCACCCGAGGCCAGCGTCGCGAAGAACTCCCGTGCGCCCTGCTCCTGCGAGCGCGACGCGAGCATGAGGAAGCTGCGCCAATCACTGCGGACGATCCGGTATTCTCCTCGGCGATCGCGGCGAAGACCTCCCGCGCCGCCTTCCCCGGCCCACCAACGGGACGAGCCGGTTGTCGTCGTCGTGTGGTGCGAGTTCCGCCTGCACCGCGTCGATCAGCTCACGTGCCGAACCGGTCATGGTCGATGCTCTCCTTCGTTCGGAACTGACGCGGTGAAAACGGAAAAGGTGGACATTTCGCAGGCCGCAACCGTGGCCGCGATTCTCTATCCACCACTGCCGACAGCGCTTACAGTGTGCCTGATCAGGCAGCATCGAGGAGGCCAGCGTTGACCACCCAGCCGACCGTCGCCGAGCAGATCGAAGGCCAGACCATCCCCGCCCTGCTTCACCGCAACGCCGAGGAGTTCGGTGAACTGCCGGCGGTCACGTCACTCGACATCGAGGGCAAGCCGACCCTGAACTGGCGTGAATTCCGCACCGCCATCGCCGAGGTGTCACGCGGCCTCGCCGGGCTCGGTCTCGGCGCCCGCGACCGGATGCTGATCATGGCGCCGAGCAGTCCCGAGCACCTGATCGCCGACCTCGCCGCGGCCCATCTCGGCGCCATCCCCTGTACCGCGTACGCGACGCTCAGCCCGGAACAGATCGGGTTCGTCGCCCGGCACAGCGCCGCCGGCGTCGTCGTGCTCGCCGGCGCCGACGAACTCGGCCGCTGGTCACAGGTCCTCGACGACCTGCCCGCGCTGCGGCACGTCGTCGTACTCGACGCGTCCGTGATTCCCCAGGACGACAAGAGGTTCCTGTCCTTCGCCGACCTGCGCGCGGCGGGCGCCGAACAACACGCGGCCGATCCGGCGGCGTTCGAGACGGCGTGGTCCGCGATCACCCCGGACGATCCGCTGTCGATGATCTACACCTCCGGCACCACCGGCGACCCGAAAGGTGTCGTGCTGTCCCACCGCAACGCCATCTACCAGGCCGTCGCGGTCCAGCGGCTGCACGATTCGCCGATGCACGCCACGAACATCGCGTACCTGCCGCTCGCGCACATCGCCGAACGCGAACTGTCGATCTACATGCCGATCGTGTGGGCCGGGCACGTGCACACCGTCGGCGACCCGAGCGCCGTCGTCGGCGCGCTCGGCCAAGTGCATCCGAAGAGCTTCTTCGGTGTCCCGCGCGTCTGGGAAAAAATGGCGGCGGGACTGAAGAACCTGCTCGGCTCGGTGCCCGAGGACAAACGCGCCGCACTGCTCGGCGCCAACGAACTGCTTCAGCAGGGCTACAAACTGCGCAGTGACAGCAAGGAGGTGCCGCCGGAACTGGCAGAGAAGATCGCGCAGGCCGACGCCGCCGCGCTCGCGCCGGTGCGGGCCATGCTCGGCCTGGACCAGATCGAAGTCGCCTCCAGCGGTGCCGCCGCGCTACCGGTGGAGATCCTGTACTTCATCGCCGGGCTCGGCGTCGAGATCCAGGAGGTCTGGGGGCTGTCCGAGACCACCGGCGCGGTCACCTCCAACACGCCGTCGGCGTTCAAGGCCGGTTCGGTCGGCCGCCCGCTGGAAGGCATCGAGGTGAAGGTCGCCGAAGACGGCGAACTCCTCGTCCGCGGCGCGATCGTCTTCCTCGGCTACCTGCAGCAGGACGGCTCCATCAAACCGGACGTCGACGCCGACGGCTGGCTCGCCACCGGCGACATCGGCACGATCGACGAACGCGGCTTCGTCACGATCACCGACCGCAAGAAGGAACTGATCATCACCTCGAGCGGCAAGAACATCGCCCCGACGAAAATCGAGGGCCTGCTCAAGGAACACCCGCTGATCGGACAGGCCGTCGCGATCGGCGACGACCGGCCCTACGTCACCGCGCTGATCGTCGTCGACGACGAGATCGCACCGGGCTGGGCGACCGCGAACGGCATCCAGCTCACCGAAGGCGAATCGCTCGCCGACAACGCGCAGGTGCTCGCGGAGATCGAGAAGGCCGTCGAGTCGGCGAACTCGCGGCTGGCGCGGATCGAGCAGATCAAGCGCTACCACGTGATCCCGAAGGCGTGGACGCCGGAAACCGGCGAGTTGACGCCGACACTGAAACTGAAGCGGCGCATCATCAACGACCGGTACGGGCCCGCGATCGCCGATCTCTACGCCGCCGCCGCTCCGGAACCCGCTCCCGCCGCCGGTTCCTGACGCCCGAGGCCGCCATGAAAGGTCCTTTCCTTGCGAAATTTCGCAAGGAAAGGACCTTTCATGGCACGCGACGCGCCCCGTACTCGACTCTTGCGACCAGCTCGGCGCATCCGCGGGAAGGCTTTGTAGCGAAGGTGCCTACGCGCGCTACGCGTCTTGTAAGTTTGGTGCTCCACGTAGTTTCGGTGCCACAGTAGTCTGAATATGCGATAGCACAGGTGTTCGAGCACGGGTATCGTTGAGGTCGTGGCCAGCGAAAACAGTCCTGAGGCGGTGCGCTCCGAGTGGTGGCGTGTCGATACGGCGACGCTGCATGCCCGCAAGCAGGAAATCGAGGTTCTGAAGCGTCAGTTGGAGGCGGAGCAGTACGCGATCCTGGCGGAAATCAATTCCCGCGGTGTTCGTGGATGCAGTGGTCATTCCACTCTGGCTGCGCTGATCTTCGAGGACTTTCATGTGACGGACAAGGAAGCCGGAGTCCGCGCGGACCGGGTTCTGGCCCTGCATCCTGGGCCATCTATCGGTGGAGATCCTGAGCCGCCGTTGGCGCCGTTGACGGCCGAAGCCGCGGCGGAGGGTGCGATCGGCGGCGGCCAGATCGACGCGATCATCCGTACCCTGGCCCGGATCCCGTCCACGGTTTCGGAAGAGGACGTGCGGGGCGGGGAGAAAATCCTCGTCGACCTGGCCCGGGGTGCTGGCCCACGGCAGATCACCCGCGCCGGACGACGCCTCTTGGACAAGCTCGACCCTGATGGCAAAGAACCCCGCAACGAGGACCCGAAAGACACCCGGCCGGAGTTACGGTTCGTCAAGCACCGTGACGGCACCCTCGGCCTCAAAGCCAGACTCGACCTGGAAACGTATGCGCGGTTGAAGTCCGACCTCGACCCGATGGCCAAACCCCACAAAGCCATCGACGGAGTCCGGGACTCCCGCACCCAGGACGAACGCTACGGCGACGCCTTCACCGACTACGTCCGGCTGAAGACCACCAGCCGGAATCTCCCCGGCCAAGCCGGGGAAGCCACCCACATCCTCGTCACCATGTCGTATGAGGACCTGATCCGGGACCTCGGTGAAGCGCATCTGGATCTGGTCGGGCCGATCAGCGCGACCGACGCCCGCATCCTCGCCTGCGATGCCCGCGTCCGGCCCGGCGTTTTGGGCACCGCGGGCGAACCACTGGACATCGGCCGATCCAAACGGACAGTGTCACTGGCCCAGAAGTATGCGTTGACCATCCGCGACGGCGGCTGCGCCTTCCCCGGCTGCGACATGCCCGTACCCCGCTGCACCGCACACCACATCGTCTTCTGGCGACACCACGGCGAAACGAAGATCGACAATCTCGTGCTCCTCTGCACGAAGCATCACCGGCTGATCCACCACAGCGAATGGAAAGTCCAGATCGCCCAAGACGGACTACCCGAATTCACCCCACCCACCTACCTCGACCCCACAGGCCAACCCAGACGCAACACCATGCACCTCAGGACATAGACCGACTGGGAAAGGACGGGCATGCCTTCACCAGCGGCGCCTTCCCAGCAGCGGGCCGGGTGCTGTGAAGGCCTCCCGTCCCGAAAAGGGTCGCCACCACGGCGCCCCCGCTGCTAACTTGCCGCCGTGGATCTCTTCTCCCGCTCTTGGGCGGCGCTCCTCGCCGCCGTCGCCGAAACCCCCGACGAAGACTTCGCCAAACCGTCCGGCTGCGCCGGGTGGCTGGTCCAGGACCTGGTGTGTCACCTGGTGATCGACGCACAGGACGTCCTGATCACCCTCGCCACCCCTGCCGAAACCGAGCCGACGCGCAACGCCGTCACCTACTGGGAGCTGTCCGACAAACCGCCGACCGGCGAAGACGAACTCGACACGCTGATCGTCCGTCTCGCGGCCGCCTACCAAGAACCGCGGCTACTCAAGTTCCACCTCGACGACGTCGGTTCCGCCGCCGGCCGGGCCGCCGACCTCGCCGACCCGGGCATGCGGGTCGCCACCCGGGACATCGTCCTGTCCGCGGGCGACTTCCTTTCCGCGTACGTCGTCGAGTGGACGCTGCACCACCTCGACCTCGTCGCGCACCTGCCGCACCTCAAGGGCCCCGCCGACGACAGCCTCGCCAAGACGCGGCAGATCCTGGAGCAGCGCACCGGGGAGAAGTTCCCCGGCTCCTTCTCCGACACGGACGCGCTGCTGATCGGCACCGGACGTCGGCAGCCGACCGACGCGGAGAAGGCCGCACTCGGCGACCTGGCCGCGAAGCTTCCGTTCGTCGTCGGCTAGGCCGTGTCCTAGGCGGTCCGGGTCGACTCCGTCCACTTGCGCAACCGGGGCGGGACACGTTTTTCGAGGCCGTAGTTCTCCAAGTGCGCGCTGAAGACCTCGTCGAAGGCGCGCTGCACGGTCTCGGTGTCCCACACCGGGCGCTCGAGGATGGGTTCCTTCAGGTACGGCTGCCCCATCACGTGCAGCTGCGGCCCGTTGCAGCGGATCATCTGCCCGGTGATCCCCTCGGATCCGGCGCCGAGCAGGAAAAGCACCACCGGCGCGATCCGCGACGGCGTCCGGTCCGGCGGGCACGCCCGCAGTGACCGTTCGGACTTCCACACCATCCGGGTGTGCGCGAGCGGGCAGACCGCGTTCACGCGGATCCCGCTTTCCTCCAGGTCGAGCGCCCAGGAATAGGTCAGCGAGGCGACGGCGCCCTTGCTGGCGGCGTACACGCCGAGCTTGCGCTGGCCGAGCGACGCGCCGGACGAGATGTTGACGATGGAGCCCGGCGTGCCACGCGCGACCATCGCCTTGATCGCGGCGAGGCCGGTGTACATGACGCCGAGGACGTTCACCTCGACCAGTTCGCGGGCCTGCTCGACGTCGTCCTCCCACGGGAGCGCCTCGTAGTTCAGGCCGGCGTTGTTGACCAGCCCGTCGATGGCTCCGAACTCGGCAAGGCAGAGGTCGACGATCTCCTGCGCCTGCTTCGGATCCGCGACGCTGTGCCCGCTGGCGACCGCCCGGCCACCGAACCGGCGGATGTTCTCCGCCGTGCGCTCGGCCAGCTCGGCGTCGACATCGTTGACCACGACGGCTCCGCCCGCCCTCGCCACGTGCACCGCGAACGCCTCGCCGAGCCCCCGCCCCGCCCCGGTCACGACGACGGCCTTGTCGTCGAGCAAACCGTTCATGGCCCTCACCCCTTAGTACCCGGCCGGCCTCAGCATTCAGACCGGTCTCCCCTCAGTGTTGGCCCATTCAGCCCAACCGGAACGCGGGCGGCGGCGAGCGGCGCCCCGGCTGCGCCGAGCGAGTGCGGGGCGATCAGCGCGCAGATACCCGCGCACGAGTCAGACCGACGTCACTCGCCCATCAGATGGCGTAGCTCGATCGGCCCAACAGGGGAAGGATTCACCGGTCTTCTGTTCGTCTCCCTGTAGCCGGAGGCATACTGAACGTTGTTCGGCGGGCCCTCCGCAGTGACTCCCTCGTCCGCCACGTAACAGGGCAGGCAAGAATGCGAGGGAGTCAAGTTCACCCGATCGGGGGGAGGTGGTCACGCAGTGAGGACGAACGCGGCGCCGCGGATGACCGCCGCCCTGGCGAACCGCGAGTTCCGCGCACTCTGGCTCGCCGAGGTGCAGTCCCTGATCGGGGACCAGCTCACCATCGTCGCGCTGGCGATCCTCGTCTACGACCGCACCGGCTCCGCGCTGCTCTCGGCGGTGGTCTACTCCCTGACCTTCCTGCCCGCGCTGGCGGGCGGTCTCGGCCTCTCCCAGCTGGCCGACCGCTATCCGAGGCGCACCGTTCTCGTCGTCTCTTCCCTGATCCAGGGGGTGCTGCTCGCGACCATGGCGATCCCCGGCACCCCACTCGCCCTGTTGTGCGGGCTGGTGGTGCTCGCGCGGCTCGCGAACGCGCCCGGCAACGCGGCGCAGAACGCGCTGACCCGCGAGGTGTTCACCGACGACGCCCTCTATCTCAAGAGCCAGGACATCCGCGGGATCTCGACCAACACCGCCATGCTGCTCGGGCTGGCGGGCGGCGGTCTGCTGGTGTCGCAGGTGGGGGTGAGCTGGGCACTGGCGCTGGACGCGGCGACGTTCCTGCTGAGCGCGGCCGTCGTCCGGTTCGCCGTCTCCCGGCGGGCGGCCGCGTCCGACGGCACCGGAAGCTGGTTCGGCGCGGTGAAGCAGGTCTTCGGCAACCGTCACCTGCGGGTGCTGGTCTGGTTCTCGTGGCTGGTCGGCCTCGCCGTCATCCCCGAAGGACTGGCCGCACCGCTCGCCGCGGAGATGGGCGTGGGAAAACAGGCCGTCGGCTGGCTGCTGGCCGCCGATCCGCTGGGTTTCGTCATCGGCGCGTTCCTGCTGTCGCGGTTCGTCTCCGCGGAACAACGGCGGAAGCTGCTCGGTGTGCTGGCGGCACTGCCGATGGTCGCCCTGATCGCCTTCGCGCTCAAGCCCGGCCTGATTCCGGCGTTGCTGCTGCTGGCGGCGGCGGGTGCGGCGGGGGCGTACCTGATCACGGTGAGCGCCACGTTCATCACCTGGGTCCCGAACGAGCTTCGGGGCGGTGCGGGCGGGGTGTACCGCACGGGGTTGCGGGTGGCTCAGGGAATAGGGGCGGGACTCGGCGGGCTCGCCGCCGATCGGCTCGGGGCCGCGACCTCGGCCATCGCACTGGCAGGCGTGGTCGGCCTGCTGCTGGCCGTCCTGGTCGCGCTCAGCTGGGGGCACATCAACGGAACCAGTCCGGAACCGCTGCTGTCATGAGGAATCCACACTGGACGACCCCTGGGGCGGCACGGCCGCCCGGCGGGTTCGTACTCGGAAATCTCGACGGGACACTGCTGGGGCACCTCGGTCTAAAACAATCATCCGACCTGAAACGGCTCTGGATCAGAAGTCACGGCTCGACACGGTCACTCACCTCCGGCACACCTCGCTGCGAACTAATACCTTGTCCGGGCTCAGAAGTCACGACTGGACACTATCGGTCACCCCTTCCACACCGCGTCTTGAAAAACATTCAGCGAGCAAGATCAGAAATCACGGGACACGATTGCCACCTCCGGTCCGTGTTCGCGGGCAAGGCGAGTCAGGGGCACACGGCCGTGGCCGCCCTTGCCGGTGTCGAACAACTGATGCGATGGGATGATACCGGCCGTGGAATACGAACGGTGTATCAGTCGGTACCGGTGAGATTACTCAGCCGTGCCAACCGCGCGGAAAAGAGGTAGCAATTGCCAGCCGAGACCGGCGATCGCCGCCAGCACGGCGACGGTGCCGGCGACCTTGACGATGTGGCGGCGACCGCCGCCGCCGAGAGCGCTGTCCCGGTGACCGAACGCGGGCGGACAAGCCCGGAAGGTGACCAGGCCGAACCGCCTCGACGTCATCCCTACGACCCCAGGGCGTGGGCGCTGTGGCAGCGGCCGAAACGCTTCATCGCGTTCCTTTTCGCCATGGAGGCGATCGGAATCGCGATCATGGTCCTCGCGACGATGAATGCGACGGCGCCGGGAAAAACCGACTGGGTTCGATTCGCGATTCTCGCCGTCGGCGCCACGGCACATATTCAGCTGACCCAGCGGCAAGAGGAAAGGCGCCGCGACCGCAGCCATACCGTTCTCATCGACCTCACCGCCGTATGGACATTTCCGGCCGCGGTGATCCTGCCGCTTTCACTGACGCTTTCCATCATCGCACTCGTCCGGATCCAGCATTGGTTCATCGCCCGGCGGCCGGCGCACAACTTCGTGTTCTCCTCGGTCACCCACGGCGTTTCGGTGACACTGGCGTCGCTCACGTTCGCCGCGTTCGGCCCGCATGAATGGGGACGGATTTCCGGCTGGGGCACCCTCGGCGAATTCGGTGTCCTGATCATCACCGGAATGGTCTTCGAGGCGGTGCAGATCGCCTACATCGGCGGCATCCTCACGCTCGGCTCGCCGAAGCGGCCGTCGGTGTCGACCGTACTGGGCAATGCGGCGGACAACCTGCTGGAGGCCATCACGATCGGCCTCGGGGCGGTCACCGCGGTACTGCTGTTGATCATGCCACCGATGGTGATCGTGATGGCCGTGGTGACGGTGGTGTTCAATCGCCTCGCCGAGATCGACCAACTGCAAAACGACGCGCGGACGGACCCGAAAACCGGTGTTCTCAACATGCGCGGATGGTCGGAGTCGGCCGATCGGGCACTCGGAAGGACTGCCCGATCGGACGACAACCTTGCCCTTCTGATGATTGATCTCGACCACTTCAAGTGGATTAACGACACATATGGGCATCCCGCGGGCGACGACGTCCTCCGCGACGTGGCGCGGAAATTGGACGAGGTCACCCGGCCCGCCGACGTCATCGGCCGGTTCGGCGGCGAGGAATTCCTGGTCCTTCTGCCGGATATCGACGAAACAGCCGCGAAACTCGCCGCCGAGCGAGTGCGCAGCGCTATCGCCGAACTGCATATAGTGACTACCGACAAACGAGGCAGCCGCGTCACCATCTCGGGCCGTACCACCTCGATCGGGGCGGCCCTGTTCCCTCGTCACGGTGAATCTTTGGAGGAACTGCTCCACGCCGCCGACGCCGCCGTCTACGTGGCCAAGGAGAACGGCCGGAACCAGGTGCGGTTCGCCCAGGATGTGGAACGACCCGCTCCTTCGGGAGACCACACCACGCATTTAGAGGACTAAACGCGGCCGGTGCCCGCCCGTGCTCAGGGACGCCGGGGGGTGAACCCGGGGGTTATCCGGATGTCGGCCCCGATCGGCGGATGGCACCCTGGACGGCATGCCAGCGACAGCCGACGCCGACGCTCGTCCTGCCAGGATCCGGCGGCCATGGTCGACGTCCGGCTGGTTGCTGCTGGTCACGGTGCTGGTGTTCGGGTTCGGCCTGATCGCGTCGCGGCCTGCCTCGCCGCCGGTCCAGGGGCCCCCGCCGGGCGACATCCTCGCCGCGCAGAACGCCGTCGACGCCCTGGTGCGCCCGGGCCCGGTCGAGGACGCCATCGCGAAGCTGCCCGCCGACTTCACCGCGGTCAGCGGGATCACCCCCAGTGTGATGACGGCGCGGGACGGCACCGTGCGCGCCGTCCACACCGACGGCGGCTGCTCGGCACCGTGGGGCGACGACAACACCAAATGGGACTACGCCGTCCCCTGCAAGGCCCACGACCTCGGCTACGACATCCTCCGCTACGCCGAACGGAAGGGGCACCCGCTCGGCCAGGAGGCGAGGACCGCGCTCGACGACCGGCTCTCGGCCGACATGCACCACACCTGCGTGCTCAACCCGATGGACTCGGGCGGCACCTGCGAGGTCGTCGCCTCCCTCTATACCGCCGGTCTGGTGCTCAACTCCTGGCACCAGCGCTGGGGACCGCCGGTCGGCGATCCACTCGGCCCGATGGTCGTCGGGGTGCTGGTGATCGGCGCGCTGCTGGTGTTCCGTCTCCGCGGCTGGGTCCGCACCCGCCGGACCGCCGTCACGCTCCCCCGCGAACCGCGTCCGGTGACCCCGGTCGGCCGATGGGCCCTGCTCGGTGTCGCCGGGGTCGTGCTGATGCTGCTCGGCGAATCCGCGGTCGCGCTCGTGCATTGGACGGGCGTGCCGGAGCGGTCGTTGTGGCCGTTCACCTGGCTCGCTCAGCTCTGTCCGCTGATCTTCTTCGCGGTGGGCCGGATCAACGAAGCGGGCTGGCGCTCGATCCGCGCGACCGGCGGCCGCTATTCGCAGTACCTCGCCGACCGCGCGAGCCCGTTGCTGCGCCCGGCGCTGATCTTCGCCGTCGTCGCGCTGGTCGTCCCGCTCGCGCTGGAGGTGCTGGGGATCCCGACGGGCACGAACGCCACCGTCATGCGGATCGCGCTGCACCCGCTCTGGCTGCTCGGCGTCTTCCTGCTGACCGTCGTCCTCGCGCCGGCCCTGCTGTCGCTGTACCGCCGGACGCGAACCGCCTCCGTCGCCGGGCTGCTGGCCTTGACCCTGGCGAGCGAGGCCGCGGCGCAGTGGTCGGGCTCGGCCATCCCGCGCTACGCGGAGACGTTGTTCCTCGCGCTGTTCGTCCAGCAGCTCGCGTTCGCCCACGCCGACGGCGTCCGGCCGCCGCGCGGCGTCCTCCTGGCGGCGGCGTTCACCGGTGCCGCCGGGCTGGGCCTCGCGATCGCCGTCCGCGGCGAAGGGGTGATGCTGCTCGGCGGCCCCGGCGCCCCGGCCGCGCTGTCGGGTGCGCCGTGGGGTGTGCTCCTGCTCGGTCTCGTCCAGCTCGCGCTGCTCGGACTCCTCGCGCGGCCACTGGCCGGGCTCGGCGCACGTCCGGCGGTCGCCGCCACCGCCCGCCTCATCCTCCGCGCTCCGATGAGCCTCTACCTCGGCTTCCTGTCCGCGATGCTGCTGCTCGTGGCCGTCGTCTACCTGCCGGATCCGTTCGTGGACGGCCTCAGCTGGCTGGCCAGGCCGAGGGTCCTGCTCGCGCTCGCACTGCTCGCCGTCCCCGCCGTACTGGTCTTCTGGTGGTTCGAAAGGCACTGGAACACTCAACCGCATGGCCCGCGACAGCGGGCGGTCGACGAGCCGGGCCTGCGCGCCGCGGTGTTCTGCCGCGCCGCGGCGACGGTCGGGATGGCGTACGCGATGCTCGGCGTCTTCGGCTTCGCACTGGCCCGCTTCGGTGGCGCCTCCGCCGACGCCGACCTCCTGGGGTTACGGCTCGGGCCGGTGCAGAGCCTGGTCAATCTGCTCCTCGGCGTCTACCTCCTGCACACCGTGCGCAACGGGACGAGCCGGATGACCGGGACGTGGCTGGTCTGCGCGGTCGCGTGCGCGCCGCCTTTGATGGGCGCTCTCGACGGGAAGCAGGTGAGCGCCGCGGCGGTCGCGCTGCCCGTCGCGACGATCGTCGTCGCGATGCTCGCCGCCGCCGCCAGCCTGGTCCCGGCACGCGCCGCCCGCCGCGTCCTCCCCTGAGTCCGTCGCGAGTCACACGGCGCTGACCAGGCGTTCTCCGTACCATTGAACGCAAACCGGTGGTGCGTGCCACATCTTCGGGGGGATGTGTAATCCTGCGACAACCCTCAACAGGCACCATGCGTCCCTTGAGAAGACCGTCAACCGGTAACGAAGAGAAGGAGCAGACCGCGTGGAGTACCCGCCTCGGAATGGGCATGGGGACCGACGTCCCGCCCGGCCTAGGCAGGACGCGCCCGGACGCGTTCCTCCCCGTCCGGCCCCGCCCCGTGGATCCCGCCCGGCACCCGCCCGTCAAGCGGCGGACGCGCCGCCCCGGCGCCCCGAACCCCGGCGCGCCCCGCGGCGCTCGTTCCGCGGCCCCAAGATCGCGCTGGGTCTCGTCTCGCTACTGGTGATGGGCTTGACCGGCTACGCGTGGGCCGCGATGGACGGGCTGACGTTCGCGAACGTCGGCATCGGCTCCGACGAGGGCGACAAGCCCGCCGACGGCGCACGCGACATCCTGTTGGTCGGTCTCGACAGCCGCACGGACGCGCAGGGCAACCCGCTGTCCAAGGAACTCCTCGCGCAGTTGCGCGCCGGGCAGGCCGACGGCGAGCTGAACACCGACTCGCTGATCTTCGTGCACATCCCGAACGACGGCTCCAAGGCCGTCGCGATCTCTCTGCCGCGTGACTCCTACGTCGACATCCCCGGTGGCTTCGGCAAGCACAAGATCAACTCCGCCTATGCCCGCGCGATGCTCAGCGAACGCAAGAAACTGCAGGAAGACGGCGTCTCCGACCCGAAGGAACTCGATCAGAAGGCCAACGAGGCCGGGGCGAAGACGCTGATCAAGACGGTCGAGAAGCTGACCGGTTCGACCATCGACAACTACGCCGCGATCAACCTGCTCGGCTTCAGCGAGATCACCCAGGCCATCGGCGGGGTCGACGTCTGCCTCAACGACGACGTCAACGACCAGTTCTCCGGCGCGAAGTTCACCAAGGGCCCGCACACCATCTCCGGTGTCGAAGCGCTCGGCTTCGTCCGGCAGCGCCACGGTCTGCCGCGCGGCGACCTCGACCGAGTGGTCCGCCAGCAGGTGTTCATGGCCGGGATGGCGCGGAAGGTGCTCTCCGCCGGCACGCTCGCGAACCCCGGCAAGCTCAACGACCTGATCACGGCCATCAAGAAGTCGGTCGTGCTCAACCAGAACTGGGACATCTTCGGCTTCGCGCAGCAGATGAAGGGCCTCACCGGCGGTCAGCTCGAGTTCCGGACGATCCCGATCGTCAACATCGAGTACAAGACTCCCGAAGACGGCGTCGCGATCCAGGTCGACCCGAAACAGGTCAAGGACTTCGTCCAGGGCGTCGCCGGCCCGCCGCCCGGCGAGCAGGCGCCGCCGCAGGACGAGTCGCCCAACAAGGCGACCACGGTCGACGTCCGCAACTCGACGAGCAAGGACGGACTGGCCGCGACGGTGCTGAAGCAGCTCGTCGACAAGGGCTTCACCGCGGGCGACACGGCCACGGCCAGCGCGCGCAAGAAAACGGTGATCTGGGTCGCCAAGGGACAGCAGGCGGCAGGCAAGGCGGTCGCCGCCGAACTCGGGGGCAACCCGACCGTCCAGGAGGACAAGAGCGTCGAAGCCGGCCACGTCATGGTCTTCCTCGGCTCGGACTACAAGCCGGCGAGCGGCGCGCAGGGCTCCGATTCCTCACAGAACGTCGCGGGTTCGTCGGCCGCGGCCCCGCCGCCCGAGCAGTCCGACGAAAAGCCGATCACGGCTGAAGGCGTCCCCTGCGTCAACTGATGCGCTCGTTGGCCGCGCAGAATTAACCCATTTGGCCCAATGGGTCAAAATCAGTGTGAAAAGCACCCCCGAAACCGCGTAAGAGCGGATGTCCTGCCGACTTTCATTCACGTGAGTGCGCTCGCCCCGGATCAGTCACCCGGGGTGAGCGGTGGAGCAGGTTGGCAAGGCAGGGGATGGGGAGTGCTGATCGACGCTGAGAACTATCAGCGGATACTCGGAGACGAGCTCCGCAAGCTCCGTCGTAAGCGTGGCTGGACACGCAAGGAGCTGAACCAGCATCTGCAGAGCGAGATCTCGCTCCAGACGCTGGCCACCTACGAGCTGGGCACCCGGCACTGTTCCGTGGTGCGGCTGGTCGAACTGTGCATCGCGATGGACGAGCTGCCACAGGATCTGCTGGCCAAGGTGCACCGTCGCGTGTTCGTCGACGAACCCGGCCGGGTCCGGATCGACCTGCGCCTGGTGATCAAGGACGACCAGGAAGAACTGCTCCCACTGAGACGGTGGGCGGACGACCGGCTGAAACGGTCGGGCGACGCCGGGAGCGCCGAGGTCCACCTCGACTTTTCGGCACTGGAGCGGATGGCCGAACTCTGCGGCATCCCCACCGTCGATCTCATCGGAAGGCTTCGCCGGCTCAACCCCTCATGAGCGCGGCGCTCCCTGGTCCGTGAAGGCCTCGCCCCCCATCCTGGCCCTCACGGACCTCCCCCTTTTCGCGGGCTCAGCCGAGGAGCTCGTAGTCCTCGCGCCGCACCTTGCGGGTGTCCAGCCAGTACCGCCAGGTGAAGCCGGGCCAGATCGTCCGGTTGACGCCCTTCGCGTCCAGGTACCAGCTCTTGCAGCCGCCCTGGGTCCAGATGCCCTTGGCGAGTTTGCGCTGGATGTCGCCGTTGAAGCGCTCCTGCGCCTCCGGCCGAGGGTCGAGCGCCTTGCCGCGGGCGAGCCGCAGCGCCTGCGCGACGTAGGAGATCTGCGCTTCGATCATGAACACCACGGAGTTGTGCCCCAGTCCGGTGTTCGGGCCGAGCAGGAAGAACAGGTTCGGGAACCCGGACACGGTGATTCCCTGGTACGTCCGCATCCCTTCGGTCGCCCACTCCTTGCCGAGGTTGCGTCCGTCCCTGCCGATGATCTCCAGATCATCGAAGGCGTCGGTGACGTGGAATCCGGTGCCGTAGATGATCGCGTCGACCTCGTGCTCGACCCCGGCGCCGTCGACGACGCTGTGTTCGCGCACCTCCGTGACGCCGTCGGTGACGACGTCGACGTTGTCCCGCGCGAGCGCCGGGTAGTAGTCGTTGGAGACCAGGACCCGCTTGCAGCCCATGGTGTAGTCCGGCGTCAGCTTCCGGCGCAGTTCCGGATCCTTGACGCTCTTGTGGATGTTGCGCTTCGCGATGCGCTGGCCGATCTTCATCACCCACGGATGCCCGTTGAAGCCGATCGCGCGGGCTTCGAGCCCCCAGTAGAGGACGTCGCGGAAGGCGCGCTGCAGCAGCGGCACCGACCGGAACGCCTTCTGCAGGGCCGACGGCATCTCGCGGTCCGGTTTCGGCATGATCCACGGCGGTGTCCGCTGGAAGAGCGTCAGCTCCTCGACGTCCTTCGCGATCCGTGGGACGAACTGGATCGCGCTCGCGCCGGTGCCGACCACGGCGACCCGCTTGCCGGTCAGGTCGTAGTCGTGCTCCCACCGCGCGGAGTGGAACGCGCGGCCCTTGAAGTTCTCGATACCCGGCAGCTTCGGGATCTGCGGCAGGTGCAGCGCGCCGACCCCGGCCACGAGCGCGGGCGCCACGAACTCGTCGCCGGACTTCGACGCGACGTGCCAGCGGTTCTCCTCGGCGTCCCAGCGGGCGCCGGTCATCTCCTGGCCGAAGCGGATGAAGCGGCGAAGCTCGTACTTGTCGGCGACGTCGCGCATGTAGCGCCAGATCTCCGGCTGCGGCGAGTACGCGCGGGACCAGCCGGGGTTCTGCTCGAACGAGAACGAGTACATGTGCGAGGGGATGTCACAGGCGCAGCCGGGGTAGGTGTTGTCCCGCCAGGTGCCACCCACGTCGTCGGCCTTCTCCAGGATGACGAAGTCCTCGCGGCCCTCTTTCCGCAGCTGGATGGCCATGCCCAGACCGGAGAAGCCGGTCCCGACGATGACGACACCGGTCTCGGTGCGGTTGCCCATGACCCGACCTCTCGTTCGAATTACCTGTTACCGGGAGTTCACCCTACTTGAAGTAGGTTACCTTCGGTAGAGTGCTGTGGTGACGACGGCGAAGCGCAAACGCATGCCACGGGCAGACCGGATGCGACAGATGATCGAGATCGCCGAAGAAGTCTTCTCCGAACGCGGCTACACCGCGGCCTCGATGGACGAGATCGCCGAACGCGTCGGCGTCTCCAAGCCGATGCTCTACGAGTACTTCAACTCGAAAGAGGGACTGCTGCTGGCCTGCATCCAGCAGTCGCGGGCGGCGCTGCGCGAGGCCACCGAACGCGCGACCGTGGGCGCCACCACCGCCGAGGAGGCGCTACGGCGAGGTCTGCTCGCCTTCTTCGTCTTCATCCGGGAACGACGGCAGGCCTGGTCACTCCTCCGGCACGAGATGGCCCTCATCGGCACGCCGGCCGCCGACGAGATCGAGCAGACCCGGCGCCAGCAGACCGACCTGATCGCCGCGCTGATGAGCGACTACATCGAAGCGGGCGACGACTTCCGCGCCGAAGCGTCCGCGGAATTCGTCGTCGGCGCATGTGAACGACTCGCGATCTGGTGCGAGCGACACGAGGACGTCAGCCCCGAAATGGCCACCGGATACGCGATGGACATCCTCTGGTCCGGCCTGTCGGCGAGGGCCCGCTGAAGCGACTGTGAAGATGCGCGTGCATTAGGCCATTCGGTCGTCACTCAGTGCACATTGCCGCCAGTGTCTTGTGACACAGAGTTGTCCTACTGTATCGATGACACTGTAGAAACTCTGATGGACAGTCACGGCCTCCACCAGGAGGGGGCGCCGCTTCGTGAAAGCGGCGTCATGGTGGCGGAGTGGCGAAGTCCACAGTAGTGACGCATGCTCGCGAGGGAGAGGGGTGAGGCGGATGACCGAACCGATCACCGCGTCGTACGTCCAGGAGGACGACGATTGGAAAGTCACGGTCAGCGGCTCCGGTAAGGAACTGACCGGTCGCGCGCCGGGCATCATCGCGGCACGGGACCGGGCCGACCAGCTGGTCGAGAAACTGTCCCCGCCGGAGCGGTCGACCGTTGTGCACCTGCTCAACGGCAGCGCGCTCGAGTTCACCGCCGCCTACATGACGGCGAGACTCACGCTCCCGGAGATCGAACCCCTCGAGGTTCCTCCCCCGGCGAACGGCAAGGCCAAGGACAAGACCGCCAAGCCGCCGGTGCCCCAGGGCAAGGAACTCCCGAAGGCCGTCGACGAGGCGAAGGCCCAGAAGGACGAGCCCGCCAAGACACCGGCCAAGGCGGCCCAGACCTCCTGAGACCTACTTCAGGAGCTTGCGGATCAGCAGCACGCCGATCAGCACCGCACCGCCGATGAGCGGGTACTTCACCTTGGGCTCGTCCAGCTTCGCGCGCAGGCCGGTCTTCGCGGAATCCACCAGCTTCGCGGGGTTCGCCTTCGTGCCCAGCTGGTCGAGCGTGGCGACCAGCGCGTTCCTGGCCTGCTCGATCTCACGCTCGATGGTCTCCGGATCGCGAGCCACGTGTCCTCCTCGCCGCAACGTACCTGCAGGGGCCCCACGTTAGAGGACGTCACCCCCTGCGGCGGCACCGGCCACGCCGAGAAACGCCGATCGTGTCGCACGCTACGATTTCGAGGCGGTACTGGGGCCCGTAGCCCAATTGGCAGAGGCACACGGTTTAGGTCCGTGCCAGTGAGAGTTCGAGTCTCTCCGGGCCCACCCCAGCCACGCCACACGCGTCGGCGCGTATGGCGGCCCCGTCGAGTTCTCAACTGACGTTCGTTGCCCGACGAGCCGTTTCGACCAGCGTCTCAGCCGCCCGGCCCGCGCGCTTGAACTCGTCCGCGGTAACCGGGGTATGGCTGTAACCCGCTTTGGTCTTCAGCTTGAGCAAGGCCCTCAAGTGTTTCGCGACGTCCTTGTCCGCCTTGGCCAACAAGCCGATCGCTTCATCATGACTTTCGCCCAGCGCGTGCTCACCCAGCCTGGCGCAGCAGATGACGTCAGCCGCCGCGATGCCCGCGGGCACACACAAGGTCACGTACGCGTCGGTCACGTCCTCGTGCTCGCAGGCAAGTTCGCGAATCGTGTCGGCTGCCTCGAGGAACTGATTTGCCTTGCCCAGGCGCCCGCGTTGAACGCTCACGTCGCACTGCCGAGTTCGCACGTCAGCCTTTTCTCTTTCTCAAGTGACTGGCCAGCCAAGCCCGGCTCCCGGCGACGGTGAGCCCGTCCCGCACCACATCGCGCAGGACGACCTCGTCGTATGCGCGGTCGGCGAGTTCGGCTTCCGTGAACTCCAGGGGGCGAGTGTCGTTGCCGACCCAGCGGGTCACCTCGACCGCCAGTTCGTGAACCTGCGTCTCCCACAGATGGTCATCGGCGTCATCCGGCCGGATCAGCAGAAGGTCCACGTCGCTGTCCTCCGTCATCTCGCCGCGTGCCACCGAGCCGAATACAGCGGCGTACACCGGCGGGATCTCCCAAGACTCCAGACGGTCCTCGATGCGCTCCAGGAGTGTCTTGCGCATCTGGGCGAGCCCGACGATGTGCTCCGCCGCGAGGTGCTCACGATTGAGCCGGTACGCGAAGGCGTTCCCGACCCTGTCGGACGACACGACACCCTGCTTCGCCAGGCGACGCAGCACCTTACGGATGCCCTCCTCCGAATGCCGCGCCAGCAGCCGATGCAGCTGCCCGGTGGTGAAGATGCCGTCGTGGTTGGCGAGTACGGCCAGGACGTCGCCGTCGAGCGTGGGAGTGACCGTCATCAACGGACGGCTCAAGTCCACGATTCGCCTCCTCCAGTACGCGCTGGCCGGACCACTATAGTGCCGGGATGCCAACTATAGTACAGGTAACCGGATTATAGTTGATAGCCTCGCATCGCGCCCGTGAGGACACTTGACGTGCTCATCGACGGAATCATGCGTTTGCGGGTCGCTTCTCCACGGATCACGCCGAGGACCCCGATACCTCCCGGAAGCACGTACCGCAATGGAATACTGACCCCGGTCAGTCGCCGCGGCCTCCAGGCCCAGAACTACGGATGTCAGCAGGTGCGATTACCGGATCCCGATCGCTCATACGCCGTCCTGATCGGCGCGAGCCGCTACCACGACACCGATATACCGGACCTTCCCGCCGTGTCCAACAACCTCACGGCCTTGGCGTTGGCCCTGACCGACCCCCACTACGGCGGCTTCAGTTCCGACCGCTGTGCCATCGTCAGCAATCCTGACACCGTGCGCACGGCGTACAGGCAGTTGAGGGAATCCGCCAGTCTGGCCACTGACACCCTGCTGGTCTACTTCGCCGGGCACGGCCTGCTCGGGCCGGTCAAGCAAGAGCTCTATCTAGCGCTGCCCGACACCGACCACGACGAACTCGAGGTCAGCGCCCTGCCTTTCGAGATCGTGCGGCAGGTGTTCCTGTACTCGGCCAGGCCGAGATCGCCGGTTCCTACACGTTGGCCTCCGTGCCGGGGAACGCTCTTTCGCTGGCTCCCGCTGGAGAGCGGTTCACCGTGTTCACCGGCGCGCTGCTGGAGGTGCTGAACCGGGGTGTCGCGGACGGCCTCGAACTGCTTCCCCTCAGCACGGTCTACACCCAGCTCCGGCACGCCATGCGCATCCGCGGTTTGCCCTTGCCGTCCCAGCGGGGCACCGACACCGTCGGCCAACTGGCACTCACTCGCAACCCGGCGACCGCCTTCGTCGAACCGTCACCTCCTCCGGACGAGGTGACACCTGGCATTTCCGGTGCGCGATCGCGCACGAGGGTCATCGCCGTCTCCGTGATCGCAGCGGTCGCCGCTCTCGTCACCACCGTCATCGTCATGATCGCCAACGCACCGGACACGACGGCGAACTCCGCGAAGACGCCACCGACCACCCCTACGACGAGTTCCAGTTCGCCGACGACAAGCGGAAGCACGCTTACGACACCGCCGTCGACGACCAGCAGCGCGGCGCCTGCGACGGGCAGTAGCCAGGGCTTCAAGTGGGTCACCGTCCGTGTGTACAACAACTCGACGGTCCCCGGCCTCGGAGAGAAGGCAAGCAATGACTTCAAAGCCGATGGCTGGAATGTCATTGACGGAGGCGGCTTTCAAGGAAAGCTTCCCGCGTCAGCCGCGTACTACCGTCCTGGAACCGACGAAGAGCGGGCCGCCAAGGACTTGGCAAACCGGTTCGGAATCCGAGCCGAGCCCCGGTTCGAGGGGATTCAGAACGCCGGACCCGGCGTCATCGTGATCATCACCAAGGACTATCAGGGAACTGGGACGCCATGACAGCGCACTCCGAAGTCTTCCTCGCCGTCGAAGGCGACAACTCCGACCAGTACTTCCGGTCCCTGCGCTCCTGGTTGACGAACGAGGACGACTTCCGCGGCCGAGTCGCCGGCCGACGACAGCCGATCCGCCCCGGCGAGATGGGAAGCGTCGTCGACGTCCTCGTCGTAGCGCTCGGCTCCGGTGGCGCAGGGGCCGTCCTCGCCCGCTCGGTGACCACCTGGCTCACCCAGACGCGGGCCGATATCACGCTCACGATCAAGAGCCGCGAAGGTACGCAAATCAAGATCGACGTGAAGCGGGCGAAAGACGCGCAAGGCGTGATCCGCGAAATCGGTGAGCTGATCGAGAAGAGCGAACACCGACGTCCCGCCATCGAAGGCGAGACGCCGGAGCCACCCGAAGATCAGCGAACGCGGTCGTAGACCACGGCCATCTCCCCCAGCTCCCCGACCTCTTGATAGGTCAGCTTCCACTTCGAAGCAGGCAGGCCGTCGACGAACAGCCGCTGCCCGCCGCCGGTGATCTCGGGGCAGATCATCAGGTACAGCCGGTCGATCAGGTCGTCCGCGAGCAGCGCCTTGATGACGCTCGCGCTGCTGTTGACCAGGATGTCGCCCTCGCCGCTCGCCTTGAGTTCGGCGACGACCTCGGCGGCGGGGGCGTTCACCACGCGGGCACGGTCCCAGGGGGACTCGGTCAGTGTCGTGGAGAGGACCACCTTTTCCGCGTCCACCAGCCACTTCGCGTAGGCGCGGTCTCGCGGGTCGGCGTTCTCGTCGGCGGCGACGGTCGGCCAGAAGCCCAGGAAGCCCTCGGCGTTCTTTCTGCCGAGCAGCGCCGTCGTCGCGTTTTCGTGGATGCGGGCGAGGTGGCCGCGGGCGACGTCGGTGGTCGCGTACGAAACGATCGCGCCCATGTCGCCGGGGCCGCCGGGGCCGCTGTAGTGACCGTCGAGGCTGAGGCTGATGTTCGCGGTGACGCGGCGGCCGGTCGAGTTCGTCATGTCGTTCATTCCTTTTCGTGCGTGGTGAGTCGGGTCGCGAGGTTGTCGAGCACCTGGCCCCAGCCGGTTTCGATCCCGGCGATGAAGGGGACGGCCTCGACGGTGGTTTCGGTGATGCGCAGGTCCAGCCGGAGGCGGGTCCCGTTGGGCTCGTCGGTGAACTTCAGGTCGTAGTGACCGGTGAAGAAGGTTTCTCCCTTGCCGTCCAGCACCGAGAGATCGAACTCGAGGTGTTCGAGTTCCCTCGCGGCGTGGACCTTTCCTGCGGAGCGATACCGCCCCTCCGCGTCGCGATAGTCGAGGACGACACGTCCGCCCGTCTTCGGTTCGATGACGCAGTCGGTGACGGTCATCGACGGCGGCGCCCACCAGGACGCGAGCAGAGCGGGCTCGGTCCAATGCCGCCAGACGACGTCTCGCGGCGCGGCGAGCGAGCGGTCGAACGAGAACGCGCGTCCGTCCGCCCACCGAGCACGATCCGCGGCGGCGGAATCCGCGCCGATCGCGGCCTGATAGCGCGTGAGGACATCTCGCTCGCCCTCGTTCGCCTGGATGGTCGCGATCAGCTCCCCCAGCCGGCTTCCGAATTCCTTCAGCGGGGCCCCCTCGACCGCGTAGACGCGACGCTGCCCGAGCGGGAAGACCGTCACGAGACCGACGCGGGCGAGGGTCTGGAGGTGCTTGGTGGTCTGCGGCTGCCGCAGGCCGGTCAGCTCGGCGAGCTCACCGACGGACCGGGGCCGCTCGGCGAGAAGCTCGACGATGCGCCACCTCGCTCCGTCTCCCAGTGCTGCTGCGATCTGCTCCATGCCAAGAAGTATTCACCTCAGAGAATATTCTTGTCAAGGAATATCTTTGAGGTGGAACTCCAGGAGGCTGCGCTGCTCGGTCAGCGAGGTGATGGAGTCGAAGGCCAGGCCATGGGCGGCGGCGAGTTCACGGAGTTCGTCGAGACGCCGCTCGCGGCCGCCGTAGAGCACGAGCATGACCAGGTCCCACTCGGTTTGGGCCCCGAGTCCGCCGACCGCTTCGATGACGAGGACGCGACCTCCCGGGCGCGCCGCCTCGGCGCAGCGGGCCAGGATGCGATGGGCGCGCTCGTCGTCCCAGTCGTGGAGGATGTCGGACAGCAGATACGCGTCCGCCCCGGCCGGGAGCGGGTCGAAGAAGCTGCCCGCCGTCGCCGGACAGCCGGTCCGGCAGCCGGAGGGTGACCGCGACCCGCAGCGCGGTCAACCGAAAATGCGGCCGGTCAGTTACGGCGTGAGCGTCCGTCCGGTGAGGCTCGCGGTCTCCACGGCCTCGACGTAGCACCACGCGACGTCCGCCGCCGGGGTGCCGCCGTCCGGCTCGCCGAGCGCGGCCAGTGTTTCGCTCACCCAGCCCGGGCTCACGGCGTTGACGCGGAGGCCGCGGGGCAGTTCGTGGGCCGCCGCGGCGACGAACGCTTCGAGGCCGGCGTTCGTCAGGAAACCGAACGCGCTGCCGCGCAAGGTCTCCGGGATCCGGCCGGCGGTCACCGTGACCGAACCTCCGTCCGGCAGCCGCGGGATCGCGTGCCGCAGCAGGAATACCTGTCCGAGCAGCTTCCCGTGCAGTCCTTGGACGAACTCCTCGTCGGTGCCGCCGTCGATCGGGACGAGGGTGCCGCTCCCCGCGCAGCAGACGACGTGCTCGATCCCCGGCTCGGCGTCGAACACCGCGTCGAGGGTGGCGGGCTGTTCGACGTCCACGCGGATCTCGCCGGAGCGGGACGCGGGCAGCACCTCGTGCCCGCGTGCGGTGAGGGCTTCGGAGACGGCGGTCCCGATCGTTCCGGTGGCGCCGACCAAAAGGATCTTCGACTTCATGCTCACCAAGGTAATCAGGTTGCGCCCATGACGGCCGCGCCGGGAAGATCCGGCGGGTGCCCGCATCCCGTTCCGAATTGTCGCGGTGGCAGTTCGAGCTGACCTGGTCGCTGTTCGAGTACCACCTTGCCGAGCTGAAGCCAGAGGATTTCCTCTGGGAGCCCGGGGAGCTCTGCTGGACCGTGCGCCAGGACGCCGACGGTGCCTGGCGCGCCGATTGGGCCGACTCCGAACCGGATCCCGTCCCCGTCCCCACGATCGCTTGGCTCACCTGGCATATCGGCTGGTGGTGGAGTGTCGCCCTCGATCACGCGAACCGGCGGACGCCGCGTGGGCGCGAGGACATCACATGGCCCGGTGAAGACTCCGCCGTCGAGTGGTTGCGCGGGCTCCGCGAGGAATGGCTGGCTGTCCTGGATCGCTTGACCGACGCCGACCTGGACGCTTCCTCCGGCTACCCGTGGGGCGAAGAAGCCGGCCTCACCTTCGCCCACACCGTCGCCTGGGTGAACTCCGAGCTGATGAAGAACGTCTCCGAGATCGGGCAGCTTCGGTTGTTGCGCGTCAGCGCGGTGTAGGACAGATGGAGCTCGATCTCGGCGCGGTCCGCGCGTTCGTCGCGGTGGCCGAAGACCGGTACTTCGGCGAGGCGGCGATCCGGCTCGGGGTGAGTCAGCAGGCAATCTCCAAACGGGTCGCGAAGCTGGAGTCGGATCTCGGCGTACGGCTGCTGTCGCGGACGCGCGGAGGGGCCGACCCGACCGAGGACGGCGAAGAGTTCCTCAAGCACGCCCGTGCGCTGATCGGTCTCGCGGACCAGGCTGTCGAGCGTCTCCAGGGCAGGCGCCGCCCGCTGCGCGTCGACGTCCTCGGCACACGGCTGGCGACCATGGAGGTGATCCGGGCGTTCCACGCCGACCACGACGACGAACTGGAACTCGTCACACCCGGCCTCGGCGCGGAGCGACGGGCACTGCTGCCTGACACGGTCGATGCCGCCTTCGCCCGCGTCAACACCGTGCCGGATCCCGCGATCGACCGCACGCCCGCCTACCTGGAGCCCGCGAATCTGCTGGTCGGCCGACGGCACCCGCTCGCGCGGCGACGCCGGGTCGGCATGGCGGAACTGGCCGGCCTGACGGCCTGGATGCCGTACAACGCGCGCGCCAGTGAATGGGCGGAGTTCTGGCAGGAGCTGTGCCCCGCGTTCGGCATCCTCGTCGACACCGATGGCCCGAACTTCGGGCTGGAGCACCACATCGAGGTGCTCAGCGAGTCGAAGGACCGCCTCGGCTTCGTCGGCGCGAAGATGCACGTGCCCTGGCATCCGGACGTCGTCCAGATCCCGCTCGTCGATCCGACGCCGGTGTACCCGTTCTCCCTGCTGTGGCGGCGCGAGAACCGGCACCCCACGCTGGCGCTGCTGATCGAGCACGTGCGGTCCGGCTACCGCCCCTTCGACCCCGAGCGGCAATGGCTTCCGGAGGTGGACCGGGCCGCCATGAGCATTTAGAGGACTAAATGCTTGCCTAACTATACGAACGATCGTACGTTTAGTTCATGAGCTTCGCACTCGCCCGTGCCCTGGCTGTCGCCAAGAGCAGGCAAGACATCCCCGCGGCACTCGACCTGCTGCATCCGGACATGGTGCTCGAGACACCGGCCTTCGGGACGACGGCGAACGGCCGGGCCGAGAACGAGAAGGCGCTGACACGCTTCTTCGCCGCCTTCCCCAACTACGACGTCGCCCTGGACGGCCACGCGAGCGACGGCACCACGCTCGTCTGCTGGGGCACCGCCCGGATGACCATGACCGGCGACCGGTTCGGCGTCGTGCCCAACGGCGAACGCGCCGAGCTGCCCGTCTTCATCCAATTCACGTTCGCGGACGGCCTCATCGCGTCCGAACGGTTCTTTTTCGATCTCTCGGCGCTCTGCGCCCAGTCCGGCGTCTCCACCGACGCCGTCCGGCGGAAGGTGTTCGGCTCATGACCACGCGCGTGAAGGATGTCGGCGAACTCCGGACGGAACTGCTCTTCGACATCGTCGTCGACCTCCACCCTCCCTTGAACATCGGCGGTGGCCGGACGTTCTTCGGTGCCGCCGGCGGCACGTTCGACGGTCCGGATCTGCGCGGCGAAGTCCTGCCCACCGGCGGTGACTGGGCGATATTCCGCGCGAACGGCACGATGGTGCTCGACGTCCGGCTGACCCTGCGCACCCACGACGACGCGCTGCTGCACATGACCTACGGCGGCCGCTGGCGAATCCCGGCCGAGCGCCGCGCCGAACTCGCCGACCCCGCGACCCGGCACCTCGTCGATCCGGCCGAGTACTACTTCCGGACGAATCCGCTCTTCGAAACCGGCGACAAGCGCTACGCGTGGCTGAACGACGTGGTGTGCGCGGGCTCGGGCTATCTGGTCGAAGGCGGGATCGCCTACCGCGTCGCACGGATTCTCTGACTGGATTCGCCAGCCGGGGTGACCCGTGTGCACGATGCGCGAAAGGCCGTCGGTGCGCGAAAGTGAGATCATGGGCGAGGGGCTGATCGGCGCGCGGGTGACCCGGCAGGAGGACGTCCGCCTGCTCACCGGCCGGGCGCGGTACATCGACGACGTCCAGGTGCCGGGGATGCTCGAGGCCGCCGTCCTCCGCAGTCCCCTGCCGCACGCGCGGATCGTGCGCGTCGACGTCGCGGCCGCGAACGCCCATCCCGGCGTGTTCGCCGTGATCACCGGCGAAGACGTGCTCGCGAGTACGAAGGCACCGCAACCGGTGATCTGGTCGAACCTGCCGGATATGCGGATGGCCGAACACCACGCGCTCGCCGTCGGCAAGGTGCGGTATCCCGGCCAAGGCGTCGCGGCGGTCGCGGCGAAGGACCGGGCGACCGCCGAAGACGCGCTGGAACTGATCGAGGTCGAGTACGAGGAGCTCCCGGCCGTCAGCACCCTCGAACAGGCGCTGGCGGACGGCGCGCCGAAGCTCTACGAAGACTGGCCGGACAACATCGCCGGTACCGGCACGATTCCGATGGGTGACGTGAATGCCGCGTTCGCCGAGGCCGACGTCGTGCTCACCGAATCGTTCCGTTTCGCGCGCCAGATGGGCGCGCCGATCGAAACGCGCGGCGTGGTGGCGACCTGGGATCCGTTCACCGACCGGCTCGACGTCTGGCTTTCGACGCAGGCGCCCAACCTCGCGCGTGAGCTGTTCGGCGAGATCTTCGGGCTCTCGATGGACCGGATCCGCGTGCGCACCCCCGACGTCGGGGGCGGCTTCGGTAACAAGTTCGACTTCTACGCCGAGGAGGTCGTCGCGGCGATCCTCTCGCGGCGCACCGGGAAACCGGTCAAGCTCATCGAGGATCGCGCGGAGAGCTTCGTCGCCAACGCGCACTCGCGCGAGCAGAAGATCGACGTCGAACTCGCGGCCAAAGACGACGGCACGATCATCGGGCTGCGTGCCACGGTGTACGGCGTCCTCGGCGGTGTGCTCGGTTCCGCCGGTGCCAGCCCGTGCTGGACGACGACCGCGCTGCTGACCGGGCCGTACGCCATCCCGAACGTGGAACTGAGCCTCGTCGCCGTGATGACGAACCGGTCGCCGTACGGATCGTTCCGCGGTTACGGGCTGCCGAAGGCGAACTTCGTCCACGAACATCTGGTGGAGCAGCTGGCGAAACGTCTCGGCGTGGACGCGCACGCGGTGCGGCGCAAGAACTTCATCCCACCGGAAGCGTTTCCTTACCAGAGCCCGGTGTTCGTCTACGACAACGGCCGCTACGAAGACTGCCTGGACCTTTGCCTGAAGGCGGTCGAAGACGCGGGCTGGACGAAGCGCCGCGGAAACGGTGTCGGCGTCGGGTATTCCTTCCACAACGAACTGACCGGGTTCGGGCCGAGCCGGATCATCAACCTTGCCGGACTGGGACATTCCGGGTTCGACGAGGAGGTCGTGCGGGTCGACTCGACCGGGCATGTGACCGTCCACACGGGAATGTCGGCGATCGGCCAGGGCATCCACACGGCGCTGGCTCAGGTGGCCGCGCAGACCCTCGGCGTCCCGCTCGACCACGTCACCGTGCTTTCCGGGGACACCGACAGCTGCCCGTACACCGGATACGGCACGGCGGCGAGCCGCGGGGCGGCCGTCGGCGGCGCGGCCGTGCTGAACGCGTCGACCCGGTTGCGGGCGAAGATCCTGCGGGTGGCGGGACATCTGCTGGAGGCCTCACCCGACGATCTGTCCATTGAGGATGGAGTGGTCTCGGTGAAAGGCGTGCCGGGCAAAGAGGTGACGCTCGCCGCGATCGGCGACGCGGCATACCGGCGACTGAACGGCGCCTGGCCCGAAGACGAGACGCCGACGTTGGAAGAGCGCGAAGTCTACGACCCGGTCAACGTCGCGACCTCGTTCGGCTGCACCGCCGTCCTCGCCGAAGTCGACCGGGAGACCGGCGTGGTGACGCTGCTGGACTACCTGATCGCGCACGACTGCGGCACCGTGATCAACCCGATGATCGTGGACGGGCAGTTACACGGCGGCGCGGCGCAGGCGATCGGTGGCGCGCTGTACGAGGAACTGGTCTACGGCGCCGACGGGAGGATGGAGACCACGTCGTTCACCGGGTACCTGCTGCCGACCGCGACCGAGATCCCGCCCTTTTCCGTGTCCCATATGACGACGCCCGCCGAACACGTTCCCGGTGGGTTCAAGGGCATGGGGGAAGCGGGCGTGATCGGCGGTGGCGCGGCGATCGCGCACGCGGTCGAAGACGCACTGCGCGAGTACGACGTCGACATCACTTCACTGCCGATCACCCCGCCCCGGCTGCTGGCCGCGATGAAGCGAGGAGGACGCCGGTGAAGGCCGCGCCGTTCGACTATCTCGGGGCCGCGTCGCTCGATGAGGCCGTCGACGCGCTGGCGGGTACGCCGGACGCGCGGGTGCTGGCAGGCGGGCAGAGCCTGGTACCGCTGCTGAATCTGCGTCAGCTCCGGCCGCCGCTGGTGGTCGACATCAACCGCGTCGACGCGCTTTCCTTTCTGCGCGAGGAGAACGGACGGCTGGAGATCGGCGCGCTCACCCGGCACCGCGTCGTCGAGATGTCCGAAGTCGTACGCTCCGAAGTCCCTCTGCTCGCCGAAGCGATCGGTTACGTGGGGCACACGGCGATCCGGAACCGGGGCACGATCGGCGGCAGCCTCGCGCACGCCGATCCCGCCGCGGAACTGCCCGCGGTGATGGTCGCGCTCGACGCCGAATTCGGCGTCCACGGCCCCGAGGGTGAGCGGCTGGTCTCCGCACGCGACTTCTTCCTCGGCCCGCATCGCACGGCGCTGGGTCCCGGCGAACTGCTGACCCGCATTTCGGTGCCGACGCATCGAGGCGGTCACGCGGTCGAGGAACTGAGCCGCCGAAGCCGCGATCTGGCGCTGGTCGCCGTCTTCGTCACCGTGACGATGTCCGGCGACGTCTGCGAAACCGCGCGGATCGCCGTCGGCGGCGCGGGCCCGACGCCGATCCGGGCCACCACCGCCGAGGACTCACTCGTCGGCAGCGCACTGACGGCCGACGCGATCGCCGTCGCCGCCGATCTCGCCGCCGCCGCGACGGATCCACCAAGCGACTTCCACGCACCGGCCGGCTACCGGCGCGAGATGACCGCGGTCCTCACCCGGCGGGCGATCGCGCGAGCGAAGGAGCGCGCATGATCACGGTCACCCTGACGGTGAACGGACGGACCTACCGCGCGGACTGCGAACCGCGGCGGACCCTGGCCGACTTCCTTCGCCACGACCTGGGGTTCACCGGGGTGCACGTCGGCTGCGAACACGGCGTCTGCGGCTCGTGCACGATCACCCTCGACGGCGCGAGCGCGCGTTCGTGCTGCCTGCTGGCCGTCCAGGTGGACGGGGCGGAGATCGTCACCATCGAAGGACTCGCCTCAGACGGCGAACTGAGTCCGCTGCAGGAGTCGTTCCGGAAGCACCACGGCCTGCAATGCGGATTCTGCACGCCCGGGATGCTGGCGACGGCGATGGAACTGCTGAAGGAGAACCCCGCCCCGACGGACGCCGAGATCCGGCAGGGAATCTCGGGGAACCTGTGCCGGTGCACGGGTTACCAGTTCATCGTGGACGCCATCCGGGACGCGGCTCCCGGCCACAGCCAAGGTCCGTGAAGGCCTCCTTCCCTACTCTGAGGGTAGGGCCCCGGCAAAGTCGCATAAGTGCTGGTCGGCGCTGTTCTTGGTGGTCTGGATGTGGCATCGCTGATGCCTGTGGGGTGCGAGTGTGGAGGATTTGGGACGGTGAACGTCCCAAATCCTCCACACTCGAGGTGTACCGGGTTCAGGGGCATGCCCCTGAAGTTCTGTTGATCAAGCTTCGCAACCGGGGTGCGACCCCGTGTCCATGAAGGAATTGGGACACTCAACGTCCCAATTCCTTCATAGACGTCGGCCTGCGCCATGACGAAGAGGTCTCCGACCAGCAAGATTTCGACTTTGCCGGGACCCTGCCTTGAAAGTAGGGAAGGAGGCCTTCACGGACTTTCGTGTCTTGAGGCCTTCGCCCCAGGGGCGACCAGTCCGGATTCGTAGGCGAGTACGACGAGCTGGGCGCGGTCACGGGCGTGGAGTTTCGTCATGGCCCGGTTGACGTGGGTCTTGGCGGTCAGCGGACTGATCACCATCCGAGCGGCGATCTCGTCGTTGGACAGGCCTTGAGCCACCATGACGACGGCCTCGCGTTCGCGGTTGGTCAGTTCCGCGAGACCGGCGACGGTCCCGGTGGCGGGTGGCAGGGTGAGGTACCGGTCGATCAGCTTGCGGGTGATCGACGGAGCGAGCAGCGCGTCACCGCGCGCGGCGACGCGGATCGCGTGCAGGAAGTCTTCCGGCTCGATGTCCTTGACGAGGAATCCGGCGGCCCCGGCCCGCAACGCCTTGAACACGTACTCGTCCAGACCGTAGTTGGTCAGGATCACGACGTGCACGGAAGCCAGCGCCGGGTCCGCGGCGATGCGCCGGGTCGCCTCGATGCCGTCGACCAGCGGCATCTGGATGTCGATGAGCGCGATGTCGGGCAGGTGCTTCCTGGCCAGCGTGACCCCTTCACCTCCGTCCGCGGCTTCGGCCACGACCTCGATACCGTCTTCGGCGTCGAGGAGGGCGCGGAATCCGCTGCGGATGAGCGGCTGGTCGTCGACCAGCAGGACCCGGATCACGACGACCGCGCGACGGGGAGTTCGGCCTCGACCGTGAAGCCGCCGTCGCCGCGTGGCGCGGCCCGGAGACGGCCGCCGAGCGCGGTGACCCGTTCGCGCATGCCGAGCAGCCCGACGCCGGGCACCGAGCCGGTGCCGGGAACGGCTTTCCCGTCGTCGTCGACCTGGATGACGAGCGTGTCCAGGCGGTAGCCGATCCGGATCGAAGCGGAAGCGGCGGCGGCGTGCCGGGTGATGTTGGTCAGGGACTCCTGGACGATCCGGTACGCGGCCCGGTCCACCGCGGCCGGTACGTCGGCCCGCTGTCCTTCGACGGTCAGTTTCGCGTCCAGTCCGGTCGTTCTGGCCTGCCGCACCAGGTCCGGGACGGCGTCGAGGCCACGCGGCGGATGTTCGGCGTCATCGCGCAGCGCCTCCAGGGTCGCGCGCAGTTCGCCCGCAGCCTCACGGCCTGCCTCCCGGATCGCTAGCAACGCTTCCGGCACCTCTTCACCTCGTTTGCGGGCAAGGTGGACGGCGACTTCCGCCTGCACCTTGATGACGGAGATCTGGTGCGTGAGTGAATCGTGCAATTCCCTGGCGATGTGCAGGCGTTCTTCGTCGGCCCGGCGTCGCGCGGCCTCCTCGCGGGTGCGCTCGGCTTCGTCGGCCCGTCGCTCGGCCTGACGCAGCGCCTCACCCGCCGCCGCGGCGGCGATCAGCCAGGCCAGTTGCAGGACTTCGCGGCTGTGGATGAAGGCCTCGCCCACGGACAACACGCGCGCAGAAGCCAGGATCGCGAACGGAAGGGCGAGCACCATGACCACCGAACCGGCCAGCGTGGCGATCCGGTGCCCGGCGCGCATCGTCGCGTACACCGCGAACAAGTACGCGACGGCCGGTACGTCGAAACCCACGAGCTGGCAGGCCAGCGCGGTCAGCCCCGTCGTGGCGAGCACGGCGACGGGCGCCCGGCGGCTCGCGGCCAGCGCCACGCCTCCGATCACGAAGAACGCGTAGCCGAGCGGCTCGAGACTCGTGTCCGATGACCGGCGGGACATCACCGTGACCACGAGGACAGCCAGCACCCCGGCGGCGATCGCCCAGTCTCTCGCACCGATTCGTGCCTTGCGCATCTCCGAACCCTAGCCGGACGGCGACTCGAAGTGATCCTCCGCGAAGACCACACACGACTACCGCGTCCGTGGTAGTTCCCGGGTTTCTGCCGCGGTGACGGCAGTGCCCGATGTCCACGTCCGTGCGACGACGAGTGGTGGGTGCGGCGGACAGGATCGGCGTGTCACCGAGAGAAGGAAGAACTCATGTCCGTTCATGTCTTCGCCCAGCAGACCGCCGATATCTACACACTGAGCCCGGGGCGGCTCGGATCCATTGTGGCCGGGGTGCTCGGTCTGATCGGTGTCGTCGCCGGTGGGCTCGCCCGTGCTCGGTCCGCCGGCCGCTTCGGCAGCGGCTCCGGGCGGCGCGGCGCCATCGTGGCCGTCGTGACGGCCGCGGTCGGCATGGTCCTGGCCGGGCTGGTGGTCGCCACCTCCGACGGGGGCATCGGGACCGGCAACGGGCTGGCCGGGGCCTTCGTGGCACTGATCATCGGGCTGGCCGCCCTGCTCCTCGGTGGGCTGACCTTGGCTCGCTCCCGGTCCCACAGCGGGTGATCCCGGTAGTGCGGCCATCGTGGTAGTTCACGTGAGCCAGGAAAGTCCGTGAAGGCCTCCTTCCCTACTGTGAGGGCAGGGTCCCGGCAAAGTCGCAGAGTTGCTGGTCGGCGCTGTTCTTGGTGGTCCCCTGCGCCATGACCGAGAGGTCACCGACCTGCAGCATCCCGACTTCGCCGGGCCCCTGCCTTGAGAGTAGGGATGGAGGCCTTCACGGACTAGCGGCCCGAATCACTAGCGAGACCGCTCCGCTTGCCCGACCGGACACACCGCGCCGTCGGTGCAGCTCGCCCTGTCGCACAGCCGGCACAACAGATCGGCGTTGCCGACGTCGGCGTAGAGGCGGGTCAGCAGTTTGCCCAGCAGATCGGCGAACTGGTCCTGCTCCTGCGCGCTGAGCTCTTCGATCAAGCCGGTCAGTCCCGCGCCGCGCGCCTCCAGGAGGGTGCTCGCCGCCTGTCGCCCCTCCGGGGTGAGTTCGACGGCCACTTCCCGGCCCTGGCGAGGGCGCCGTTCGAGTAACCCGCTCCGCTCCAGCGAGTCGACCATGCGGGCCGCGGCCGATTGGCTCAGTCCCACCCGGCGGCCCAACTCGGACACGCTCAACCCCGGACCGGTCGACGCCACCACCAGTGCCGCCGCGCCGCTGGCGCTGACCCCGACCTTCCGGTGCGCATCCGCCAGTATCCGGTCGGATACGGCCAGCGCCGCCGCACCGAGCAGATTCGCCGTCCTTGCTTGCATGACTCATGCATAACCGGTCCAGTATCAGCCCGGCAAGTCGGCCGCTCCGAAAACGCATCAAATGAGGTTGATGCATCAAGCTCATTTGATGTAAACTTCGACACATGGTGCCCACAGGGCAAGTCTTCGATCCACCGGCCTTCGTCCGACTGGCGTCTCATCCGCTGCGGTGGCGGTTACTGGCCGAACTCGCCAACAGTGACTACCGGGTGCGAGAGCTGGTGGAGCGGATCGACCAGCCGCAGAACCTGGTGTCCTATCACCTGCGGCTGCTGCGTGACGGCGGGCTTGTCGCCGCGACGCGCAGCAGCTTCGACGGCCGGGACAGCTACTACCACCTGGATCTGGATCGCTGCGCCGAGGCGTTGACAGGCAGCGGGGCCGCGCTGCATCCGGCACTGCGCCGGGACACCGCACCACCCGCTCCGCCGGACGGTCGGCGTTACGGCCAGGTCGCCGTGCTGTTCGTCTGCACCGGAAACAGCGCCCGCTCACCGATCGCGGAAGCCCTGGTGCGCCACCACACCGCCGGTCAGGTGGCCGTGACCAGCGTCGGCAGCCGCCCCAAATCCAGCCTGCACCCCAGCGCCGTCCGGGTGCTGCGCGAAATGTTCGGCGTCGACGTGTTCGAACAACGCCCCCGGCACCTGGACACCCTCGACGCTCGCCGGTTCGACCACGTGATCACCTTGTGCGACAAGGCTCGCGAGGTCTGCCCCGAGCCCGGCCACCACGCGCGCCGGGTCCACTGGAGCATCCGCGACCCGGCGGCGGCCGGTGACACCGACTATTCCGCTTTCGAGCGGGCCGCGGTGGAAATCGACACCCGCGTTCGGCATCTGCTGCCCGTTCTCGCCGCTACCAATGGATCGGAGAATTCGCCGTGACCACACCAGATAAGACCGCCAGCGTCCGTTACCTCGTCGACGACGTCCAAGCCGCCATCGACTTCTACACCACTCGGCTCGGCTTCACCCTCAACACCGATGCCGCGCCCGCCTTCGCCGACGTGGTCCGCGGACCGCTGCGGCTGCTGCTGTCCGGGCCCGCGAGTTCGGGTGCGCGTGCCACCCCCGACGACGTCAACACCGCGGGCCGCAACCGCATCCACCTCGTCGTCGACGACCTCGACGCCGAGATCGCCCGTCTCGGTGACGCCGGGCAGGACTTCCTCAGCGACGTCGTCGCCGGTCCCGGCGGCCGTCAGATCCTGCTCGCCGACCCGGCCGGCAATCTCGTCGAGCTGTTCCAACCCGCCCGCTGACCCGGATCAGGCCCGGTCATCCGCCCAACGCCGGTCCGATCCACCGGCGGACGAGTTTCCGCAGCTCGTCGTCGCTGAGCGTCGCCGCCGAGGGGTAGCGCAGAAAAGACAGGAAGAGCCGCATCAGGATCTCGGCGAGCCCCTGCAGCTCCTCGTCGGTGGTGACACCGACGGCGGCCCAATCGACCGGCACGTTCCGGAGTATCCGCGCGCCGAGGGCGAAGGCCGGGGCGGAGGCGACTTCGACGGTGAAGAAGTCGGTCTCGCCCGCTTCCAGGAGCAGGCCGAGGTAGGGCTCTTCAGGGACCGTCCGGACGGCGAACACCACGGATTCCACGGCCGCCTCGGCGGCGCTGCCGAACGACGCCAGATGGCGTTCCATCCGCCCGGCGAACTCCTCGACGCCCGCCAAGGCGACGGCGCGGAGGATCTCCGCCAGGCTCGGGAAGTAACGGTAGACGGTCTGCCGGGTCACGCCGGCTTCCGCGGCGACGTCGGAGAGGCTGGTCTTGGCGAGCCCGGCACGGTCGATGCAGGCCGTCGCCGCCTCGACGATCCGGCGGCGTGCTTCGTCTTCGGTGCCGGGTGGGTTGCCCTGCCATCCATGGTGCCCCATGCGCTCCATCTTCCCCGAGGGGAACGCTTCAGCCGGTGGCAGGTGCCTTCCGGTACACCGCGGCCAGCATCAGACCCGCCCCGAGGAAGCAGATGAGCGCGTAGAGGCCGCTTCCGATCGGGGTGCCGTCCTCGGTGACGCCGTTCTTCGCGGAGAAGTACGCGGGCAGCGCGCTGAGCCAGAACGCGGCCATGCCACCCAGGTAAAGGGCGGGATAGAAGCGGGCGAAGGCGGACAGCGGTTCACCCTGCCCGCGATCCGGGGATCGCAGATGCGAAACGAGAATCCACGTGCCCGCCACCCAGAGCAGGGCGAGCTCGATACCGAGGACCCAAGCCTGTGCGGTCGTGTTGGGCTCGTCCCCGCCGAACAAACTCGACGGGATACCGGCGATCGCCATCGTCGGCGGGGTGAGTACACCGGCCACCAGGATGCGCAGGACCAGCGAGCGGCCACTTCGCGCGCCGCCGGTCAACCGCACGACCAGGTAGGTCATGGCCCCCATCGAGACGGAAGCGAACAACAGCATGCTGTTCATCGGCACCGATGCCATCGCGGGATGGTTGACGATCCGGTTGTCCCAGTTCCAGGCCCACCATTTCAGTTGCGGGCCAAGGTGATCGAAGACCTCGTAGAACACCTGGCAGGCGAAGGCGACGGCCACCGATCCGGTGAGCGCGCCGCGGCGCCGGAAAATCCCGAGTGACCGCACGAGTTCGTACGCGACCTGACTGATCACCGGATAGAACGCCACGATGTAGAGCGGCAGCCGATCCCACATGAACTGCACGGTGAACTGGTTGTGGGCGAAGATGAAGCCGTACTGCCGCTCGAGACCGAACCACTCCGGGAAGTACAACGGAGGTTCGATCACGAAGAGATAGACGAGCGAAGCGAACCACAGCGCCAAGTTCGTCGAATCGCCTGAGCGGTGGCGGCGAATGGCGTGCACCAAAGCGAATACGGCGCCGCCGATGACGAGGATTTCGAGCAGCGGCATCGTCGGCTCGGCGAGATCCCACGGGAAGCGGAGGGAGACCACGGGAGAGACGTCGTGGCAATCGAAGCCGAGATCGCGGGTGACGGCTTCCGCCTCCGGCCCGCAGACGGCGCTCATCGCGCGGGTACCGACGCCGAGGCGGTGGCCGTGCTGTCCGGCGAGTAATCGGTGGCGGGTGGCTCGGCCTGCGGATCGAAGCCGAACGGGACCCGGTGCTTGCCCAGTGCGGCGCGGACGCGGTAGCGCAGAAGCCCGGCCAGCACCCGAGGGTTCCGCAGCATGGCACCCAGCGACTCGTCGAGATTGAACACCTTGGCGAAATGGTCGTCGACCACCGGATCCTCACGAGCCGCACCGACGATGAGGCTGAACGCCGGGCTCGACATGGCCGCGACGACGCGTCGTCGCCATTCGGGCAGCTTCTCGGTCCCCGCCGCGCATTCGTAGCCGCCGTCCCTGGCCATCGCCAGGCTCCACGGGACGCTGAGCAGTTTGCGCTGCGCCGCAAGGAATCTTGAGGAGAACTTCACGTCGAGGCGGTCGGCGCGCGCGAGATGTTCCCGCAGCAGCAACGCCGAACCCGCCGCGGAACTGATGCCTTGCGCGTAGAACGGGTTGAACGCGCAGATCGAGTCGCCGACGAACACCAAACCCTTCGGTGGAGTGCGCAAAAGGTCGTAGCGTCGCCATTTGTTGCCGGTCGAGCGGGTCAGGTGCACCTCCGAGGTGGGGGAGGACCGGTCCATCGCCTCGGCGAACAACGGCGTCCGCACCCGGCGGGCCGCTTCGACGAACGTGTCGGTGGTGCGAGGCATCTCGATTCCCCATGAGCCCATGCAGGCGATGGCGCGGTTGCCTTCGATGGGGAAGAAGTTGACCAGGAACTCGTGTTCCGCGGGGTGCTCGCCCTTGTCCGGGGTCGGCATGATCACCAGGTGCCGCCACCACCAGGACGGAGGCCGCTCCGCCGGGGAGGGCAGGTCGTACCAGCGTGAGGTGTAGGTGACCTTGGCGTCGAGGGTCCGTACTTCGGGCTCGGGCCAGCCCGCGGCCGTCAGCCAGCCGCTGACCGAGGAACCGCGTCCCATCGCGTCCACCACGAAGTCGGCGTCGACATGCTCGGCGTCGTCGGGGGTGGAGAAATCGACACCGGTGACGGCTCCGTCGAGGGTGCCGCCGTTCCGTACGGTCAGGCCGTTCACCGCGACCCCTTCGCGGATGGTCACGTTCGCCAGGCCCCGCACCTTGTCGCGCAGCACGCGTTCGATGAGGATCCGCGAGCTGTAGATCATCGTCATCGTGCCGCGTTTGCGTGCCGACCAGCCCTCGCCGTCGAGGTAGGCGGCGTCCATGGACGGCATCAGATGCAGGCCGCCCGCGGCGATGAGGTCGTCTTCGAAACCAGGGAAGAGTTCCCCGATCGCGCGACGGCCCGAGTTCAGCAGGAAATGCGGGTGTTTGCTCTGCGGCACGCCACGCCGGTGTTCGGCTTCCGCCGGAAGCTCGTCGCGTTCCAGCACCAGTACTTCCTCGAAGTGCGGGGCGAGCGCTCCCGCGGTGCACAAACCGGCGGCGCTGCCACCCAGGACGACGGCGGTCTTGCCGAGCCGCATGCGGATCAACTCCCGTCATTCATACAAAGTGACGTCGAATGTATGAATGACGGGACGCTGATGTCAAGGCTGGTCGTCCCTCGCTTGGAGCAGCGCGGCGAGGAAGTCGTCGACAGCGGGGCTTGTGGCCGGGCGGGTCGCGCACCACGGCGATGGCCCCGCTCGGTGGCGAAACGATGGGACGGCGGAAGACGCAGCAGATCCTGCCCGAGGCGAGTGGGTGCACCGTCAAGTCGGGCAACGGTTTCGTCACCACGGAGACGGCTTTCGCTGTCCATGGTGATCGACCTCGGGGAAATCCGCATTTAGAGGCTCCGGCAATAGGGGCTATTTGAGTCGGCGGGTCGTGGGGCGGCCGTGCCAGCGGTAGGTCTGGCGGGCTTGCTGGATCAGGCAACGTAGGGTGACGAACGCGGCGGCGAGGTAGAGGTAGAAGTCGACGATGTCGCCGTCGCGGTCGGTGCAGCGGCGGAGTTTGCCATAGTTGTTCATCCAGGAGTGCGTGCGTTCCACGACCCAGCGTTTTCCGACCTGGATAGGGCTGGGAATGCCTTTTTTCGCGATCTCGCCGTCGAGGTGGTGGTCGGTGAGCACGTCACGGCTGGGCTGGCCGTCGTAGCCGGGGTCCAGGTGCGCCAACGGTTTATGCGGTAAAGCACCGACTTGTTCTTTGACAGCCTTGATAGTGGGATCGAGCAAGGGTGAATCGTGCCGATTCGCTCCGGCTGAGACGATGCCCACGGGTACGCCGCCGGCATCGGTGGCGGCGGAGCGTTTCAGGCCGCCTTTGCGGCGATCCACCGGTGACGAACCTGCTTTATCCCCGCCACAGGGGGCTTTCGTGATGCAGCCATCGATCGCGAGGTCATCGAGTTGCAGCCCGATAATCTTGTCGTAGGCGGTCAGAGTGATCTTGTGGAGCTTCTGTCCCAGACCACGTCCGGCTCAGTCAGCGACCCGGCGGCGGATGGTGCGATCGGAACATCCCCGGCTGGCGATGATCTCGTAGCCCGAACCGTGCACCAGGGCGGCGACGATGTGCTCGAACACGACACGATCAGAAACCCGGCGCCGGTGACACCCCCACTGATGGGTCGGAGAAAACTCCGGACGGGGCCCTAACAGTGCCTCCAGTTCGGCCCAGAGCGGGTCGATGAGGAAAGATGGCACAGCAGGCACGGGCAGTCCAGGTGATCACGTAGCGTCAGAAACTTCATGATTACCTATGCCCGTGCCTGCCCGACCACCGGACATTCAAGATCAACCCACCGCATCAAGTGCCGGAGCCTCTTAGTCGACTAAATGCGTGCTTCACGTGTTGTTCGACGAACAAACGTCGCCTACCAAAGTGAAGTGGCGTCGACTCAGTACGGTGAGTTAGCCGTGCTTACCTGGCGATATCACCCTTCAGTGGTCAACGCGCCGATTCACTGCTACGTAAAATTACGAACACATGTTCGACCGTTGTTTGGTATTATTGAGGGGTGTCCGAGACTTTCCTTCCCGAGTTGCCGCAGGAGCTGTGGCGCGCTGGCAAGCTGGAGCTTGGCCATGGCGTGCAGCAGTCCCTGCAGGTGATCCGGATTGCCTCCGCCGCGCTGGGGCAGTTTCTGGCGGAGATCGAGTCTCGCGGCCCGAAAGACTTGTATGGCTATGGTTCCACGGTGTCGTGGTTCGCCGATGTCGCGGGATTGACCCGTGGCGAGGCGGGTCCGATCGTGCGCCGCGCGATCGCACTGAACCCGACCCGCGCACTCGATGGCACGGAGATTCCGGCGTTCGCGCCTGCCACCGCCGCGGCCGCTGCTGATGGTGCGATCGGGGACCATCGGATCGATCAGATTCTGGAGTTTCTGAAGAAGATCCCGGCGGAGGTGTCGTCCGAAGATCGGAAGTGTGCGGAGAAGATCTTGGCTGATCTTGCTTGCGAGGCAGGGCCGAGACAGCTCAGACAGGCAGAAGAAAACCTGCTGGCCTGGCTCGCCCCCGACGGCAAGGAACCCAAGGACCCCGAACCCGCCCAGCCCGCACGGGAAGTCACGCTGGAACGCCGCAAAGACGGCTTCTGGAAACTGACCGGCCTGCTGGATGACGAACTCGGTGCCCGCACCGCCGCCGTTCTCGACGCCTACGCGAAACCACGCCCGGTCGACGAGTTCGGCCAAGCGGATCCGCGCACCAAACCGGAACGTCAGGGTGACGCCTTCGCCGAGATCTTGGATCTGGCGATCGCCTGTCCGGATCAGCCCGGAACCAGCGGGTACCGCACCCTGCTCCACGTCACCATTGGCCTTGAAGAGTTGAAGACCGGGATTGGGACAGCGTGCCTGGACTTCGTCGGCGAAATGACCGCCCGCGAGGCACGACTCGCCGCCTGCGACTGCCTGATGCTGCCCGTGGTGATGAGTGCCGCTGGTGAACCCCTCGACATGGGACGGCTGAGACGATTCGTCACCCCCGGGCAACGCCGAGCACTCAACATCCGCGACCGCGGCTGCGCCTTCCCCGGCTGTCATCGGCAGCCCAAGCACTGCCACGCCCACCACATTGATCACTGGGCCGACGGAGGCCCGACCGACCTGCGGAATCTCACCCTGCTGTGCGGTTTTCACCACCGGCTGATCCACCACGGCGACTGGCAAGTCCGCATGGCCGCTGACGGACGACCCGAGTTCACACCACCCCAGTACCTGGATCCGCTACGAAGACCCCGGCGCAACACCCTCCACCGCGCCACCGCTTAACCCCGTAGAACCCGAGGAGCCCGCCAGCCACACCGGCGACGGGCCCCTCATCATGTCCACAGAACGTGCTTGGCTTACCGCTCAAGAGAAACCCGAATGACCACTCGCGACTGGCACCCCAAGCCGGGAAGCCCGTGAAGGCCTCCTTCCCTACCCTGAGAGTAGGGAAGGAGGCCTTCACTACGTGCCCACACATCAGGCACGCGAACGAAAAGGCGCCGGGGACACACGATGCCCCCGGCGTTCAACCTTATTTGTAGATGATGTCCGAAGCGGAGTAGATGCAGTTCTTCCCGTCCGCCCCGGTGCCGACCTTCTTGGACGAACCGTCACCCTTCTTGACACCGTTGTACTTGTCGCAGATCGAGACCTTCTTGCCGCTGTCCCCGACCAGCGTGACCTTGCTCAGCCGGGCGGTGTCGCCGTAGTTCACGTTGATGCTGACGACGTTCTTCGCCGACATCTCGATCCGTACGTTCTCCACCCGCACGTGCCGGTTCTGCGGGTTGTTGCTGCAGTCGCCGCAGGCACGGTAGAGCTTGCCGATGCCCTGTGCGGCGAAGTTCCGGATGATCATCGTGCCGGGACCGTTGTGCTGGAAGACCTTGTCGCTCGCGCTCAGCGCGCCGCCTCCGTCGATGGTCATCGTCTGCGAGGCCGAGGTGCCTTTGAAAGTGGCGGCGTCCTCGCCGACGTCTTCCCACCACACGTTGCGCAGCGTGCAGGTGCCGAGGCAGTGCACGCCGTCGGCGCCGGGTTTGCCGATGATCACGTTGGAGAGTGTGGCCCCATCGGCGAGTTCGAACACCGCTTTCTGGCTCTCGCTGCCACCCAGGCCCTGCGGGATGATCCGTTTCATCCCGTAGTCCCGCGAGCCAGAGAGTTTGACCGTGCTTGTCACGGTTTCCTCGCCGTTCGCCTCGGCTCCGCTCGACAAGACGCGGCGCCATCCCTTGCTGCTCATGGAAAACCTCCGGTCGTACCTCCTGGTTCGGCTATCCCCGCGGGAAAGCCTCTTCAGCATGCAAGCCGGGCTTGGTGGAGAGAGTACGAGCGGGAAAGCGCTTTCCGCAAGGGTCGTGCCGCATCCGGGGTCACGGGAATTTCGTTGCCACCCAAGTGGCCAGCTCCGCCTGCGCGGCCCGCAGGTCGGCGGGAGCCACCGCGGATCCGTTGCCGACGAAGGCGAAATGCACGCGACCGCTGTCGGCGGAGGAGAGCATCAGCCGGTTCACGCCGGGCTCTCCCGGTTCAGGAGCGACCGAGACCGGTTCGGCGCCGGTGTAGGCCGGCAGGCCGGTGCTGGAGCCGAGGTCGCTGACGACGGTGGTCCGCGCGTGGGAGAACGACGACGGCAGATGCAGTTCGGTCGGTGCCTTTCCGCCGTTGGAGCGCCAGACGAGCACCCCGTACTGTCCGGTGCCGGCGACCCGGCTGAGCGCGGGCATCGAATCGGGGATCCGGTTCCAGGCCGCGACAGCCCGGTCTTCGTAGGTGAAGGCTTTGGTGTCACCCGCGACGGCGCGGGGGAAGACTCGGTCGACCAGTTTGCCGTCCATCGTCAGTTGCGCGTCGCCACCGTCGGTCCGCACCGCGGAGAAGTGCTCGTCGTTCATGGCGTCGCCTTCGGTGCGGACCTTGTCCGGGTTGTCGTTCATCAGCTCGTGGTGGCGGTTGTAGTAGATGTCCCAATGCCACTGGCTGCCGGACAACGGCCGTCCGGAGCCCGCCGCGCCGGACCACCAGTTCGCGCCGGTCACCCGGGAATCCAGTGCCTGGTACATCGCCTTCAGCACCGTGGGTGTCTTGTCGGAGGTGAAGCCGGCGACCGGGTGGCCGAACTCGGACACGATCCCGGCCGTGCTCAGCGCTTGGGAACGGTCCCGGATCAGGCCGAAGTCCTTGACGTACTCACCGTCCTTGGCCAACCCGGGTTTGAGTACCCCTGACTGCGCTTTTCCGTCGTAGAAATGCGAATTGAACACGTACCGGTTGCCGAGCGTGGGTACGCCGGTCAGTCCGCCGGGTTCGGCGACGAGGTCCACGTTCTGGTTCCAGAACATGTGCGGTTCCACGAAAGCCGCCTTGTCGCCCCAGCCCGATTGGTTCATCCGGCCGCGGAACTGTTGGTAGAACGGCCAAAGCAGGTCTCGCTCCCAGGTCGGGCCGGTCTGGCCGGAGTCGTAGCGCCCGGCGTAGGGCTCGTTGAGCGGGTCGACGCCGAGGATGAGCCGGAAGGCGGTGGGGGAGAGGTTCTCCTTGAGGTAACGCATGGTTTCGCCGGCCTGGTAGACGAACTCGTCCCTGATCCGGATGGGCCCCGCCTCGGTCGCGAGTTCCCGGTTGTGCCAGAAGTCGTACGTCGCGCTGGTGACGGCCTGGTTGTTCTTGACGTTCTGTCCCCAGTGGAAACAGATACCGCAGGATTCCGGCGGATAGCCACCGGCGCGGATCAGCCAGGCGGGTGCGCCGTCACCGGTGTACCAGCTCCCGGGGTTGAACAGGTACCTCGAGTACAGGTCCTGGTGGAAATCCAGGTAGACCCGGATTCCTTGGGCGGAGAAGGCGGAGATCTGCTCGGTGACCTTGGCCAGGTACGCCCGGTCGATCTTCCGCGGTTCCGGTTCGATCCACGCCCAGGTCACCAGGAACCGCACCGCGTTGGCGCCGGTCAGCCGCCGCATGGCCGCTGCCGAGGTCCGGGCGTCGTCCACCGTCGCGAAGGGCAGGCCCCGGAATTCGGCGAGCTTGGCCTCCCCGGACACGTTGAACCCGCGTAGGACCACCTCGCGGCCGTGCTCGTCGCGGAACGCCTCACCGGAGACTCCGACGGATCCGTTGTCGAACCAGAGTGGCGACTCGGCCGCGGCCGCTCCGGCCGGAATCGGCGCGAGCAGCAGAAGCGCCGACAGGAGAAAGAGAATTCGTTTCATGGCTTCACCTCGGTAGGTAGGACCGCAAACCTGGTCGCTCATCCCGATCCGGAAACGTGAGAAAAAATCGCGTTAGTGCACTGTAGTGGCCGGGGTCGCCACGCGCCAGAGTGTTCCGTGAGGATCGGCCCGGCTTCGGTTATGATGGGAAACCGGTTTCCGGAGCGGGGGCGGCGTGGGTTCGCAGATCACTTTGGCGGATGTCGCCGAGAAGGCCGGCGTTTCGCTGGCCACGGCGTCGAGGGTCGTCAACGGCAGTGAACGTGTTGTGGGCACGCGTTTCCGCGAGCGTGTCCTCGCGGCCGCCGCCGAGCTCGGCTATACCGCCAACGCCTTCGCGCAGGCTGTCGCGCGAGGCCGCAGCGACGTCGTGGGTCTCGTGGTCGCCGATATCCAGGACCCGTATTTCTCGGTGATCGCGGCGGCCGCGCTCGCCGTGGTCGAACCACACGGCGAGCTGATGCTGGGTACGACCCTGAACCGGCCGGAGCAGGAACTGCGCTACGTGACGACGATGCGGGCGCGCCAGGTCCGGGGCATCGTGATGGTCGGCAGCCGCACCACCGACAGCGGGCACACCAAGCGGCTGACCGAGGCGATCGCGGAGTTCGTCTCCGACGGCGGCCGGGTGGCGGTGATCGGCCAGGACAAGCTGGGTGCCGACACCGTGCTGCCCCAAAACCGGTCCGGTGCCAGGGAACTGGCGTCGGCGTTGACCGAACTGGGGCATCGTTCCTTCGCCGTTCTCGGCGGGCCCAAGAACCTGCTGACGGCGCGGGACCGCGTCGACGGCTTCGTCGACGGACTCGCCAAACGGGGCAGGCGGGCCGAGGTCGTCGTGCCCAGCGAGTTCACCAGGGACGGCGGATACCAGGCGATGAACGAACTCCTCGATCGGACAAGGCGGCCCGGCTGCGTTTTCGCGGTCAACGACGTGATGGCGATCGGGGCGATCGCCGCCGCCCGTGACCGGAACCTCCGCATCCCGGAGGACGTCGCGATCGCGGGTTTCGACGACATCCCGTCCCTGCGGGATCTCGCGCCCACGCTGACCACGGTGCGCCTCCCGCTGGAGGACATGGGCCGGATGGCCGCGTCACTGGTGCTCGACGAGGAACGGCAGGGCGGTCGCAAGCGGGTGATCCGGGTCAAGGGAGAGGTCGTGCTCCGCGACAGCACCCTGCGCTGAGTCCGCGAGCACGGGTCGTGATTGGACCGTTACTCGGTTTCTTCTTGACCGCCGGAGCGTTGTCGATAACGTGAATGCCTCCCGTGGTGTTAACGCTAACGTCGAGGGGATCGATCCGGTGGCCGACAGAGGACTCAGTGCTGGCCCGCGGACGGTGGAGCGGTGGTGGCCCGGACGATGAGGTACGTGTCCAGCGATTGGTTGGCCGCCACCCGATGGTCGTCTTCGAGCAGGGCGAGCAGGACGTTGACCGCGGCCCGGCCCGCCGCCTCGGCCGGGATGGCCACCGTGGTCAGCGGAGGAGCCGAGATCGCGGCGAACACGAGATCGTCGAAGCCGACCAGGCTGATCTCGTCCGGTACCGGGACCCCGCGAGCGTTGAGCCTTGCCAGCACGCCGAAAGCGACCATGTCGTTGTACGCGACGATCGCGGTCACGCCGGCGGCGAGCGCGAGATCCGCGCCCTGCAATCCACCTTCGAACCGGGCGGGGAACGGCCCGAACTCCGCGATCTCGATCCCGTGTTCTTCGGCGGCGGGCAGCAAGCCGCGTCTGCGGGCGGCCGAGGACCAGGAATCCTTCGGCCCGCCGATGAACGCGCATTTCCGGTGGCCGAGCGCGGCGAGGTGCTGGACGGCCTGGCGCATCCCGCCCGGGCTGTCCACCACCACCGACGGGATGCCTTCGACTTCCCGGTTCAACAGGACCATCCAGGTGTGCGCGGCCAGTTCGTGGAGCTGCTCGTCCGACATGCTGGGACTGCAGAGCACCAGGCCGTCGACCTGTTTGGCCATGCTGCGGGCGAGGTTCTCCTCGACGATGGGGTCCTGGCCGCTGTTGGCGAACAGGACGGCGGTGTCGTCCTGCCTGGCACGGGCCTGCGCGCCGTCGAGGACGCCCGTGAAGAACTGGTTGTCGAGATCGGAGACGATGATCCCGATCTGGCCGGTGCTCTTCGCCGGTTTGCGAGGTCCGCCGACGGGGGAGTAACCGAGTTCGCCCGCCGCGGCGAGAATGCGGTTCCGGGTCTCGGCCCTGACCAGATCAGGGGTCGTGAAGGTGCGGGAGACCGTGGAGATGGACACCTTCGCCCGTTGAGCGACGTCGTAGATGGTGACGGTCACGAAACTCCCTTTGCGCAGACTTGCACAACATCATGTAAATGGTCTGCTGCCTTGTCAATTCGCTACGCCGCGCCGTCCTCCCGCCTGCCCGTAAAACCGCCTTCTACCTGCGATTTCGTCCTTGACATCGAGAAGATCTCACCCGTACGGTTTGCTCGCAGAAAACGCGCAAACTCGCAGGATCGGAGACCCAATGGCGGGTACCGCACGCCTTGCTGTCGTCGGCACGTCGGGATACGCGGCCACCTACGTCCGCAGAGCCCGTGACCTCCACGACGAAGGCTTGATCGAGTTCGCCGGGCTCTGTGACATCCGCGAGCCGTCTTCCGCCGCACTCGACCTGCTCCCCGACGGCGCCCCCGTGCACCGGGACGTCGACGCGCTGATGCGGATGGTGAGCCCGGATGTCGTGGTGGTCGCCTCGCCTCCCCATACGCATCGGGCGGTGGCCGAGTCGGTGCTGTTGGCCGGTGGAGATCTGCTGATCGAGACACCGCCCGTGCTCGACCTCGACGGGTATTTCGCGCTGACCGAACTCGCCGCCCGCTCCGGCCGGATCTGCCAGACGGGGTTCCAGAGTTTCGGGTCGGCCGCGCTGCCGCCGCTGACGGCCGCGATCGCCGGGGGTGAGCTGGGTGAGGTCACCGGCGTCGGCGCGGCGGGCGCGTGGGTCCGCACCGACGGCTACTACGCGCGTAATCCGTGGGCCGGCCGCCGGTGGCTGGACGGCGAAGCGGTGGTCGACGGGGCGCTGACGAACCCGTTCTCGCACGCCGTGGCCACCGCGCTGCTGGTGGCCGGGGTGGAGGAGCAGGATCCGTCGGACATCGCCTTGGAACTGTTCGGCACCCGGGATCTCGAAGCGGACGACACCGCTTGCCTGCGGCTGAAATTCGACCAGGGTCCGGAGATCGTCGTGGCCGCTTCCCTGTGCGCGGAACAGGATCACGAGCCCTACGTCCTGGTCCACGGCACCGGCGGGCGGGCGAAGTTCTGGTACAAGACCCATCGGCTCGAGATCAACGACGAGCGGATCCCCGTCGCGCCCCCGGCGGATCTGCTGCGCAATCTGATCGAACACCGGCGAGATCCGGAACGGATCCCGTTGCTCGCCCCGCTGAGCCGGACCCGAGCGTTCGCTTCGGTGGTGCAGGCGGTGCGGGACGCGCCCGAGCCCGCGCCGATCCCCGACGGCTGGATCCGCAGTGTCGGCGCGGGACCGGGACGGCATCCGGTGGTGCGAGGGATCGCCGAAGAGGTCGCCGTCGCCGCGGAACGGCTCGCCCTCTTCTCGGAACTCGGGGTGCCGTGGGCGGGGCCGAACCGGTGGTGGCGTGGTGTTCACCGGGTGCCCGTCATTTCGTGACGCCGGTGGTCCGCCGTACGACCAGGTCGCTGCCGAGCCGGAGTACTCCGGTCCGCGGCCGGGCGCCGATACCGCAGGCGAGCCGTCCCGCTTCGACGCCGGCCTCCTGAAGCGGAAGCCGGACGGTGGTCAGCGGTGGGCGGGTGTCCCGGCAGAATCCGGCGTCCCCGAAGCCGGCGACGGAAAGCTGTCCCGGGACGGCGTGCCCCAGTGCGCGGGCGGCGGCCAGCGCACCTCGCGCCATCAGGTCGTTCGCCGCGACGATCGCGGTGACCTCGTTGTGCCGCAACAGTTCCTGAGTCGCTCGCCAGCCCGAGTCCCAAGTGAACGCCCCCTCGACCACCAGGCTCGGGTCGTGCTCGCGGGTGGCGGTGCGGAACCCGCGCAGGCGTTCCCTGGTCGCGGTGTCGTGGGATGGCCCGGTGAGGTAGCCGATCCGCCGATGACCCAGGCCGGTCAGGAATTCGATCAGCCGGATCGTCCCGCCGATGTAGTCGAAGGTGATGGCCGTCGCCTGCGGGAGCCCGGGGAGCGGCGGCCTGCCGCAGAGGACGACATCGGCGCCGCGGCGGAGAAAGTCCTTCAGCAGCCTGGAGAGTTCGAGCCGGTGCCGCAGGCCGCGGACGCCGCCGCCGACGAGGATGACACCGCGGGCGCGCAACCGTCGCAGCCGCTCCAGTTGCGCGAGCTCCCGGAGCGGGTCGTTGCCGGTGCTGCACACCAGGGCCAGGTGGTCGGCGAGGAACATCTGCTGCTGAACGCCGTCGATGATCCGCGCGGAGCACGGGTCCGTCAGGTCGGCGACGAGGACGCCGATCACGCCCGACGCCGTGGCCCGCGGGGCACCGACGTCCGGAATGGTGTGGTCGGCGGACACCGGCCCGCCGAGATCTTGGCGCATGCCGTACTCCTCCCCGCTCCCTTGCAGAAAGAAATGACATGATCGCGCGCTGCGACATCCGTTGTCAATCGACTGCTTAGCCACCTGTTCGGCCGTTGACAGCGGCTTTGCGCCAGCTTTACGGTTCACGCTCACAGTCATACTTTCTGAAAGTTGTGCAAGTTGCGCGACTGTGTGTGTTGGGTGACTGGGGATGGAGCTGGGCATGAGCTCACGGAGATTCCGGCTGCGGTCGGCGATCCTCGCCCTCGCGGTATCGCCTCTGCTGGCCGCGTGCGGATCCGGTGCGGACGGCGGGAGTGGCGAGGTGACCATTTCCTTCGCCTGGTGGGGCAGCGACGGGCGGGCGACGATCACGAAGAAGGCCGTCGAGCTGTTCGAACAACGGAACCCGGGCATCAAGGTGAACACCACCTTTTCGGCGTACAACGCCTACTGGGACAAGGTCGCGACGCAGACCGCCGGCGGGAACCCGCCGGACGTGATGACGATGGACACCCGCTACCTGTCCGAGTACGGGGAGCGGAAGGTGTTGCTGGACCTCAACGAGGGCGCGGGCAAGGAGGTGTCGCTCGCCGACATCAACCCGGAGCTGGCCGCGACCGGGACACTCGGCGGCAAGCGTTTCGCCGTCCCGTGGGCGCAGAACGCTTCGTCACTGGTGTACGACCCGGCCGCGTACCAGGCGGCCGGAGCGGATCCGAGCAAACCGATGACGTGGGAGGAATTCCGCGCGGCCGCCGAGAAGGTCAGTGCCGCCAGCGGGTTCACGAAACGAGGTGTGACCGACTTCGGGCTGCTGGACAGCGCGCTGGAGATCTGGCTGCGGCAGCACGGGAAGTCCGTCTACACCGCGAACGGCGAACTGGGTTTCGGCGCCGAGGACCTGCGCGCCTTCTGGGAACTCGCCGGGAGGTTCCGGACCACGAAGGCCGGATCGGCGGCCGACGTGACCGCGTCGAACAACACCTCACCCGAGCAGTCACCGCTGGGCAAGAAGCTCACGAGCGCGGAATTCGCTTATGACAGCGTATATCCCGGCTACCAGAAGGCACACGGCAAGGATCTCGCCGTCGCGCCCTACCCGACGGACGATCCAGCCAACACCGGCCAGTACCGGCGTCCGTCGATGTTCCTGTCGGTCTCGGCGAGGGGCAAGGCGCAGGAGGCTTCCGCGAAACTGGTGAACTTCCTGATCAACGACCCCGAGGCGGGCAAGATCCTCGGCGCGGAGCGGGGACTGCCGCCGAACCTGAAGATCCGCGGTCAGCTGGCCGCGGAAGCGACCGGGACGAACAAGGTGATCTTCGCCTACGAGGCGGCTATCGAACCGAAGCTCGGCCCCGCACCCGCCGTACCGCCCAAGGGAGCGGGCGCCATCCAGAAACTGTTGCAGCGCACCTACGAAGAGGTCGCGTTCGAGCGGCTCACCGTGGACGCCGCCGTCAGCAGGTTCATGGCTGAAGCACAGAAGGACCTGAAATAGGCATGACCGTCCTTCGTGGAACACCGCCGTCCGAGTCGGTGGCGCCGACGGCCCCACGGGATCGCCGCCCCCGTGGGACCGCGCGGCGCCGGGTCGATCATCAGCCGCAGGCGTACGTCTTCCTCGCGCCGTGGATCATCGGTGCCGTCGCGCTGACGGTCGGGCCGATGGTCGTCTCGCTGTACCTGTCCTTCACCGAATACGACCTGTTCACCGCGCCGAGCTGGATCGGGCTCGACAACTACGTCCGCATGTTCACCGAGGACGACCGGTACCTGCAGTCGGTCAAGGTGACGCTGCTGTACGTCCTCATCGCGGTCCCGCTGAAACTGCTCGTTTCGCTGCTGATCGCGATGATGCTGAACACGCGCGCCGCGTCGAACGGCTTCTACCGCGCGGCTTTCTACGCTCCCTCTTTGCTGGGGGCAAGTGTGGCCGCCGCGCTGGTATGGCGGGCGATGTTCACCGAAGGAGGGTCGGTGAACGCGCTGCTGGAGGGGTTCGGCTGGGACACCCCCAGCTGGGTCGACGACCCCGCGTACACGCTCTGGTCGATCATCCTCCTGACGATCTGGCAGTTCGGCGCCCCGATGGTGATCTTCCTGGCCGGGCTCAAGCAGATCCCGCGCGAGCTGTACGAAGCGGCCGAAGTGGACGGTGCCGGCGCCGTCCGGAGGTTCTGGCACATCACGTTGCCGATGCTTTCGCCGGTCATCTTCTTCAACCTGGTGCTGGAAGCCATTCACGCGTTCCAGGTGTTCACCCCGGCCTTCGTGATCGGCGGCGGCCGTGGTGGTCCGGCCGATTCGGCGCTGGTCTACACGTTGTACCTGTATCAAGCGGGATTCGAGGACTTCGAAATGGGCTACGCCTCGGCGATGGCGTGGGTGCTGCTCGCCGTGATCGCGCTCGTCACCGCCGTGATCTTCCGGACCGCCCGCCTCTGGGTCTTCTACGGCGACGAGCGTTCGGGGACCAAATCATGACCGTCCGGCTGAAGACGATCATCTGGCACGTCCTGTGCGTGGCCGCCGTCGTGGTGGTGCTGTATCCGCTGGTGTGGCTGGCTTTCGCGTCGGTCAAGCCACCGTCCGAAGTCCTGTCCAGTCTCAGTCTGCTGCCCAGTGAGATCGTGCTGGACGGCTACCGGCAGGGCTGGGAGGGCGCGGCGGGAATCGGGTTCGGGACGTTCTTCCTGAACTCCTTCATCGTCGCGTTCGGCTCGGTGCTCGCCAACCTGATCTCGTGCACCTTGGCGGCGTACGCGTTCGCGCGCCTGCGGTTCCGGTTCTCCGGTCCGCTCTTCGTCTTCATGATCGCGACCCTCATGCTGCCGCATCACGCCACGCTGATCCCGCAGTACGTGATCTTCAAGCAGGCCGGGTTCGCCAACACCTTCCTGCCGTTGATCCTGCCGAAACTGCTCGCCACGGAGGCGTTCTTCGTCTTCCTCATCGTGCAGTTCATGCGCGGCATCCCCCGTGAGCTCGACGAAGCCGCCACCATCGACGGCTGCGGCGTGTACCGGACCTTCTGGAACGTGGTGCTGCCGCTGGCGAAACCGGCGCTCGTCACGACGTCGATCTTCACGTTCATCTGGACGTGGAACGACTTCTTCACGCAGATGGTGTACCTCAACGACGCGGAGAAGTTCACCGTCCCCTTGGGGCTCCGGCTGTTCGTGGACACCAGCAGCCAGTCCAACTTCGGCGCGATGTTCGCGATGTCGGCACTGGCGCTTGTGCCGATCGTCTTGTTCTTCCTGGTGTTCCAGCGGCTTCTCGTCGAAGGCGTGAACACCAGCGGGATGAAGGGGTGAGGTCGATGAAGGCGACGCGGTACGACCGGCTGACGGAGTTCTCCGACTGCCTTCTGCTGGGCATGCTGGTGTGCCTGGGTTCGGTGCCCGTGGTCACCGCCGGCCCCGCCTTCGCGGCCGGTTGTGCCGTGGCCCGCCGGTGGCGGGACGGCGACTCGCCACCACTGGTCCCGGCCTTTCGCGACGCGTTCGTCCGCCACTTGTCCGGAGGAGTCCCGTTCAGCGTCGGTGCCGGTGTGGTGATCACCGTCCTGTGCGCCGACCTGGCCCTGTTCGGCGCGGGTCTTCCCGGCGGACAGCCGCTGGCGGTGGTGCTCGTGCTCCTGCTCGCCGCGTCGGTGGTCGTGGCCTTGCGAACCTGCTCCGTGGTGATTCCCGGAAAGGGATGGCGTGCGGCGTTGCGGACGGCTTTGCGGCTCAGCCTGGATCTGCGCCGCTCGGCGTTGCTCGCGGCGGCGGCGGGTGTGGCCGGGGTCGTCGTCTGGATGCAGCCGCTGATGCTGCTGGTCGTCGCCGGGCCGCTGATCCTGGCCGCGGCGGGGACGGCTCCGTGACCGCGCCGAAGGTGGTCGTCTTCGGGACGGCCGGATACGCGCTGGTGCACCTACGCCGGGCACGGGCCCTGCACGACGACGGGGAGATCGTCCTGGCCGGTGCTTGCGACGTGCGGGAACCTTCACCGGAGTCGACGGGCCTTCTGCCGCCCGACGCCGTGCTCACCCGGGACATCGGGGAGCTGCTGAGTCAGGCTGCGCCGGACATAGCGGTGATCGCCACCCCACCGCATACGCATCTGACCGCCGCGCTCCTCGCGGTGGACGCGGGATGTCATGTCCTGCTGGAAAAGCCGCCCGTGCTGGACCTGGCCGCCTTCGACCTCTTGTCGGAGCGGGCCGGTGCCGCGGGAGTGTCCTGTCAGGTCGGCTTCCAAAGTTTCGGGTCGGCGGCCTTGACCGTGTTGCGCGACGCTGTCGCGGCCGGGGCCGTTGGCGAGCCGCGCGGAGTGGGCACCGCCGGGGCGTGGATCCGCCGGGACTCGTACTACGGCCGCAACGGCTGGGCCGGACGGCGTGTCCTCAATGGAGTGTCCGTTGTGGACGGGTCGTTGACCAATCCTTTCGCCCATGCGGTGGCGACGGCGACTCTCGTGGCGGGCACGGCCGGCCTGCTGCCGCGGCGGATCGACGTCGAACTCCACCGCGCCAGGCCGATCGAGGCCGACGACACCGCGTGCGCGCGGTTGAGCTTCGAGAACGGCGTCGACGTGGTCGCCGCGGCCACGCTCTGCGCCGACCAGGTCTTCGAGCCGTATGTGGTGCTGCACGGCACCGAGGGGACCGCGAGATGGTGGTACCGGTCGGACCGGCTGGAGATCAACGGTGAGGCCGTGCGTGCCGGACTTCCCGTCGAACTGCTGCGGGACCTCGTCCGGCACGTCGAGGAGAAGACCTCACTGGTGGCACCGCTGGCGCGGACGCGGGCGTTCACGGCCTTCGTCGAAGCTGTGCGTGACCACCCCGGGCCGAAACCCATCCCGTCGGAATGGGTCGATCTCGCCGACGCGGGATCGGAACGCCGCTACCTCGTGCGTGGAGTGGAGAAATCCGTGGAATCCGTGGCCGAGGAGATGGCCCTGTTCTCCGAACTGGGCGTCCCATGGGCGACGTGACGAACGCCGCCGGCCTGCTGAGCCTGTCCGAGGGCGCCGGTCGCGTACGCGTCTCGGCCGGCGACGTCGATCTGGTGGAGTACGTTTTCGAACCGGACGTCCCGCGCCCGGAATCGCCGAAGCCGTACTTGCATCCGCTCAGGACGACGGCGGGCGACGTGGTGAGCGCGGTCCGGCCGCACGATCACCCCTGGCACAACGGCGTGCAGTTCACCGCGGCCAACCTGTCCGGGCAGAACTTCTGGGGTGGCCGGACGTTCGTCCGCGACCGGGGTTACGTCCCGCTGGACAACAACGGCTCGACGCGTCACGTGCGGTGGCACCACACGGAGTGCGAGGACGGCCGGGTGCGGTTGCGGCATCACCTGGACTGGGAGACCAGCGCGGGGGAGCACTGGCTGGCCGAGGACCGGACCATCGAGATCAGTGATGTCGACCTCGTGGATGGTTCCTGGCTGCTCACCTGGAAGACCTGTGTGCGGAACACGAGCGGCGCGAGCTTGCGCTGGGGAAGCCCGGTGACCGAAGGAAGGTCGACAGCGGGCTACGGCGGGCTGTTCTGGCGCGGGCCGAGGTCTTTCACCGGCGGAGACGTCCGCACGTCGACCGGCGTCCGGGACGACGAGGCGATGGGGACGCGTGCGGCGTGGCTCGCGTACACCGGACTGCACGACGTCAGCCTCCGCGCGTCCACGGTGGTCTTCGTGGACTGCCCGGCGAATCCCGTGTACCCGACGCCGTGGTACGTCCGCACGACGCCGTTCCCCGTGGTCAGTTTCGCGGTGACGTTCCACGAGCCGCTGCTGCTCGAACCCGGCGAAGAACTCGGACTGACCCACCACGCCGTCATCGCCGCCGGCCGTTGGGAGGAGGACCGCATCGAAGACTATCTCGCTCGGCGAATTCGTCCCCGCTGGCTCGAGGAGAACAGATGATGCTCGCCAGGATCCTTCCGCTCGTTCTCGCTCTGGGACTCGTTTCGGCGGCGCCCGCGAGCGCCGATTTCGAGCACCTCGGCCGTCAGACCCTCGGTCCGCGCGACGGCTGGGCCGCCGCCACGACCGGGACCACCGGTGGTTCGGCCGCCGCCCGCGATCATGTGTACACAGTGGACACCCGTTCGGAACTCGTGGCCGCCCTGCGCCAAGACGGCCCGAAGATCGTCCAAGTACGCGGCACCATCGAAGGCAACGCCGACGACCTCGACCGCCCGTTGTCGTGCGAGCAGTACGCCGATCCCGGGTACAGCCTGTCCTCCTATCTCAGGCAATACGACCCGGCCACCTGGGGCAAGGTCGCGCCTTCGGGGCCGCTCGAGGAGGCGCGCACGAGGTCGCAGGCCAACCAGGCGAGCCGGGTCGTGATCGACGTGGGCTCCGACACCACGATCGTCGGTCTCGGAGACGACGCGACCTTCCGGGGGCTGACCCTTCGCGCGTCAGGCGTGGACAACGTGATCGTCCGCAATCTCCGGTTCGAGGACGCCCACGACTGCTTCCCGCAGTGGGATCCGCTGGACGGGGAGACCGGCAACTGGAACTCGGAGTACGACAACCTAGTCCTGTCGGGCGCCACCCACGTGTGGATCGACCGGTGCGAATTCAGCGACGGCGGTAACACCGAACGTCCGGTCTACTTCGGACGCCCGTACGAGATGCACGACGGCCTGCTCGACGTCGTGCACGGTGCTGATCTGGTGACGTTGTCCTACAACAACTTCCACGATCACGACAAATCACTGCTGATCGGCAACACCGACCGGCCAGGCGTCGACGTCGGCAAGCTGCGGGTCACGTTGCATCACAACCTGTTCGAGAACCTCGGTTCACGCGCTCCGCGAGTCCGGTTCGGGCAGGTGCACGTGTATAACAACCTGTACGTCATCCCGACGGCCGCCGAGTACGAGTACTCCTGGGGCGTCGGCTTCGAGTCGAAGCTCTATGCGGAGAACAACTTCTTCGTGACGGCCCGCGATGTGGAGCCGAGTACCTTCGCGAAATGGTGGAAGGGTACGGCGCTCCATGCCACCGGGACGTTGGTGAACGGGCGGCCGGTGGACGTGGTCGCGGCACACAACGCGGCGTTCGATCCGGATTTCGGGACGGATGTCGGCTGGACGCCTACGCTTGTTCCGAGGCTGGATGCCACGGTGAAGGTGCCGCGGGAAGTGCTGGGGAAGGCCGGAGTCGGGCGGAACTAGGCGGCGGTACCAGAGCCGGGGGCAATGTGTCTCTTGTGGACAGTCAAGGGCTCGTTCGGCCTGCCTTGCCTGAGGGTAGTCCGTGAAGGCCTCCTTTCCTACCTTGAGGGTAGGGAAGGAGGCCTTCACGGCAACGAGTCGGCCCCCGCCGCTGCTCCAGCGCCGAAGCCGCCTTTAGAGCAACTCGTGCAGTGAGGGTCCTGAGTGGCGATTCGGGTTCTAGCCAAGGGTGTTTTGGGTACCTACGGCGGGTGAGCCGGGGTAGCGGCCGGTCCGTGAAGGACTCCTTGAGGGACCCAGAGTCCCTCAAGGAGTCCTTCACGAACCCGGAACGACATCACAAGCCCCAGTAGCACCATCAGTCACAACAGCGGCGCGTGTACATGAAGGCCTCCTTCACGGCGCTAGGCGCAAGGAAGGAGGCCATCATGTACTTCCCGCGAGCAAAGCCGCAGGCCACGCGTAGCTACCTAGGAGAGGTTCGCTCTAACCCGAATCGCCACTCACGACCAACCCGGCCCACCCCTCACCGGAACCCTGGACGGTGTCAGGTCGATCGGGTCAGAGCTTGCCGGTGCCTGCCCCGTTCCGGACCACCGAAGCGACGTTCGACGCCGAGTCGAGGGAGTAGGAATAGGGAATGCTCTTCACGCTGCCGCCGGCGTCACCGGCACCGGAGTTGACGAAGTGGTTGCCGCGGGCGACCAGGCTGCCGCCGGGCGAGCTGCCTTCGCCGCGGTGGAACGGGTCCTTCGTGTTCTCGAAGAAGTTTCCTTCGACAAGGACACCGGCCTCCATTGTGGACGCGACGCCGTAGGCGCCGACGCTGGCGTAGTAGTTGTTGTACACGTGGACGGGGTTGCCGAACCGGACCCGCGGGTGGCGCTGGTTCGTGCCCGCGAACCAGTTGTGGTGGTAGGTCACCCGGAGCTTACCGCGATCCTCGCCGCCGTTGTCGTCGCTGTGTCCCAGCAACATCGTCTTGTCATGCGAACTGAACTTGTTCCAGGACACGGTGACGTAGTCCGACGCGCGTTTGACGTCGACGGCGCCGTCGTAGCCGTTCGAGAAACTGTTGTGGTCGATCCAGACCCTGGTCGAATACTGGACGTTGATCGCGTCGTCCGACCAGTTGTGGAAGTTCAGGTTCCGGATGATCACGTTGGAGGCGTTGGCGACGTTGAGCCCGCCGCCGGTGATCGCGGAGCCCGAGCCGATACCGACGATCGTCTTGTTGGCCGTGACCTTCTGCATTCCCGAGATGGCGATCGACCCGGAAACCCGGATCACGGCCGGACTCGAGGACTTCATCGCCGCGATCAACGCCGACGACGTCGAGACGGTCACCGGTGCGGCGCTGCCGCCGCCGGTCGTGCCGCCTCCTTGTGTCGCCCAGCCGGCGAGGTCGAACGGTGCCGCGGTCGCCGGTGGTGAACCGAGTACGGTCGCCGCCGCCAGTACGGTGACGGCGATGGCCGCACGTAGGGTTTTCTTCGTCATGTTGGATCCTCCCGCCCAGGCGGGCCACGATGCCGGCCTGGGTTCGCAGGGATGGGGGAACGCACTTCTCGACAAGTTCGGAAAGCGCTTTCCGAACCGACGGTAAACAGGCTCGGCGGTGACTGTCAACAGGCCGGTCAGGTGGCGTTCGCGAACCGGTCACCAAAAACCGGGCGAACGAGCGAACCATTGTCTCGGTGTCTCTCCTCGGTTAGCATCGTCGGGGCAACGGTGAAAGCCGGGACCTCGCCGCACTCTCCTGAACCACCGTTGGCAGCGGAGATTTCACTGTCGCCGCAGTGAATCCCTCGAACATCGTCGAAACGTTCGCATGTAACTCTGCAGGCTCGATGGGGTGCCTTATGAGAACCAGATGGGCGTCACGGTTCGGTGAGAGAAAGCGCTTTCTGAAGCTGAGCGCAGGCCCTCCACGGCGACGGCCAAGGGTCCGTGCGGTCTTCGCCGGGGTGCTGGCGGCGGTCGCGATGGCCGCGGCGGCACCACCGGTCGCCGCCGCGACGGGGGACGGCTCGCCAACCGACTCGAACATCAAGTACTTCGGCCGATGGGACACACGGTCGGCGGGTGCCTATGTCTCCGAGTGGGCCGGTGCCTACGTCGTGGTCGGTTTCACCGGGACCACGGTGAAACTGCGCCAGCGGGGGACGATCGATCTGTTCGCCAGTATCGACGGCGGCCCGTTCGTGTCCTATGTGAACGTCAGTGGCACGGTGAACCTGACGCCGAAGCCGCTCACGGCGGGTACGCACAGCCTGCGGGTGTCCTACCGTCCGGTCGCGGGTTCGTACCACGGCGACGCGGTCTTCCAAGGTGTCACCCTCGATCCGGGCGCGAAGACCGTGGCGCCGACGGTCCCGTCGCGGGTCATCGAGTTCATCGGTGATTCGATCACCGTCGGACAGCGTTCCTCCAGGCAGGCCTTGACCGCGTACGGCTGGCTGGTCGGGGAGCGGCTGCGTGCCGGGCACACCCAGATCGCGGTGGGCGGGGCGTGCCTGTACCCGGCTTCCGACGGGTGCATCGGGATGAGCCAGCGATTCCTCCGGACCGGCCTCGCGGCGAACTCGCCGAACTGGAACTTCTCGCGCTACCAAGCCGACACCGTGGTGATCAATCTCGGCACCAACGACGTCGGGCACGGGGTGACCTCGGAACAGTTCCGCAGCGCGTACGTGACCCTGCTGCGCGACGTCCGGGCGAAGTACCCCAACGCGACCATCCACGCGATGCAGACCTTCCGGAAGCGCTACATCACCGAGACGAAGGCCGCGGTCAAGGCGGTGACCGACGCCGGTGACACGAAGGTCCGCTACATCGACACGACCGGCTGGATCGACGAAGCCACCGACACCGCCGACAACGTCCACCCGAACGACACCGGTCACCGCAAGATCGCCGACCGGCTCGCGCCGCTGCTGGGCTGAAACAAACCAGAGAACTGGAGTGATCGATGCGTACGCTCGTAGTCGCCCTCGTCGGCGCGCTGACCGTCGCGCTGGCGCCGGCCGCCGTCGCGGCGGCCGGAGCACCGGCACCGGACAAACTCGGCCGGGGTGTCCTCAACGTCCATGGCGCGGAGGGCAACCGGGTCAGCTGGCGCCTCCTGGCCGATGATCCGCCCGGCGTCCGGTTCAACGTCTACCGGGACGGCGTGAAGGTCGCCGAGGTCGGCGGGCCGACCACCTACCAGGACAAGGGAGCCCCGGCGAACGCGCGCTATTCGGTGCGGGCGGTCGTCGACGGCGTAGAGCGGACCGCCGCGGCGAGTGCCGAGGAATCGCTGACCTTCGACGCGGGTATCGCGGCCGCCACCAGGGATGTGCCGTTGCAGATCCCGCCGGGCGGCACGACTCCGTCGGGAGAGGCGTACACCTACTCCGCCAACGACGCGAGTGTCGGCGACCTCGACGGGGACGGCCAGTACGAGATCATCCTGAAGTGGGATCCCAGCAATGCCAAGGACAACTCGCAGTCCGGCTACACCGGGAACGTCTATCTCGACGCGTACAAACTCAACGGTACGCGGATGTGGCGGATCGATCTCGGGCGCAACATCCGCGCGGGCGCCCACTACACGCAGTTCCAGGTGTTCGACTACGACGGTGACAACCGGGCCGAAGTCGCGGTGAAGACCGCGGACGGCACCCGCTCGGGCACCGGGCAGGTGATCGGCAACGCCGGAGCCGATCACCGCAATTCGAGCGGCTACATCCTGTCGGGGCCCGAGTTCCTGTCGGTCTTCCGCGGTACCGACGGTGCGATCCTCGATACGGAGAACTACGTTCCGGCGCGCGGGAACGTCGCGGATTGGGGCGACAACTACGGCAACCGGGTCGACCGCTTCCTCGCCGGGACCGCCTATGTGGACGGTTCCCGGCCGAGCATCATCATGGCCCGCGGCTACTACACCCGCTCCGTGGTCTCCGCGTGGGATTTCCGTGACGGGCAGCTCACCCGTCGCTGGACCTACGACTCCGGGAACAGCAACACCGGTGCCTACGGTCAGGGCAACCACAACCTGTCCGTGGCCGACGTCGACGCCGACGGCAAGGACGAGATCGTCTACGGGTCGGCGACCATCGACGACAACGGCACGCTGATGTACCGGACCGGGTTCGGCCACGGCGACGCGATGCACGTGGGTGACCTCGTGCCCAGCCGCGCCGGGCTCGAGGTGTTCACCGTCCACGAGTCCAAGACCGCGCCGTCGATGGACGTGCACGACGCCCGGACCGGCCAGGTCATCTACCGGGCACCGACCTGCGGCTGCGACACCGGGCGTGGCGTGGCGGCGGACGTCTGGGCAGGCAATCCCGGCGCCGAGATCTGGTCGTCGACGGACGGCGGGCTGCGCAGTGCGGCGACCGGCGCGCAGGTGGCGAGCCGTAAACCCGGTTCGATGAACTTCGTGGTCTGGTGGGACGGCGACGCCCAGCGCGAGCTGCTCGACGGCACCCACATCGATAAATACGGCACCGGCGGCGACACGCGGCTGCTGACCGCCTCCGGGGTCCGCTCCAACAACGGTACGAAGTCGACTCCGGCGCTTTCGGCGGACATCCTCGGTGACTGGCGCGAAGAGGTCATCTGGCCGACGACCGACAACCGGGCGCTCCGCATCTATTCCACGACCGATTCGACGAGTATCTCCCGGCCGTCCTTGATGCAGGACCGCCAGTACCGGGTCGCTGTCGCCTGGCAGAACACCGCCTACAACCAGCCGCCTCACCCGAGTTTCGCGATGTGACCGAGTCAGGAGTGTCCGATGAGGATTCTTTCGAGGAAACGGCTTCTTGCCCTTGTCGTGGGCGCGTTGTTGCCGGTGGCGGTCTGCGGCGGGGCGCCCGCCGCCTCGGCCGCCCCGGCGGCGCCGTCCGCTCCGGTCTGTACCCCTGGCGGTGCGAGCCAAGGGGGCGCCGCCGGCCCGGCCGCGGCGAAGATCAAGGTGTGGCTGGCGGGTGACTCCACCATGGCGGACCCCAAGACCAGCTGCCCGGTCGGCTGGGGGAACCAGTTCGATCCGCTGTTCACCGGCGACGTCACCGTGGTCAACAACGCGGTGAGCGGCCGGAGCGTGCAGACGTGGCTGTACGAGTCGAACGTCAAGAGCACCATGGATTCCAGCGGGGAATGCGTGGTCAGCCCGAAGACCTACGCCCAGCGCTGGACGTCGATGCTCGATCCGGTGAACGGGATGCACGCGGGGGACTACCTCTTCATCCAATTCGGGATCAACGACGGCAGCCGCACCTGCCCGCGGCACGTGGGCCCGGCACGTTACCAGGAACTGCTCGGTGTCATGGTCAAGGCCGCCAAGGATCGCGGGGTCCGGCCAGTCCTGCTGACCCCCGTCGCGGCGATCACCTGCAGCGGGGCGACCGCCGTCGGGAACAGGGGATTCCTCAACGAGACCATGGCCGCTGGCCGCGCCGCTCAGGTGCCGGTGATCGACCTGCACAAGCTCAGCTACACGCTGTACAACTCGCTGAAGTTGTGTCCCAACGACGGGAACTACAGCAAGGGCGCGGTCGGTGCCTTCTTCTGTGACGATCACACGCATTTCGAAGCCGCGGGCGCGAGCCAGATCGCGGGCGTGGTCGCGAAAGCGGTGCGGGATCAGCAGATTCCGCTCGCCTCCTATCTCAAGTAATCGTCTGGATCGTGACGGCCGGCGTGGCCGCCCGCTTCGAACAGGAGGTGATCGAGGATGGCTTCATCGCCACGCCGGTACGCGATCGTCGGGCTCGGGTCGCGCGCGGAGTTGTTCGTCCGCGCGCTGGCCGAGCACGCCGAACTGGCGGCGTTCTGCGACCGGAACCGGACGCGGATGGCCGTGCACAACCGCTGGCTGGTGGACGAGACCGGCAGGGCGCCGGTCCCGTCGTATCCGGCGGAGGAGTTCCTGACCATGCTGGACAAGGAACGAATCGAAGTCGTAGTGGTGTGCACCCCGGACCACACGCACGCCCAGCTGATCGCCGACGCGCTCGACGCGGGTTGTGACGTGATCACCGAGAAGCCGATGGCCGTGGACGCGCCGGGATGCCGCCGGATTCTCGAGGCGCGGCGGCGGACCGGCGGCAGGGTGATCGTCGGGTTCAACTACCGCTACAACCCGGTACACCGGCGGGTCCGCGACTTGCTCGCGGAGGGAGCCGTCGGCGACATCGGCTCGGTCCACTTCGAGTGGCTGCTGGACACCCAGCACGGCGCGGACTACTTCCGCCGGTGGCATCGGGACAAGGCGAATTCCGGCGGGCTGCTCGTGCACAAGGCGAGCCATCACTTCGACCTGGTGAACTGGTGGCTCGACGGCAGGCCGGAGTCGGTCTTCGCGATGGGCCGGTTGTTCTTCTACGGCGAGGACAACGGCGATCGTCGTGGTCTGCGCCGGGAGTACGAGCGGGCGACCGGCGAGCGCGGGGCGGACGACGACCCCTTCGCGCTGGACTTGAGCCTGTCTCCCCGGCTGGCCGCGTTGTACCGCGACGCCGAGCAGGAGGACCACTACCTGCGGGATCGGAACGTCTTCGGTCGCGGCATCACCATCGAAGACGACATGACCGTGCTCGCGCGGTACGAGGGCGGGCCTCAGCTGAGCTATCACCTGGTCGCCTACTCGCCGCGTGAGGGTTACCGCGTGGCGTTCACCGGCAGCGAGGGCAGGCTCGAACTCGAAGTGTGGGAGAACGACCACGCCCGTCCGGCCGCCCGTGGCAACGTCCCGGTGAGCCGTCCGCCGGGCTCCGACCAGGAGGCCGGAAGCCGGGCGAGGCTGACGGTGCAGCGGCATTGGGAGCCGCCCGAGACGCTCTTCGACGGGCCGGTCGGGGCGGGCCACGGCGGCGGTGACGAGCGCATGCTCGCCGATCTGCTGGACGGAGGGCGGGAGAACGCGGACCACCTGGCGGGGATGTGGTCACTGGTGGTCGGGCTGGCCGCGAACCGGTCGATCGCGAGTGGTGCGGCAGTCGACGTCGGCGACCTCTTGACCGAGCTGGGAATGCGGTGATGAAGCGGGGGATTCGAGGCCAGTCAAAGAAGGCCTTCACGACCCTTCTGGCCGGGCGATGGGCAAAAGTGCCTCGACACTAGAGGCGCCGCCGCCCCCGGTCAAGACGTTGTGTTGAGCGGCCGCGTGGTCCTATCGTGTCGTCGAAGCGCTTCGACAGTTCGGATCACCGCAGATGCCGAGGGAGGCCACCGTGGCCAACGGACACCGCCGCAAGACGGCGGTCTCACTCCTCGTCGTGGCTTTCCTCCTGGTGAGTGGCACCGTCGTGACCGCGTCGCCCGCTCCGGCACGAGCGGGCCGTCAGACCGTGGACCTCGACCGGGACTGGCGGTTCTTCCGCGGGGACGTGCCCGGTGCGGCGAACGCCGGATTCGACGACTCGGCCTGGGCGCGGGTGACCGTGCCGCACACCTGGAACGCAGAAGACGGACAAGACGGCGGCGGTGACTACTACCGCGGGGTCGGCTGGTACCGCCGGTCGCTCGTGGTGCCGCCGCAGGCCGCGGGCAGGAAGCTCTGGCTGCAGTTCGACGGTGCGAACACCACCGCGGTGGTCTGGGTCAACGGCGTACGCCTCGGCGAGCACAAAGGCGGCTATTCCCGGTTCCGGTTCGACGCGACCTCCGTGCTGCGGCCGGGACGGGACAACCTGATCGCGGTCAGCGTCAGCAACGCGCCGGACTCCGCGGTCGCGCCGCTGTCGGGTGACTTCACCATGGGCGGCGGGCTGTACCGCGACGTCAGCCTGGTCGTGACCGACCGGACGCACGTCGACATGCTCGACTTCGGTGGCCCGGGTGTCTACTTGCGACAGCGTGACGTCTCGGCGCGCAGCGCGGTGATCGACGTGACCACGAAGCTCGCCGGCGGCGACGCGAAGATCCGGACCCGGATCACCGGGGAGCGCGGCCTTCCTGTCACACAGGGAACGACAGGAGTGCGTCCGGCCGGGACCCCGGTCGCGCAGACCCTCGTCATCGACCGGCCCCGGCTCTGGGCGGGACGCACGGACCCCTTCACCTATCAGGTGGTCGTCGACGTGCTCGACCCGCGAACCGGGCGGATCGTGGACACGGTGACCGAGCCACTCGGCGTCCGGACCGTGACGGTGGAGCCGGACAAAGGCTTGCATCTCAACGGAAACCACCTGCGCGTCCAGGGCGTGAACGTGCACCAGGACCGGATCGGAAAGGGTTTCGCGATTTCGCCGCCGGAGCTGGCGGAGGACTTCCGGCTGATGTCCGAAATGGGCGTGAACGCGGTGCGGACCGCGCACTACCAGCACGGGCCGCGGTTCTACGACCTCGCCGACCGGTACGGCTTCCTCGTGTGGACCGAGATCCCGCTGGTCAACCTCACGACCGCGTCCGCCGAGTTCCGGGCCACGACCGAACAGCAGACGAGCGAGCTCGTCCGGCAGAACTTCAACCATCCGTCGGTGGTGTTCTGGGGGCTGGGCAACGAACTGTGGAACGACACTCCCGAGGTCAACGAACTCGTCGCCGCGCTGACCCGTCAGGTCACGGCCGAGCGGACGAGCGGCATGACCGCGTATGCGAGCTGCTGCGTGTGGGACCGCGGAGTCCTGAACTCGCATACCGAGATCAGCGGTTACAACAAGTACTTCGGCTGGTACACCGACTCGACCGCGGACTTCGGGAAGTGGGCCGACGAACTGCACGCGGCCGACCCGTGGCGCAAGATCGGCATGAGCGAGTACGGCGCGGGGGCGAGTGTCCACCAGCACGAGGAGCGCCCGGCCCGGCCGGTGCCGGATTCGGACTGGCATCCCGAGGAGTACCAGGCCACGTTCCACGAGGACTACTGGCGCGCCATCGAGAGCCGCCCGTATCTGTGGGGCGGATTCGTCTGGGTGATGTTCGACTTCGCCTCCGACGGTCGCAGCGAAGGCGACACCTACGGCCGCAACGACAAGGGCCTGGTGACCGGCGACCGCCAGATCCGCAAGGACGCCTACTACTGGTATCAGGCGAACTGGACCAACAGTCCGGTCGTCCATCTCGCGAGCGGCCGCTGGACCACCCGAACCGCTTCGAAGACCGACGTCAAGGTGTACACCAACGCCGACACTGTCACACTGCGCGTCAACGGCAGGCAGATCGGCGCCACCCGCAGTGGTGCCGACCGGGCCGTCGTCTGGCCGGAAGTCTCCCTGAACCCCGGGCCCAACGTGGTCACGGTGTCCGGAGTCAAGGACGGCCGTATTCACACCGACCAGGCCACGTGGACCCTCACGGGCTGACGATCACCGATTTTCGTGGAGGAAGAACCCTGATGTCCAAGCGATTACTGGCCGCCGCGATGGCCGCCATGCTGGCCATCGCCGGCTGCGGCTCCGGAGCAGGCAGCGGCGATTCGAAAACGCTGAAGCTGTGGCACTACGAGGCGCCGGACAGCGCTATGGGCGTGGCCTGGGCCGAAGCTATCAAGCAGTTCGAAGCGAGCCACCCCGGTGTCAAGGTCACCTTCGAGGAGAAGGGGTTCGAGCAGATCCAGAAGACGGCGCCGATGGTGCTGAATTCGAGTGACGCGCCGGACGTCCTGGAATACAACAAGGGCAACGCCACCGCGGGGCTGCTGTCCAAGCAGGGGCTGCTGACCGACATCAGCGACGAGGTGACCAAACGCGGCTGGGACAAGCAGCTCACCCCGGCGCTGCAGACCACCGCCCGGTACGACGAGAACGGCGTGATGGGGTCCGGGAAGTGGTACGGGGTCCCGAACTACGCCGAATACGTGAAGATCTTCTACAACAAGGACATGTTCGCGCAGCAGGGTCTCGAGGCGCCCAAGACCATCGAGCAGTTGACCGCGGCCATGGACAAGTTCGCCGCCGCCGGGGTCACCCCGCTGGCCATCGGCGGCTCGGAGTACCCGGCGCACCAGGTCCTGTACCAGCTCGCGCTGACCAAGGCCGACCGCGCCTGGGTGGACCGCTACCAGCGCTACACCGGCAAGGTGGACTTCCACGACGCCGCGTGGACCTACGGTGCGACGACCTTCGCCGATTGGGTGAAGAAGGGCTACATCAGCAAGGATTCGGCCGGGGTGGACGCCGAGGGCATGGGCACCTCGTTCATGCAGGGCAAGTACCCGATCATGATCAGCGGCAGCTGGTGGTACGGCAGGCTGGTCCAGAGCATCAAGAACTTCCAGTGGGGTTCGGTCCCGTGGCCGGGGATGACCTCGGGATCCGCGGGCAACATGTGGGTCATCCCCAAGGGGGCGAAGAACCGGGACCTCGCGCTCGACTTCATCGCGATCACCATGTCCCAGCCCATTCAGGACAAGCTGCGTGAGGCCGGGGGTGTCCCGGTGGTGAACAGCCCGACGCCGCCCGCCGACCCGCAGCTGAAGGAACTGGTGGAGGACTTCACCACGCTGTCCACACAGGACAAGCTGGCGTTCTATCCCGATTGGCCCGCTCCCGGATATTACGACGTCCATGTTTCGGCGACGCAGAAGCTCATCACGTCGAGCGCCTCGCCGTCACAGGCGCTCGACGAGCTCGCCAAGCCCTACGAGGAGAATCTGGCGAACATCGGGAAATGACCAGAGGACGAGGAAGTTATCTGCTCTTCCTGATTCCCGGCGCGCTGCTGCTGATCGCGGTGATCCTGGTGCCGTTCGCGATGAACATCGGCATCAGCTTCACCCAGTGGTCCGGCGCCGGCGATCCGAAGTGGACAGGACTGGAGAATTACCGGCGGTTGTTCGCGGACGACGTCTTCTGGGCGTCGTTCCGCCACAACCTCGGGCTCGTGGTGGCGATGGCCATCGTGCCGACGGTGCTGGGGCTGATCGTCGCGGCAGCGTTGTTCGATTTCGTGGCCAAGCGGTTCGGGACGCGGGCGGCCAGTGTGCTGCGTGCCTGCGTCTATCTGCCGCAGGTGCTGCCGATCGCGGTGGCAGGCGTCGTGTGGAGCTGGATCTTGGCGCCCGAGGGGGCGGTCAACGAACTCCTCTCCGCCGTCGGCCTCGGGTCGCTCGGCCAGAACTGGCTTGGTGACCCGGATGTCGCGCTGTGGAGCGTGATGGGTGTGATGGTGTGGATCCAGGTCGGCTACCCGGTGGTGATCTTCATGGCCGGGATGCAACGGGCCGATCCGTCACTGAACGAGGCGGCCGAGCTGGACGGCGCGTCGTGGTGGGGCCGGTTCTGGCATGTGACGGTGCCGCAGCTGCGGCCCGAGGTCTTCGTGGTCCTGCTGACCTGCACCATCGCCGCGTTGAAGGTGTTCGGGCCGATCTACGTGCTGACCCGGGGCGGTCCCGGAGGTTCGACGAACGTGCCGTCGTACTACTCGTTCCAGAACTTCTTCGAGAAGACCCAGGTCGGCTACGGCGCGGCGATCGCGACCGTGCTCACGGTCCTGATCCTCGTCCTGACCACGATTTTCCTTCGTATCCAGAGGCGGGGTGAGCGCGCGTGAAACGGCATCTGACGCTTTGGTCGTTGATCGTTCTCGCGGTCGTGATGCTCGCGCCGTTCCTGATCGTGGCGGTGAACGCGCTGAAGTCCCCGGCGGAGTACGCCGCGGACGGTCCGCTGTCCTTTCCCGACGGGGTGTACCTGCAGGGATTGATCGACTTCTGGGTACGGGTGGACTTCGGGCAGAAACTGCTCAACAGCGTCGTGATCAGCGGGTCGGTCGCGGTGCTCGCGGTGGTGATCTCGGTACTGAACGCCTACGCGCTGGGCATCGGGCGGGTCCGCGGCCGGACGTGGATCCTGGTCGCGTTCCTCATCGCGAACACGCTGCCGCAGGAAGCGCTGGCCTACCCGCTGTACTTCCTCGCCAACGAGACGGGTCTGTACGACACGCAGCTCAGCGTGATCATCATCTTCACGATCATCCAGGCCGCGTTCGGTACCTACCTGCTGTCCTCGACCTACGTCGGGTTCCCGCACGAGCTGCTCGAGGCCGCTTACCTCGACGGCGCGAACAAATGGCAGACCCTGGTGCGGATCGTGGTTCCGATCAGCAAGCCGACCCTCGGCGTGCTGTTCGTGTTCTTCTTCATCTGGACGTGGAACGAGTTCTTCCTGCCGCTGATCCTGCTGATCTCCAACGACACCCAGACCGTCCCGGTCGCACTGGGTGTGCTTCAGGGGCAGCGGATGATGGACGCGACCATGACCAGTGCCTCGGCGTTGCTCGGGGTCATCCCGGCGATCGCCTTCTTCCTGATCTTCCAGCGGACGTTGACACGTGGCATTACGGCAGGGGCGGTCAAATGAAATTCAGCAACGGCTACTGGCTGCTGCGCGAGGGGGTACAGGCGGCGCATCCGGTCGAGGTGTACGACCTCACCGCGGGGGACGGCCGGATCGTGGTGCACGCGCCGACCCATCGCATCCGCCACCGCGGCGACCTGTTGAAGGGACCGGTGGCGACGGTCGGGTTCTCGTCGCCGATGCCGGACGTGATCGGAGTGAGCGTCACGCACTTCGAGGGCGGGTTGCCACAAGAGCCCAGTTTCGAACTGGCGACCGTCGACGAGGAGGCGAAAGTCTCCGAGGACGGCCACACGCTCACCGCCGGCTCGTTGTCGGTCCGGCTGAACCGCGGCGAGGGGTGGAAGGTCGACTTCGTCGCGGGCGACAAGGTGCTCACCACCAGCGGGGCCAAGGGCATGGGCTTCATGAGCCTCGACGGCACACACCATGTCCGTGACCAGCTGGATCTCGGCGTGGGCACCCAGGTCTACGGGCTCGGCGAGCGGTTCGGGCCACTGGTGCGCAACGGCCAGGTCGTCGACATCTGGAACGCCGACGCGGGCACGAGCAGCGAACAGGCCTACAAGAACGTCCCGTTCTACCTGACCAACGCCGGTTACGGCGTGTTCGTCAACCATCCGGGGAACGTGTCCTTCGAGGTCGCCTCGGAAGCGGTGTCGCGGGTGCAGTTCAGCGTCGAGGGCCAGTCGCTGGAGTACTTCGTCATCTACGGTCCGAGCCCGAAGGAGATCCTGCGCAAGTACACGGCGCTGACCGGAAGGCCGGCGCTCCCGCCCGCGTGGTCCTTCGGCCTGTGGCTGTCGACGTCGTTCACCACGTCCTACGACGAAGAGACGGTCTCGAGCTTCGTCGACGGCATGATCGAACGCGACCTGCCGCTGAGCGTGTTCCACTTCGACTGTTTCTGGATGCGCGAGTTCAACTGGTGCGACTTCGAATGGGATCCGCGGACGTTCCCGGACCCCGTCGGCATGCTGGAGCGCCTGAAAGCACGGGACCTGCGCATCTCGGTGTGGATCAATCCGTATGTGGCGCAACGGTCGCCGTTGTTCGCCGAGGGGGTCGCCGGCGGTTACCTGCTGCGCAAACCGAACGGTGACGTGTGGCAGTGGGATCTTTGGCAGCCGGGGATGGCGCTGGTCGACTTCACCAACCCCGCCGCGCGCGAGTGGTACGCGGGCAAGCTGGCCGCGCTGCTCGATCAGGGCGTGGACTGCTTCAAGACCGACTTCGGCGAGCGGGTTCCGACGGACGTCGTCTACTTCGACGGATCCGATCCCGAGCGGATGCACAACTACTACACCTACTTGTACAACAAGACCGTCTTCGACGTGCTCCGCGAACACCGCGGCGAAGACGAGGCGGTGGTGTTCGCCCGCTCGGCCACCGCGGGGTCCCAGCAGTTCCCGGTGCACTGGGGCGGTGACTGCGAGTCGACCTACGAATCGATGGCCGAGAGCCTGCGCGGCGGGCTTTCCCTCGGCCTGTCCGGGTTCGGGTACTGGAGCCACGACATCGGCGGCTTCGAAGGCACTCCGGATCCGGCGCTGTTCAAACGCTGGATCGCGTTCGGGATGCTGTCCTCGCACAGCAGGTTGCACGGCAGTTCGTCCTACCGGGTGCCGTGGCTGTTCGACGAGGAGGCCGTCGACGTCCTGCGGGTGTTCTCGAAGCTCAAGGCGCGGTTGATGCCGTACCTGTGGCAAGCGGCGACACAGGCGTCGGCCGAGGGCGTCCCGATGATGCGGGCGATGGCGCTGGAGTTCCCCGCCGATCCGGCGTGCGCGCACCTGGAGCGGCAGTACATGCTCGGGGGCTCCCTCCTGGTGGCCCCGGTGTTCTCCGACGAAGGCGAAGTGACCTACTACGTTCCGGACGGCGTCTGGACCGACTACTTCACCGGCGAGGAGATCCAAGGGCCCCGCTGGGTGACCACGGTCTGCGACATGCTCACCGTCCCGCTGCTCGTGCGTCCCAACACCGTCCTGCCGCTGGGCGCGGTCGACGACCGGCCGGACTACGACTACGCCGACGGCGTCACGCTGCGGCTGTACCAGCTGGAGGACGGCGCCCGGATCACCACCACCGTCGGCGGCTCGACGTTCCACACCCGCCGTGAGGGCGACAGCGTCCATATCGACGCCGAGTCCGCGCCCCCGACCTGGCAGGTGGCCTTCCCCGAGGGTGACGATCCGATCGTGGCGACGGGAAGCGCCTTGACGATCGAAGGTGTCCAATGAGGATCTTCGCCGCCTTCTTGATGCTGCTGGGCCTGGTCGTCGCACCCGTCCCGTCGGTGAGCGCGGCGCCGGTCACGCAGGCGCGGGAGCACCAGGTCGGCTACGACAAGTATTCGATGACCGTCGACGGCCGCCGGATCATGCTGTGGTCCGGTGAGTTCCACTACTTCCGGCTGCCCAGCCCGGAGCTGTGGCGGGACGTGCTGGAGAAGATCCGGGCCGCCGGGTTCACCGGCGTCTCGCTGTACTTCCACTGGGGCTACCACTCTCCGGCCCCCGGCGTGTACGACTTCAGCGGCGTGCGGGACGTGGAGCGGCTGCTGAGGATGACCGAGGAGCTCGGGCTGTACGTGATCGCCCGGCCAGGTCCCTACATCAACGCCGAGACCACCGGCGGCGGTTTTCCCGCGTGGCTCAAGACGGTCGACGGCCGCGCGAGGTCGAGCGACCCGGGCTACACCGCCGCCTACCGGGAATGGCTCGGCCGGATCAACCCGATCCTGGCCCGCCACCAGGTCACCCGTGGCGGTTCAGTGATCGCGTACAACGCGGAGAACGAATACGGCGCCAACGTCGACCCGCTCTACATGGAACAGCTCCAGGATAAGGCCAGGGCCGACGGGATCGACGTCCCGATCGTGCACAACAACTGCTGCAACGGAGATCTGCCGAACTGGTCTTCTGGCCAAGGCGCCGTCCAGATCCCCGGTGTCGACGACTATCCGCAGGCGTTCAACTGCCCCGATCCGGATACGTGGGGGACGTGGGGCGAAGGCGTCACCCGACGGCTGCGCGACGACGCCCCGGTCTACGCCGCCGAGTACCAGGCCGGCGCCATCGACCTGAACAACGCGGGCTACGAGAAGTGCCGGGAACTGACCGGCCCGGACTTCATGAAGGTGTACTACAAGTCGAACGTCGTCGGCAGCGGCGCGACGATGTTCGGCTACTACATGCTGTACGGCGGCACGTCCTGGGGCTGGCTGCCGCAACCCAACGACGTCTACACCTCCTACGACTACGGCGCGGCGATCACCGAGTCACGCGGGCTGACCGAGAAGTACGACGAGTTCAAGCGTCAGGGCTACTTCGTGACCACGGTCGCGCCCTTGAGGGAGACGGACGCGGCCACCGCGCCGAAGTCCGCGGACCCGGCCGTCTTCACCCAGGCGAGGTCCAATCCGGACACCCGTACGCAGTTCGTCCTCGTCCGCCACGCGGATCGGCGCGCGTCCACGGATCTTTCGACCACTTTGGACTGGTCGACCCCGGACGGCGACTACTCGGTGCCGGTGAGGGTCGACGGACGGGACGCCAAGGTCCTGGTCGCCGGATACGACCTCGGCGGGCAGCGGCTGGTGTGGTCGAACTCGGAGATCCTGACCCACGTCACCGCGGACGGCCGCGACGTCGCGATGTTGTACGGGCGGCAAGGCGAGCAGGGATCGACGGTGCTGCGGTATTCGTCGGCACCGAACGTGCGGGTGCTGGAAGGTGACGTGCGAAGCTCGTTCGACGGCAAGGATCTGCGCCTCGACTACACCCACTCGGGGCTGGCCAGGGTGCTCGTCTCGGGTGGGGGACGGCCGCCGATGCTGCTCCTGCTCGGCACCGACGAGACCGCCGCCCAGTTCTGGCGGATGGACACCGAGGCCGGGCCGGTGCTTATCCGGGGCACCTCGGTCGTGCGTGAGGCCAAGATGGCGGGCGACAAGCTCGTGCTCCGGGCCGACACGGACGCGCCGGGCGACGTCGAGGTCTTCGCTCCGGCCCGCCGGCTCGTCGTCGGCGGCAGGCAGGTGGAGACCAGGCGCACGCCGAGTGGTTCGCTGCTGGGCGCGCTTCCTGGGCCGCGTGCGGTGACGCTGCCCGCGTTGTCCGGCTGGCAGTACCGGGCCGAAGCGCCCGCCACCGGTGAGACGGGCTGGACGGTCGCGGACAAGACCACGACCGCGAGCCCGATCAAGCCGAAGACCCTGCCGGTCCTCTACTCCGACGAGTACGGCTACCACAACGGCAACGTCTGGTATCGCGGGGATTTCACCGCCGACGGCAGCGAGAAGAAGGTGTCGCTGAACGCCATCACGGGTAAGGGCGGCAGCTATCTGGTGTGGCTCAACGGGCGCTATCTCGGGTCCGCCCTCGGCGGTACGCAAGCCGATTCGGAACCGCCGGTGAACCCCGATCCCGGCCGCGGCGACTTCGCCGTGCCGGAAGGGTTGCTGGCCAAGGGAAAGCCGGCCCGGCTCTCGGTACTCGTGACGAACATGGGGCACAACGACGACTGGACGGCCGACGACACCAGGTTCAAACAGCCGCGCGGCCTCTTCGGGGCGGCGATCGGCGACGCGAAGATCTCCTGGCAGATCCGAGGCGGTCGCACCACCGACGCCGAACGCGGCCCGCTGAACGCCGGCGGTCTGTACGGCGAACGCGAGGGCTGGCATCTCCCCGACGGTGGTCACGGGCGCTGGGAGCGGCCGCCCGCCACCACGGAGCCGGGGGTTTCCTGGTACCGCACCACGTTCCGGGCCGACACGCCCAAGAACCAGGACGTCTCGGTGGCGCTGCGGTTCGGGGAGCGGGCAGGGAAGTACCGGGTGTTCGTGTTCGTCAACGGCTGGAACATGGGCCAGTACGTCAACGGCGGTCCGCAACGCGACTTCGTGCTGCCGGCCGGGGTGCTCAAGAACGCGAACAGCCTGTCGCTGGCGGTGGTCTCGGCCGAAGCCGGGCCGGGTGCTCCGGTGCCGGTGAGCCTTGTCCAGCTGGGGAACCACTGGACCGGGGGGACGCGGTAGGGGGAGCGGTGAGCGGGGAGGAATCGGGACGTTCAGTGTCCTGATTCCTCCCCGCTCGCTGTCCTGTGTCGGGTCACAGATGTGGCTTTCGCGACATGAGATCATGCCCGGCTCTCGATTCGCCGCTCACACCCCTAGGGGGCCTTCACGTACTTGACCAGCTACGAAGCCGCCGGGCCGGTGCTGCCCCGCTCGGTCAGCCGGGGTGACAGCAGCCGGACTTCACCCTGGCCTCCGTCGTCGAGACGCCGCATGGCCATCTCGACGGCGAGGCTGCCGAGTTCGGCGGCCGGTATGGCGATCGACGTGAGCTGGACCGACTGTGCCTCGGCCATGTCCTCCGGGCAGACCGCCAGCACCGAGATGTCCTGCGGTACCTGCTTGCCGCGGCGGCTCAGTTCGGACAGCAGGGGGCCGAGGATGGCCTCGTTGTGCACGACCAGCCCGGTGACGCCGGGGTGTTTGGCGAACACGTCGTCGAGGCAGGCCCGGAGCGCGTCGTAAGAAGGAGCGCACGGGAACGAGCCCGCGCGGATCTTGCGTTTCGAGGCGGTCTGGCGGAAGCCACGCAGGAAGCGTCCCGCGTAGCTCGTGCCGCGCTTGTAGACCGCGGGGGAGGGGCCTATCAGCACGACCTCGCGATGGCCGAGGTCGGCCAGATGCGTGACGCTCGTGGCGCCGGCGGCGGTGAAGTCGAGATCGACGCAGGTCAGGTCGCCGGGGTCGGCGGGAACGCCGATCAGCACCACCGGCCGGTGCAAGGATCTCAGCACCGGGAGGCGGGGTTCGGAGGTCTCGACGTCCATCACGATCAGCGCGTCGGCGATGGCGGACGCGGCGATCCGGCGCAGGCCGTCCGGGCCTTCGTTCTTGGTCAGCAGCAGCACGTCGTGGTCGTAGGTGCGGGCCTTGGTGACCGTGCCCGCGACGAACTGCATGACCACCGGGACGTTCAGGTCCGTCCGCAGCGGGACGACGAGCGCGAGCACGTTGGTGCGGCTGCTGGCCAGCGCGCGGGCGCCGGCGTTCGGGTGGTAACCCAGTTCGCTGATGCTGTGCTGGACGCGGCGACGGGTGTCCTCGGAGATCGAACGCCTGCCCGAAAGCACGTAGGACACGGTGCTCGGGGAGACCCCGGCCGCTCGGGCGACATCTGCGATGGTGACCATGCTTCGATGATAGTGCGGAGTCGAATCGATTCGACGACGTCGGGGCGTCTCACGCGCCACCCTTGCTCAGCTCGATCAGCCGCGGCAGGCTTTCGGACGGCAGTTCGACACCCCGGTAGGCCATGAGCTTGGTGAACTGGCGCATGGGCATCGACGCGACCATGCGCATCCAGTCGGCGCTGTTCCGCGCCTGTTCGCCCTGACCGTCGGGAATGCTCGCGGCGAGCAGCTCGCCGAGTTCCGGGCCGACGACGGGGTGGCCGAACCACTGCTCGACCGTCGAATCGAGCGACAGGACCGGGATGATGAAGTCGCCTGCCAGCGTGATCGGCGTTTCGGCGACGATCCGCGCCGCGTCCCGCCCGATTTGGACGGTGTAGTCGCCGGGAGAGACCACCCACCGGCTCAGTTCGATGTCGTACCAGGCGAAAGCTCGCCGATCGAGGGTGAGCTCGACGCGGCGGGTCTCGCCCGGTTCGAGGGAGATCTTGGTGAACGCGCGCAGTTCCCGCGCCGGGCTGCGCACCGGAGCCGCGCTGGTGGCGACGTAGACCTGGACGACGTGTTTCCCGGCGCGGGGCCCGGTGTTGGTGACGTCCACCGCGACGGTCGCGGAGTCGTCGCCCGTCGCGGTGACCGTGAGGTCGCCGGTCTCGAAGGTCGTGTAGGACAGGCCGTGGCCGAAGGGGTAGCGGACGGCGACCTCGGCGGTTTCGTAGTAGCGGTAGCCGACCATGACCCCTTCGCCGTACCGGACGTGGCCCGATTCGCCGGGGAAGTTGAGGTAACTGGGGTTGTCCCGCAGCCGCAGGGGGATGCTCTCGGCGAGATGGCCCGACGGGTTGGTGATCCCGAAGAGCAGATCGGCGATCGCGCTTCCGCCCGCCTGACCGAGCAGCCAGCCGTCCAGAATGGCGTCGACGTCGTCGTGCCACCCCTCCAGCGACACGACGCCACCGTGGGAGAGGACGACCACGGTGCGCCTGCTCGCCGCCGCGACCGCCTGGATGAGCTCGATCTGCGCCGCCGGGAGTTCGATGGTCTCCCGGTCGAAGCCCTCGGATTCGTCCCGTTCGCCCAACCCCGCGAACACCACCGCGACGTCGGCCTGACGGGCGATTTCGACGGCGTTGTCGGCCAGGCCGCTCGCGTAGGTCACGGTGTCGCCGAGTTCCTGGATCGCGTCGAGCGCGGCGTCGACTCGGGTGGGGTTGACGTGGGAGCTCCCGCCGCCCTGGAAACGCGGGCTCGCGGCGAACTCGCCGATGACCGCCACCGCCGACCGCGTGCTCAGCGGCAGCGCGTCCCGGTCGTTCTTCAGCAGGACCGCACAGTCGGCGGCGACCTGTTTCGCCACCTCATGCTGCTCGTCGGGATCGATTTCGCCTGCCGGGGGAACCGACCGGCCGATGAGGCCGAGAACGCGGCGCACACTCCGGTCGACGACGGCTTCGTCCAGCTCCCCGTTCCGGACCGCCGCCACGATCTCGGCGTCGCCGCTGCCGCCGGTACCCGGCATTTCGAGGTCCAGACCCGCGGCGAGCGCGGCGACCCGGTCGTTCACCGCGCCCCAGTCCGACACGACGGTGCCGTCGAAACCCCACTCGTCCCGCAGCACGTCGGTGAGCAGACGGCGGTTCTGCGACGCGTAGACACCGTTCACGCGGTTGTACGAGCACATCACCGTCGCCGGACGCGCCTCTGTCACGACACGCTCGAACGCCGGGAGGTAGATCTCGCGCAGGGTCCGCTCGTCCACGTCCACGCTGACCCGCATCCGGTCGGTTTCCTGGTTGTTGGCGGCGAAATGCTTCACCGACGCGCCGGCGCCCTCAGCCTGCATGGCCCGCACGTAGGCCGTGGCGAGCACTCCGCTCAGCAGCGGATCCTCGGAGTAGTACTCGAAATTGCGGCCGCACAACGGGGAACGCTTGATGTTCACGCCCGGTCCGAGCACCACCGAGACCCCGGCCGCCCGTGCTTCCCTGCCGATGGCCGCGCCGACGCGAGCCGCGATCTCGGGATCCCAGCTGGAACCCACCGCGACCGACGGCGGGAAACAGGTGGCCGGCACGCTGTCGTGGACCCCGAGATTGTCGGCCTCGCTGTCCTGCCGTCGCAGGCCGTGCGGACCGTCGGAGAGCAGGATCGACGGGACACCCGCCTCCTCGATCGCTTCGGTGTTCCAGAAGTCGCGGCCGGACAGCAGCGACGCCTTCTGTTCGAGCGTGAGGTCGGTGGATTCGATCGGCGAGGTCAACGGGATTCCTTTCCGGCGGTGAGCTGTCCACTGTGTACTCGGCTGGATTTCAGGGTGGGGAGCCGCAGGAATCGCGCACCGCGAGGGTCGGCCAGAGCACGACGCGGTGTACCGGCCGGTCGATCGGATCGTCCGCCTTCGCGAGCGCGAGTTCGGCGGCCAGCGCCCCGAGACGGTGCTTCGGTGGCCGGACCGCGGTCAGTGGCGGATCGGCCACGGCGGCCACTTCGTCGTCGTAGGACACGATCGTGAGCTCGTCCGGGATCCGGATACCCCGCTCCTGCGCGCGTTCCACCATGCCGATGGCCTCCCGGTCGGCGTGCACCAGCAGGGCCGTCGTGCCCGTGCTCCGGTACCGATCGAGGAGTTCGTCGGCCTCACGCGGCCAGCCGGGGAGACCGTACGGCGGAATGTCCATTGTGGGCACTTCTTCGGTGCCGAGTCCGAGCGATTTCAGCGTGGTGCACCAGCCAATCCGGATCTGTTCGCTGTGCGGGCTTTGCCGGGACAGCACCAAACCTATCCGGCGGTGCCCCAATGCCGCCAGATGACGGACGGCCATTCCCGCGCCGATCACGTGGTCGGTGATCACGGCGTCCAGTGCGATCGAAGGCAGTTCGGGCGGCGGGAGGCGTTCGACCAGCACGACGGGTACGGAGAGGCCGCCCAGCCACCGCAGCAGCTCGACGCCCGCGCGGCCGGTGGTGCTCGGCGCGACCAGCAGGGCCTGCACCCCGCGGTCGAGCAGTTCGCCTGCCCGGCGCCGGTCTTCGGCCGGGTCGTAACTCGACGCCCGCGTGAGGAGCCGCCCGCCTGCCGCGGCGAGGGCGGCCTGCGCACCCCTGATGACCGCGGGCCAGTAGTACTCGACCGACGGGGCCACCATCCCGACGAACGCGGTGGCGACGGCGGGTCCGGCGGCGCGAACGGGACCGGAGTGCGGTCGCGGCCGTTCCGAGTGGCGCGGTGCGCTGATGCCGCCGTGTACCCGTACCACGAGCCCGCGATCGGCGAGCACCGTGACGTCCCGGCGCACGGTGACCGCGGAAACGCCGAGCAGTTCGACGAGGTCCGTGAGCCGGACGGTGCCCTCCGCCCGCACGGCGGCGAGAATGAGGTCACGGCGCTGGGTCGCCAGCTTCGGACTTTTTCCGGCCATCGTTCGATTCCGTTCGACGTCGAGCGCTTTTGATCGTTTCGTTGACCGGTGACTATGCCAGGCAGTGAGCTGATCCTCACGACTCCACCAGGAGGAACGGCAAAGGAGCCACCGCGACGATCGTGGTCTCCTGGAAAGGAAGTGCCTGTGGCCAGAAGACTCTTGGGCGCTATCGCGCTGGCTCTGACACCAGTGCTGATCGGAGGCCTCGCCCCGACGGCGGCAAGTGCCGACGTGCCGGCGAGTTCGGTCACGATCCGGGTGGATCCCTCGTACCGGCATCAGCCGTTCGAAGGATGGGGGACGAGCCTGGTCTGGTTCGCCAACGCCACCGGCGGTTACCCCGAGCCGATCCGGCGGCGGCTCGTCGACCTGCTGTTCGGCGAGGACGGCCTGAACCTCAACATCGCGCGCTACAACATCGGCGGCGGCAACGCGCCCGACGTCCGCAAGGACTACATGAAAACGGGCGCGACGATGCCCGGGTTCTGGCAGGCACCGCCGGGGACCACGCGCGAGAACACGGACTGGTGGGATCCCGCGAACCCCGCCCACTGGAACTGGAACGCCGACGCCGCCCAGCGGTGGTGGGTGGATCAGATCAAGAACAAGGTGACCAAATGGGAGGCGTTCAGCAATTCGCCGCCGTGGTTCCAGACCGTCAGCGGGTACGTGTCCGGCGGTTTCGACGCCGGCGTCGACCAGATCCGCGCCGACCGGGTCGGCGACTTCGCCGAGTATCTGGTCCGGGTCACCGAGAAACTGGAACGGGCGCACCACATCAAGTTCGACACCATCGCCCCGCTCAACGAGCCGAACACCCCGTACTGGGGGACACAGCTAGGACCGGACGGGCAGCCGACCGGCGGACGGCAGGAAGGCGCGCACGCCGGACCCGAACTGCAGAAGAAGGTCCTTTCGGCACTGCGTAACGAGCTGAACGGGTCCTCGACCCGGGCGAAAGTGTCCGCGATGGACGAAACCAACCCCGGCGTCTTCACCAAGAACTGGAACGCCTACGACGGCGCGGCGCGGGCGGCCGTCGAACAGCTCAACGTGCACACCTACGACACCGGCATGCGCACGAGCGCGCGGGACATCGCCAAGGGCGCGGACCGCAAGCTGTGGATGAGCGAGGTCGAAGGCACCTGGGGGACCGGTACCGACTTCACGAGCATGGAGCCCGGACTGGGGATCGCCACCCGGATGGTCGGCGACATGCGGGAACTCGAGCCGTCGGCCTGGGTGTTCTGGCAGCCCATCGAGGACTCGATCCCACAGGCCGCGGCAGGGAAGAACTGGGGAAGCATCCACATCCCGTTCAACTGCACCGCCGCCGACACCCTCGAAACCTGCCCGATCAAGCCCAACACCAAATTCCACACCATCCGCAACTTCACCCACCACATCCGGCCCGGCGACCGGTTCGTCAAGGTCGACGAGCCGTCGAGCGTGGCGGCGGTGAAGTCCCACGGGCTCGGGGCCACCGTGGTGCACGTCAACAACTCCGCGGACACCCGGAAGGTGACCGTGGACCTTTCGCGGTTCGGTTTCGCCCTGCCTTGGGCCTCCGTGACGCCCGTGGTGACCAGCGCGGGCGGCGCGCTCGTCAAAGGCTCGCCGGTGCGGGTGACCGGACGATCCGCCACCCTCACCGTGCCGGCGAAGTCGGTGACGACCTTCCTGGTGGACGGTGTCGCCGGAGTCTCCCCGGACGCCGCGGTCGTCCAGCCGGGAGAGACGCGGCTGTTGCAGGGGATCGCGAGCGGGAAAGCGCTGGCACCGAACGGCGACGCGTCCGGTGTGGTGATCCGCGCGGCGGACGCCGTCGACAAGGCGCAGCAGTGGAAACTGCGGAAGCTGACGCTCGGCGACAGCAACCGGGAGCGTTACGCCGTCGTCAACGTGGCCAACGGCAAGGAACTCGCGGTGAACGGCGACGACGCCGTCCTGCGGCCGCCGTCCGCCGGTCTGCCGGACCGGGCCGGGCAGTGGATCATGTCGACCTCCGGTGCCGACAGCTGGACGTTCGTCAACGCGGCGACCGGGCGGCTGCTCGACGTGACCGGGCAGTCCACAGTGGATGGCGCGAAGGTCTCGACATGGACGCCGACCTCGGCCGCGAATCAGCGGTGGGCCGTGACCGGTGGGCGCGGGTAAGTAGCGGGCGGGTCGTGAAAGCCACTTTTCGAGACAAAAGTGCCCGACCCGGGCCGAGTCGGTGGTTTCGCGTGGCTGGATGGATGGCGCGTGTGATCAGACGGAGGACACGTGTGATCAGACGGAGGACACGTGTGCTCTCCGTCGGATCACACGTGTCCTCCGTCGGATCACACGCGCCATCCGATGGTGAGTACCTAAGGCACGATTGGCCAGAACACGAATCGCCACTCACGACCAACCCGGCCCACCCCTCACCGTTGTCTCAGTGCCTTACTGCGTGCTTTCGGTGACGCCGAGTTCGTAGACGGTCGTCTGCCGGTAGGTCTGTCCCGGCCGCAGGACGGTGCTGGGGAAGTCCGGCCGGTTCGGCGAATCGGGGAAATGCTGCGCTTCGAGGGCGAACCCGGCACCGGGGCCGTACGGACGGCCGCCGGTGCCGGTGAGCGCGTCGGTGAGGAAAGCGCCTGAATAGAACTGGATGCCGGGTTCGGTCGTCAGCACGGTGAGGACGCGGCCGGACACCGGATCGCAGGCGCGCGCGGCGACGCTGAGCGACGTCGTGTCGCTCCGGTTGAGCACCCAGTTGTGGTCGTACCCGTGTCCGGCGCGCAGCTGGGGGTCGTCCAGGTGGAGGCGGGCGCCGATCCGTTCCGGACGGCGGAAGTCGAACGGCGTGCCGTCGACCGGTTCCGGGTCACCGGCCGGGATCAGGTCCGGTCCGACAGGGGAGAAATGGTCGGCGTTGAGGGTCAGCCAGTGCTCGTGGACGTCGCCGGAGCCTTCGCCCGCGAGATTCCAGTAGGTGTGGTTGGTGAGGTTGACGACCGTCGGCGCGTCCGTGGTCGCCTGGTAGCCGATGGTCAGCCGGTTCCGGTTGTCGAGGCTGTAGACGACCTCGGTGGTGAGGGTGCCGGGGTAGCCCTGGTCCCCGTCCGGGCTGACGTGGGTGAGCCGGACCGCGGCGGCGTCCGCGTCGGCGAGGCCGGTCGCGGCCCACACCTTGGTGTCGAAGCCTTCGCTGCCGCCGTGCAGGCTGTTCTCGCCGTTGTTCAGCGGGAGCCGGTACTCCTGGCCGTCAAGGGTGAAGCGGCCGCCCGCGACGCGGTTCGCGTACCGCCCGACGATGGCGCCGAGGAAGACCCGGGCGGCGTCGGGACGGTTGTTCGCGACATAACCGGCGAGGTCTCCGAAGCCGAGGACGACGTTGGCACTGTGGCCGTCGCGATCGGGCGCGTGCACCGACTGGACGACCCCGCCGTAGGTGAGGATCCGCACGGTGACGCCGTGCTCGTTGGTGAGGACGTACCGGTGCACGTCCTCACCGTCGACGGCGCCGAGGTGCTCCTTGCCGACGGTGGGGGCCTTCGAAACCACGCCCATTCCCGAGCCTCCGATGTCCGGTTCGCCGGTCGTCGTCCGGCCGGCGCTGTTAACGCTAACACGTCGCGGGTCAGGTTCGAGTGAGTCGCTCAATGTCCTCAGTGGACGGTCTGACGGCCACCTGGGTGACAACGGAAAATTGCCCCTTGTGCGCATAGGAGGAAAGCGCTTTCCTGTGCTTGCCGGAATTCGGCCGTCCGTGCGCGGACGCCAGAAATCCCTTGGAGGTACGGCATGTCTCCACTCACTCGACGGACGCTGTTGAAAAGCGGTGTGGTGGCCGGGGCGGGCGCCGCGTTGCCGCTGGCGGTCCCCGTTCCGGCCGCGCACGCGGCGGAACCCGGCGAACCGACCGAGATCCGCTGGCTCGACGGGCGCCCTCCGGGGGAGATGGTCGGGGTGACCTGGGGAGTGCCTTGGCCGAAAGGCCGGATACGGCCGGGTTCGCCGTTCGGTCTGCGTACCGCGGACGGTGCCGAGGTGCCGGTGCAAAGCTGGCCGATCGGGTACTGGCCGGACGGCTCGCTCAAGTGGAGCGCCCACGCCGTGCCCGCCGGCGCCCCGGCCGCCGAGCGGTACCGGCTGGCTCCCGGGCCCGCGGCGGCTCCGGCCAAGGCCGTGACGGTCACCAGGTGGAACGGGAAGATCGTGGTGGATACCGGCGTGCTGAGGTGTGTCCTCAACACGGCCGGAAAGGTCCTGATCGACGAGGTGACCCGCGGGGGCAGACCGGTCGCCAAAGCGGGCGAACTGGTGTGTTTCCGTCAGAACGGCACCGACGAACTGGACGAAGGCGCGTCCAAACGCGAGCGCTACACCGGTGCCGTGCGCCAGGTGACGGTCGAGCAGGACGGGCCGGTGCGCGCCGTCGTGCGGATCGACGGCGGCCACCGCGCCGAACACGGCGGCCGTGAATGGCTGCCGTTCACGATCCGGCTGTACTTCCACGCCGGCGCCGAGAACTTCCGGATGGTGCACAGCTTCGTCTTCGACGGCGACGCCGACAAGGACTTCATCCGGGGGCTCGGGGTCCGCTTCCGGGTCCCGATGACCGACGAGCCGCACAACCGGCACGTGCGGTTCGCCAGTGCGGACGGCGGCCTGTTCACCGAGGCGATCCGCGGGATCACCGGGCTGCGCCGCGATCCGGGTGCGGCCGTCCGCCAGGCGCAGGTCGAGGGCAGGCGCACGCCCGACGTGTCCACCTGGGACACCCGGGTGAGCAAGCGGCTGGAACTCATCCCCGCGTGGGGTGACTACACGCTCAGCCAGCTGACCGCCGACGGCTACGCCATCCGCAAGCGGACGAAGGCGGGTCGCGGCTGGATCCACGCCGCCGCGGGTGCTCGCGCGGGCGGCTTCGGGTACGTCGGGGGCGTGAGTGGCGGCTTCGCGTTCGGTATGCGGGACTTCTGGCAGCTGCATCCCACGCAGCTCGACGTCCGCGGGGCCGCGGGTGACTCGGCCGAGGTCACGCTGTGGCTGTGGTCGCCCGACGCCAAACCCATGGACCTGCGCTTCTACCACGACGGCATGGGCATGGACACCTATCCCGAGCAGCTCGAAGGCCTGGAAATCACCTATGAGGACTACGAGCCCGGGTTCGGCAGTCCCTACGGTGTCGCGCGCACCAGCGAGCTGACGTTCTGGGCGCTGGACGCGACACCGTCGGCCGAGCGGCTCGCCGCACAGGCCGCGGTCGTGCGCGCCTCGCCGCTGCTGGTGACCACGCCGCAGCGGATGCGGGAGGCGGGTGTGTTCGGCGACTGGTCGCCGGTCGACCGGTCGACACCGGCCAAGGCCCAGATAGAAGACCGGCTCGACTTCCTCTTCGACTTCTATCGCCGACAGGTCGAGCAGCGCCGGTGGTACGGCTTCTGGAACTACGGCGACGTGATGCACACCTACGACGAAGACCGGCACGAATGGCGCTACGACGTCGGCGGGTACGCCTGGGACAACTCGGAACTGAGCACCGACCTGTGGCTTTGGTACAGCTACCTGCGCACCGGCCGGGCGGAGGTCTTCCGGATGGCCGAGGCGATGACCCGGCACACCGGCGAAGTGGACGTCTACCACATCGGCAAGTACGCGGATCTCGGCACGCGGCACGGTGTGCAGCACTGGGCGGACAGCGCCAAGCAGTTGCGGATCAGCACGGCGGCCAACCGCCGGTTCCTCTATTTCCTCACCGCCGACGAGCGGGTCGGTGACCTTCTGCACGACCTTGTCGACGCCGACAAGACGTTCCTCGCGCTCGACCCGCTGCGCAAGATCCGCACCGAGCCGTACGAGCCCGATCCGAAGGCGCTGGCGGTCGGGCTGGGGACGGACTGGGGTGCGCTCGCGGCCGCCTGGTTCACCGAATGGGAGCGCGGCGGCGACCCGATCGCGAAGACGAAACTGCTGAACACCTGTACCGCGATCGGCAAGTTGCGGAACGGGTTCATCACCGGGGAAGGCCGGTACGACCTCACCACCGGCACTTTCGCGACCGACACCGTCGCGGTGTCGGTCTCCCACCTCAGCGCGGTCTTCGGGCTGGTCGAGATCTGCGGTGAGATCATCGCCGCCACGAGCCTGCCCGAGTTCGAACGTGCCTGGCTGCAGTACTGCACGTTGTACAACGGCACGGCCGAAGAGCAGATCGCCGCGGTCGGGAAGTCGTTCGGCAGTCTCAACCTCAAGCAGGCGCATTCCCGCCTCACCGCCTATGCCGCGGCGAAGAAGAACGACCCGGCGCTGGCGGCGCGGGCCTGGGCCGAGCTGGCCAAGGGTGAGGCCGGATATCCGGCGACGTCGCCATGGCGGAGCACCAGGATCACCGGTCCGGCGGTGCTGAATCCGGTCGACGAGGCCACCTGGGTGTCGACCAACGCGACCGCGCAGTACGGGCTGGCAGCGATCCAGTGCCTGGCGCTGGTGGGGGACCGGATCCCCGGGTAGCGCCCGACAGGAAAGCGGTTTCCCGAAGTGGCGACGGCCGCCCGGCGCGGCCGTCGACCACCGCTCGCGGGCCGGAAGACGAGCCATTGTCTCGTCGTGACCCGTCCGCTAACATCGCCGTTACACAGGACCGAATCGTTTCGACAACCCGATTTCCCCTTCCCCTGATCACCGATTGATCACCACGCCCGAAAATCGCCCTGATGGGCCTCAGGCCATTCGTCGAAGCGCTTCGATTTCCCCGCGATGGAGTACCGATGAGCAGAGCAGCTCGCTTTACCCGCCTACGCAGGACGGGAATGTTCGCTATGGCGGTGGCCCTCACCATAGGCCTCGCCTCACCCGCAATCGCGGACGAGCTGAACGATTATCCGTTCCGCGATCCCGCGCTGCCGTTGAACACCAGGGTGGACGACCTGGTGAAGCGGCTGACACTGGCGGAGAAAGTTTCGTTGCTGCACCAGTTCCAACCGGCGATCCCGCGACTGGGCGTCCCCGAATTCAAAACGGGGACCGAGGCGCTGCACGGCGTCGGCTGGACGACGGAGCGGAAGAACGGCAACGTCGTGACCGCCAACGCCACGGTCTTCCCGCAGGCGATCGGCCTCGCCTCCACCTGGGATCCGGCGTTGATCAAGCAGGTCGGCGCGGTCGTCGGTGACGAGGCGCGCGGCTACCACTCGCAGGACCCCGGTTTCTGGGGGCTCCAGCTGTGGGCGCCGGTGGTCAACCTGCTGCGTGATCCGCGATGGGGACGCAACGAGGAGGGCTACTCGGAAGACCCCCTGCTGACGGGAGCCATTTCGACGGCGTACGGCAAGGGGATGTCGGGTGATCACCCCCAGTACCTCAAGACCGCGCCGGTACTGAAGCACTACTTGGCCAACAACAACGAGATCCGCCGCGACACCACGTCGTCCAACCTGCGCCCGCGGGTGCTGCGTGAATACGACGAGCAGGCGTTCAAGCCGGCGATCGCGGCCGACGCGGCGACGGGCGTGATGGGGTCGTACAACCTCGTGAACGGCCGTCCGGCGACGGTCAACCCCGATCTCAACGACGTCGTGCGGAGCTGGACCGACAAGACGCTCTACAACGTCAGCGACGCGTCCGCGCCGTACAACCTCACCGGCTCCGAGCAGTACTTCAAGACCAACGAAGAAGGCTTCTCGGCCGCCCTCAAAGCCGGTCTCGACGGCTTCACCGTCGACAACCAGAACCCCGCGCCCACCATCGGGATCATCAACTCCGCGCTGGCCAAGGGACTGCTCGCCGAGTCGGACATCGACAGGGCGGTGAAGCACGTACTGAGCGTCCGCTTCCGGCTCGGTGACTTCGACCCGGACGGCGGTCCGTACGCCAAGATCGGCAAGGACGTGGTGAACAGCCCGGCGCACCGGCAGCTCGCCCGCAAGTCGGCGGCCGACGCCATGGTGCTGCTGAAGAACGACCGCGGCGCCCTGCCGCTCGACCCGAAGCGCAGCGTCGCTGTCATCGGGCCGCTGGAGAAGACCCTGTACACCGATTGGTACTCCGGCGGACTGCCGTACAAGGTGACCCCGGTGGACGGGATCAAGGCGCGGCTCGGCGCCGGCGCGATGGTCAGCGACACCGAGGCCGTCGACCGGATCGCCCTGCGCGACGCCACCACCGGCAAGTACCTCAGCGGCGGGGCGGGTGACGGGGGCGCGGTGCTCAAGGCAGGCGCCACCAGCGTCGGCGCCACCGAGCAGTTCGACGCCTTCAACTGGGGCGACGGCGTGCTGACCCTGCGCAGTGTCGCCAACGGCAAGTACGTCGAGCGGCAGGGGCTCTCCAACGCCACCAGCCCGTTCGTCAACCAGGCTCCGCAGCCGCGGGACTGGTTCGTCCACCAGCAGTTCAAACTGGAGGACGCGGGTGACGGCACGGTCGTGATCAAGTACGCCGGCTACGAGATCCCGAACGATTGGGACGGGCCGAACAGCTACCTCACCGTCGCCGCCGACGGCACGCTGACCCTGGGCTCGCCGAACGCGGCCGGAGCGACCAAGTTCCGCAAGGAGCAGCTCACCTCGGGTATCGACAGCGCGGTGAACGCGGCGCGATCGGCCGAAACGGCGGTCGTGGTCGTGGGCAGCATGCCGTTCATCAACGGACGGGAAGACCACGACCGCACCACGACGGCGCTGGCGGAGACCCAGAGCGAGCTGATCAAGGCCGTGCGCAAGGCGAACCCGAACACCGTCGTGGTGGTCGAGAACAGCTACCCCACGACCTTGAACTGGGAGCAGGAGAACGTCCCGGCGATCGTGTGGACCTCGCACGCCGGACAGGAGACCGGCAACGCGCTCGCCGATGTGCTGTACGGCGACGTGAACCCGGCGGGCCGGCTCACCCAGACCTGGTACCGCTCGGACTCCGAGCTGCCGGACATCCTCGACTACGACATCATGAAACGCGGCACCACCTACCAGTACTTCAAGGGTGCCCCGCTCTACTCCTTCGGACACGGTCTGTCGTACACGAACTTCCGCTACAGCGATCTGCGGCTGGGCAAGCCCGGTCCACAAGGGACGTTCGAGGCGACGGTGAAGGTGACCAACACCGGGAAACGCGCCGGTGACGAGGTGGTGCAGCTCTACACCCACCAGCTCGTCTCCCGGGACCAGCAGCCGAATCAGCAGCTGCGTGCCTTCGAGCGGGTGAAGCTCGAGCCGGGGCAGAGCAAGACGGTGCGCCTGTCGGTGCCCGACCTCAGGCATTGGGACGTCACCCGGGGCAAGTGGGTGCTGGAGTCCTCCGTCCACGAGGTGATGGTCGGCGCTTCCGCGTCCGACATCCGGCTGCGATCGGCGCTCCCCGTCCGGGGCGAGCAGATCCCGCCGCGTGATCTGACCAAGGAAACCAGGGCGATCGACTTCGACGACTACTCGGGCGTCGAACTGGTCGACGAAAGCAAGGCCCGCGGTGAAGCGGTCGGTGTCGGCGCGGGTGACTGGCTGCGCTTCAGCGACGTGGACTTCCGTTCCGGGGCGAAGACGTTCACGGCCAAGACGGCTCGTGTCCAACCGGGAACGTCCACAGTGGAAATCCGGGTCGGGAGCCCGCGCGGCCGGCTGGTCGGTACCGCGCAGATCGCCAGCACCGGCGACAAGTACCAGTACTCGACCACCTCCGCGACGGTGTCCGGGCTGAGCGGACGGCAAGACGTCTACCTCGTCTTCACGTCCGATTCGAGAATCAGCACGTTCTCGTTGCGGTAGCTGTCCCGAACTGAACGAAGGAGGCGTGCCGTGGTGAGAGTCCGGATCCCGCTGCTCGTCGGCGCCTTGCTGGCAGGCGTCCTCGCGCCACTGTCAGCGCAGGCCCTGCCGGGTGCTCCGGCCTGCGGCACGCCTCCGACCCGGGAACGGCAGCTGCTCTGGTACGACCAGCCCGCCACGGACTGGGAAAGCCAGACCCTGCCCATCGGCAACGGCGCGCTCGGCGCCACCGTCTACGGCGGGGTCGCGCAGGAGCATCTGCAGTTCAACGAGAAATCGCTGTGGTCCGGCGGTCCCGGTGCCGACCCCGCCTACACGGGCGGCAACTGGGACTCGCCGCGCCCCACCGCGCTGGCCGAGGCGCGGAAGGCGATCCTGGAGAAAGGACCGCAGCAGCCCGAAGCGATGGCCGCGTTGCTGGGACAGCCCAAACGGGCGTACGGCAGCTACCAGAGCTTCGGCGACGTCTACTTGGACGGAGCCGAACCGGCCGAGGTCAAGGACTACCGCCGGGAGCTGGACATCTCCCGGGCACTGAGCCGCGTCGGTTACGTCGCCGACGGGGTGCGGTACACGCGGGAGTCGTTCGTGAGCCACCCGGACGGCGTGATCGTCGTCCGGGTGAGCGCGGATCGTCCGGGCGCGGTGTCGTTCACCACGAGGCTCACCTCGCCACATCCGAAGTCGACCGTGTCCGTCTCCAACGGCCGGATGACACTGGCGGGCAAGCTGGCGGACAACGGGATGACGCTCGAGGCGCAGCTGCTCGTGCGAAACCAGGGCGGGAGCCGGACCGATTCCGCCACCGGCGTCGCGGTGTCCGGCGCCGACTCGGTGACCTTGGTACTGGCCGCGGGCACCGACTACGTCCACCGGTATCCGGACTACGTCGGACTGCCCCCGCATCGGCGGGTCGCCGCGACGGTCGATTCAGCGGCGCGGAGGTCGTTCGACGATCTGCTCGCCCGGCATGAGCGCGACTATCGCGCGCTGTACGAACGGGTCACACTCGACATCGGCCAGCAGCCGCCGAACGTGCCGACCGACAAGCTCCTCGCCGCCTACACCGGCGGGCCGAGCGCGGCCGACCGGGCGCTGGAGGCGCTGTTCTTCAACTATGGCAGGTATCTGCTGGTCAGCTCGTCGCGGCCAGGCTCGCTCCCGGCGAACCTGCAGGGCGTCTGGAATCCGTATTCGTCGGCGCCGTGGTCGTCCGACTACCACGTCAACATCAACCTGCAGATGAACTACTGGCCGGCCGAGGTCACCAACCTCGGCGAGACCACGCCGCCGTTGTTCGACTTCATCGACCGGCTTCGACCGCGTGGCAGGGAAACCGCCAAGACCATGTTCGGAGCCGGTGGTTTCGTGCTGCACAACGAAACCAACACCTTCGACTACACGGGCGTCCACGACTGGCCGACCGCGTTCTGGTTCCCCGAGTCCGCGGCCTGGTTGTCGAGGCACCTCTGGGAGCACTACGAGTTCACTCAGGACCGCGCCTTCCTGCGCGAGAAGGCTTACCCGATCCTGCGGGACGCCGCGCGATTCTGGCTGGACACGCTCGTGGCCGACCCCCGGGACGGGAAACTCGTCGCGGTTCCGTCCTATTCACCCGAGCACGGCCCGTACACCGCCGGAGCGGCGATGTCGCAGCAGGTCGTGTGGGATCTCTTCACCAACGTGCTGGAGGCGGGCGAGGCCCTCGGTGGCGATCAGGCCTTCCGTGCCCAGGTCGCCGCGGCACGGGCGAAACTGGATCCGGGCCTGCGCGTCGGGTCGTGGGGGCAGCTGCAGGAATGGAAAGAGGATCTCGACGACCCCGCCGACACGCACCGGCACGTGTCGCATCTCTACGGGTTGCATCCGGGCAGGCAGATTTCCCCGCTCAGCACACCGGAACTCGCCGCGGCCGCCGAGAAATCGCTGACCGCGCGCGAAGGGGGCGGAAGCGCGGGGGCACCCGGCTGGAGCCGGGCATGGAAGGCCAATTTCTGGGCTCGGCTGTTGAAGGGCGAATCGGCGTTCGCGGCATTCCGCGACCAGTTGCGTTTCCAGACGTTGCCGAATTTGTGGGACAACCATCCGCCTTTCCAGATCGACGGCAATTTCGGCGCCACCGCCGCGGTCGCGGAAATGCTGGTGCAGAGCCAGACCGGAACGGTGCATCTGCTCCCGGCGCTGCCGGCGGCCTGGCCCTCGGGTGAGGTGAACGGGCTGCGGGCACGGGGCGCGTTCACCGTGGGCGCCACTTGGCGAGCCGGTCAGGCCGTCGAGCTGAGGCTGTGTTCCGACCGGGGTGGCACGGTGTCGTTGAAGAACGACATGCTCAAGAAGTCTTTCCGGGTCCTCGACGCGCATACGGGTAAACCCGTGCGGTGGACGAGGACCGGAACCGACACCATTCGGCTGGACACGCGACCGGGCGGTGCCTACTTCGTCTCGTGAGTGATCCGGGTCGTTCTAACGACCCGGATCACTCACGACCCCCCAAGCGGCTCTTGACCATTCAGCGTTATTACTGATTCACTTTGTCGAAGCGCTTCGATATCCGGCGCCTAATTCACCACTATCCGCGCAATGGTGCACGGAAGGAAACCCGGCCATGCGTAGTTCAGTACGATCCTTGATGAGCAGTGTCGTTATGGCGTTGGTCGCCACCCTGGTGATCGGGGGAACGGCACAGGCCGCCACTTGGAGTTCCTCGGACAAGTGGGCGTCCTGGTCCAACAACGGTTACACCGTCCGCAACAACGTCTGGGGCGGCGGCGCCGGCGCACAGTCGATCTGGGCGAACTCCTCCAGTAACTTCGGTGTCTGGGCGGATCACCCGAACACCGGCGGTGTGAAGTCGTATCCGCATTCGGCCAAGAACATCGGCCGCCAGCTGAGTGGGCTGCGGAGCCTTTCCAGCAGTTTCAACGTGTCCAGGCCGGGAGGCGGCGCGTACGCGACGGCGTACGACATCTGGGCGAACAACAACGCTTACGAGATCATGCTCTGGATGAACAAGCAGGGCGCGGTGGGCGCGATCGGGTCGAAGCAGACCACGGTCTCCGTCGGCGGTCACACCTGGGACGTCTACCGGGGGAGCAACGGCGCCAACGCGGTGTTCTCCTTCCTGCGGACCTCCAACACGAACTCGGGTTCGGTGGACGTGCTGGCCATCATGAACTGGATCAAGAACCGTGGCTGGTACGGCGACGTGACGGTCGGTGAAGTCCAGTTCGGCTTCGAGATCACCTCGTCCAGCGGCGGGATGAACTTCACCTCGAACAGCTATTCCGTTTCCTCGTCCTGATCAGCTCCTGACGGGCATCGGCCGCGCGAAGCGCCGGTGCCCGTCAGGGACCAACCCCGTACGGTATCGGTATCGTCGGCCCGGGAGTGTCTCCATGCGAATGCGTCGAACGGTCGCTGTTCTCGCCATCGCCGCGTCGGTTCTGACCCCGGCGACGGCGCAAGCCGCGCCATCGGGGGATGGCCGGCCGCACGCGGTAACGCTGACCGAGTCCTCCCTGCAAGGGGTGCACGGCACGGCTCCCGACGTCACGGTCCGCAACGTCCTCACCGTCACCGCGAACGGGGCGGCGCTGCGTATCCGGCTGGGCAACCCGTTCGGCGGCACCCCGCTGGTCGTACGGTCGGCGTGGGTCGGTTTGCAGCCCACGACGCATTCGCCCGCGCTGGTACCCGGTTCGAACCACCGTGCCACGTTCGGGTTCAGGCGGACGGTGACGGTGCCGCCAGGCGGCAGTGTCTGGAGTGACCCGCTGCCCATGACCGTGCGGTCCGGCGACCACGTCGCGGTGAGCGTGTACGCGCCGGGGTCGCCGGTCAACGACCACACCTTCCCGCCGCCGGAGACCAACACGCCCGGTTCGTTCCTGTCCGCCCGGCCCGGCGACGCCGGATCGGACGAGTCGGGGACCGCGTACGGCGCCTTCTCGCCCGGCAACCTGTGGTGGGTGGACGCCGTCAGCGCCGTCTCCGCCGCGCGCGGCACCATCGTGACGCTCGGCGATTCGATCACCGACGGCTACAACGCCTTCGGTGGCGGCCCGCGCTGGACCGACGTACTGGCGGCGCGGATCGGGCAGCTGCCGCCCGGTCGGCGGCTCTCGGTGGCCAACGCCGGCATCAGCGGGAACACGGTCAGCGTCCAGCCGAACCCGTACGACCCGACCAACCAGTGCTGCGGCCCGCCCGCCCCGTTACGGCTCGATCGTGACGTGCTTTCGCTGCCCGGCGCCAGCCACGTACTGCTCCTGGAAGGCACCAACGACCTCGGCGGCGGCGACCACGCGCCGCCCGCACCCGCGGCCCAGGTCATCGACGCCATGCGGACCATCGCGGCGAGGGTGCACGCCGCCGGGCTGAAGATGATCGGTGCCACCGTTCTGCCGATGTGCAACGCGGCAGGCGGCTCGAAGGAGCAGGCCCGGCTCGCGGTCAACGAGTGGATCCGTACGTCCGGGACGTTCGACTCGGTGCTGGACTTCGACGCCGTGATGCGCGATCCCGCCGATCCGACGGTCATCCGTCAGGCCTGGCGGAGCGACTGCTACCACCCGAACGCCGCGGGCGACCGCGTCCTCGGCGAGTCGATCGACCTGTCGGTGTTCGGCCTGCCCAGGTCCGCCGCGCTCGCGTCGGCCGGTGAGCACCGCCTCGCCGGGTAGCCCCAAGCCGTGACGTGCCGTGAAGGCCTCCTTCCCTACCTTGAGCGTAGGGGCCCGGCAAAGTAGGGATGCTGCAGGTCGGGGACCTCTTGATCATGGCGCAGGCCGACGTCTATGAAGGAATTAGGACGTTGAATGTCCCAATTCCTTCATGGACACGGGGTCGCCTTCGGTTGCGAAGCTTGATCAACAGAGGTTCAGGGGGCATGGCCCTGAACCCGGTGTACCTCGAGTGTGGAGGATTTGGGACGTTCACCGTCCCAAATCCTCCACACTCGGACCCCGCGGGCATCAGCGATGCCACATCCGGACCATCGAGAACAGTGCCGACCAGCAACTCTGCGACTTTGCCGAGACCCTGACCCTGAAGGTAGGGAAGGAGGCCTTCACGGCCAGCGCCACCAACGACCAAGCGCACGTCACCGGGCAGACGGAGCGGACAGCGTCAGTACCTCCGGCTGCGGTGCCGCGCAGCAGCCGCTGCTCGTCGCCGCTTCGGCCGGTTCGTCGAACAGGCCCGAACCGCCGCAGACGCCGGTCTCGCTCATGCGCAGTTCGACGCGGGCGGCGGCGTGGTCTCCGGCGAGCTGGGCGGCGATGCTGCGGACCTGCTCGTAACCGGTCATGGCCAGGAACGTCGGTGCCCGGCCGTAACTCTTCATCCCGGCCAGGTAGAAGTCCTTCTCCGGATGGGCGAGTTCCTTCGCGTCGTGCGGGTACACGGTGCCGCACGAGTGCACGTTCGGGTCGATCAGCGGCGCGAGCGCGACCGGTGCCTCCAGCGTCGCGTCCAGGCCGAGGCGGATCTCGGAGAGCCAGGTCAGATCGGGGCGGAACCCGGACAGGGTCACGACTTCGTCGACCTGCTCGATCCGCTGCCCGGAGGACGAGACCAGGGACAGGCGTCCATCGCCGTCGCGTTCGACCACCTCGGTGCGGAACCCGGTCACCACCCTGATCTGCCCGGAGTCCACGGCTTCCTTGGCGCGCAGCCCGAGCGCGCCTCGTGCGGGGAGCTGGTCAGCCTCGCCGCCGCCGAAGGTGTTGCCCACGGCGCCGCGTCGCAGGACCCAGCTGATCCGCGTGTCGTCGTTCGCCAGTCCGGAGAGTGCCACCAGCGCGGTCAGCGCCGAATGGCCGCTTCCCGCGACCACCACGTGTTTGCCCGCGTACCGCGTCCGCACCGCCTCGTCGCCCAGATTCGGGACCCGGTAAGCGATCCGGTCCGACGCGGCCCGTTCGCCCACCGCCGGAAGCCCTTCGCCACCCAGTGGATTCGGGGTCGACCAGGTGCCGGACGCGTCGATCACCGCCCGGGCGGTGACGCGCTCCTCGGAACCGTCGGCGGAACGAACGTGCACCGTGAACGGCTCGTCGTCGCGGCCGCTGTCGACGACCCTGTCCCGTCCCCGGCGCGCCACCCCGATCACCTCGGCGCCGAACCGCACCCGGCCGGCGAGCGCCTCGGCCAGCGGCCGCAGATACGACCCGGCCCACTCCGAACCCGTCGGATACCCCTCGCCGCCGGGTCGCGTCCAGCCGGTCTTCTCCAGCAACCGCCCGGCCGCGGGGGCGACGAGTTCGGACCACGGCGAGAAAAGCCGCACGTGATTCCACTCCGCCACGTCCGCGCCCGCCCGCGCGCCTCGTTCCAGCACCAGCGTTTCGAGGCCCCGCTCCACCAGTTGGGCGGCCGCCGCCAGCCCTACCGGACCGGCTCCGATCACCACGACAGGCAGCTCGTTCATCCCCATGCACCTTTCATCGATCCACCTCGATTAAGTCGATGCGGGGGACTGTATCGACCGGCATCGATTGACGCAACCATCGATTCTGGCCGATACTGTTCGGTATGACCTCGGTTGTGCCCGTTCCCCTCGCCGGTCTCCTGCCCGCGCGCGAAGCCGCGACCTACGCGGAGTGGTTCGCCTGCCTCGCCGAACCGACGCGGGTCAAACTCCTGCACGCCGTCGCGACCTCGCCCCGAGGCCTGACCGTCGGAGCGCTGACCGAGATACTCGGGACCAGCCAGTCCACCTGCTCCCACCACGTGCGGAAACTGGCGGAGGTCGGCTTCCTGCACCTGCGCAAAGAGGGCACGGCCACGGTCGTGACGATCAACCAGGCCTGCTGCAGCGGACTCCCGCACGCCGCCGACGCGGTCATGGGCCTGCTCGCGCCGCGTCCTTGCTGCCCGGACAACCTGCCGGAAGACGTCGCCATTCGTGCCCTTCGCGACGACGACCGGGACTCGGTCCGCAGGCTCTACGGCGATGGGATCGAGGTTCCGCTCGAGGGGGAAGGGCTGCCCGGACATCGCTGGGTCGCCGAACTCGATGGCGAGGTCGTCGGCTGGACCGCCGCGATTCCGGTCTCGGCAGACGAGCGCTACCAGGGTGTCGCCGAGACGTCGGTGTACGTCGGCGAAGGTCATCGCGGCCGAGGTGCGGGGAAAGCGTTGCTGTTCAAGCAGGTCACCGAAGCCGACGCCGCCGGGCTCTGGACACTTCAGACTTCGGTCTTCACCGACGATCGCGCCGGTATCGCCCTGCACCGAAGTGCGGGTTACCGCACCGTCGGCATCCGCGAACGTGTCGCGCGGCTCGACGGCGTTTGGCACGACGCGGTCTTCCTTGAACGCCGCAGCCCGGTCAACTAGCTCCGGCGTGGACCAGGTCCCGTGGCGGCGGGACCCGGCGCGTTACGCGGTGACGAGCGAGAGGCCGTAGGTCTGCAGGATCTCGTTCACCGGCTGGAACCAGGTTTCCCCGCCGGATCCGCAGTTACCCCAGCCGCCGGAGGTGACTCCCTGTGCCTGGTCACCGGTGATGAAGGAACCGCCGGAATCGCCGGGTTCCGCGCAGACGTTGGTGCGGGTCATCTGGTAGACGGCGCCCTGTGCGTAGTTGACGGTCTCGTTGTGCCCCAGCACGGTCCCGCAGTGCCAGTGCGTCGTCGAACCCGACCGGCACACCGAAGTGCCGACCGGCGCGACCCAGGAGCCTCGGACGAGTGCGTCGCTCACCGTGCCCCAGCCGAGGACGACCGGCGCGGTCCACCAGCCGTTGCCGATCCGGATGAACGAATAATCGTTGCCGGGGAACGACGAACCGGAGAAGCTGCCCATCGCCGAGCCGTCCCAGCCCACGACCGAGCTGCCGACGCCGCCGCAGTGACCGGCGCTGACGAAGCCGCCGTTGACGGAGAATCCGATGGAGCAGCGGGTGTTCCCGTTGATGTAGTATGGATCCCCGCCGACGGTGCCTGCCGCGAACGGGGTGGGCGCCGGTGCGGCGACGACGGTGATCGGTCCGGATTTCCTTGCCGTGGCGAGGAAATCGTCGAGGTCGGCGCCATGCGCGCCGGGACGTACGGCGACCACCACGGTGCCGCTGCGGGTGTCGGTGCGCCAGCCGCTGACCGCGGCGGGAGCGGGTTTGGTCTTGACCGACGAGTCGATCGCGGCCTTCGCGGCGTCGAGTTTCGCCGCGCTGACCGCGACAGTGGCCGGTTCGGCACCGGCCCGCCGGACGGCGGAAGCGGCCGCGGGGTCGGTCACCCCGACGACGAGCTTGCCGCGCGCCGGGTCGAACCAGGCGCCGCCGAAGGCCGCGCCCGCGGCGTCCCGTGCGGCGGGCATGACGCGGGTGGCGGTCATTTCCTGGGCGAGCCGGGTTTCCGCCTGTGCGGCGGTGAGCCCCAGATCTCGCTGCATGGCGGCGATCAGCCCGGGTGACGCCAGTGCGACGGGAGCGAGGGCGGCGGCCGTGAGGCTCGCGGTCAGGACGGCGGCGCCGCCGAGTGCCAGGGCGATTCTTCGACGCATGGAGGACTCCTTCAAGGCCGGGGGAAAGAAACACACTGCCCGCCGAGTGTGCGGCCCTGGTACGAAGCGAGTCGAGAATTGTCCGGTCTTCTGTCCGGAATTCGGAGATTCCTTGCCGGGCAAGGGGAAGAAAGTTCTTCACCGGCTTCGCCGCGACAGTGGCGACAACATTCGCGCCATCCGCCCTGATGCGGCAACGACATCGGGGTTCGCGGTACCGTATGGCGGTGATGGGGGGAGGAGGGTTCGTTGGTGATGATGATCGTTGACCGCAGTAATCTTTGCCGCCGCCTGAACTGCGAGGACGCGGAGTTCTGGCTGGGTCTGTGCGCCCCGCATTGGGCGCGCTGGCACGACGGGCTCGATGCCCTCGACCAGTCCGACGACGAAAGGCCCGCCCCGCCGCGCAGCGTGTTCACCGCTCCGGTGCAGGAGGGCAGTGTGTCGCGGCGCGCGCGGGCCGTGACCGGGATGTCGTACGAAGTCAGCGCCTGACGCTTCGGTTCACCGGCAGGCGTGGATACCGGCGAGGACGGCGCTCAGACTGGGAAGCCACCGCTGTCGCGGGTCGGGCGCCGTCACCCATTCCGGCGAGGAGTCGACTCGCCGGTTCCCGACCGGCAGCGGGAGCAGTGCGCCCCCTGCGAGCACCTCGACGTCCCTCGGCAGGGCGGAGCGAGGGGGAATGAGGCCGTCGGTCTCCGCGAGCATGGCCACGCGTCGCCCCTGTCGTGAAGGGACGACGAAAGCGGGCCCGTCGCAGCCGGTGGCCGCGAGCCGGTCGAGGACCGGTCCGGCGCTGAGCTTGGGGAGCGTCGCGGCGCAGATCCCGTTCTCCAGCGCCAGGAACGGCCGGGACCCCAGCCATTTCACCGACCAGCCGAAGAGCTTGCCGTAGTAGGCGTCGAAGTTTTCGGCGGTCGCGTCCCGCAGTGTGGACTCGGTGGGCTGTACCTGCTGGTCGAGGGTCATCGTCGACGCCTTCGGCTCGGCGGAGTGGGGTGCCCCCAGCTTAACGGCACTGAGTGTCACTAGCAAGCCGGACTGTTACCGTTCCGGCCATGACGGATTCGTCGCGTCGCACGCCGGTCACCCGGGTCGGGGCGACCCCCGCCGGACGACGCCAGCTGCGTCGCTCGCTGGCCTCCGCGGCCGTGGACCTGTTCGTGGCGCACGGCTACGAGGCCACCACCATCGACGAGATCGCCGCCGCCGCCGGGATCGGCCGCCGCACGTTCTTCCGGTACTTCGACGCCAAGGACGACGTGCTCTTCGCCAACCACGACGAGATCGTGGCGGAGATGGAGGAGGCCTTCGCGGCCGCCGATCCCGCGCGTGATCCGGTGGAGGTGGCCTGCGCCGCGGTCAGCCTGGTCCTCGATTCCTACGCCGCCGACCTCGACGGCTCACTCAAGCGCTTCACCCTGACCCGTACCGTCCCCTCGTTGCGGGACAAGGAGGTCGCGACCGTCGACCGCTACCAGCGCGTCCTCGCGCGCTACCTGCAGCGGCGGTTCGAGGAGCAGGGCGACACGATGGCGGCGTTGCGCGCGGCCGTGGCCGCGGCGGCGATCGCGGCGGCCAACAACCACGTACTCCGCCGCTGGTTGCGCAGTGGCGGCAAGGAGGACATCGAGGCAGGCGCCGCCGAAGCGTTCGCACTGGTCATCGACGCGTTCCGGACCATTCGCCCGGCGACGGGCGGCGGAGACGGGACGGTGGTCGCGGTGATGAGTTCGTCGGCGTCCCTGCCGGAGGTGATCGCGCAGGTCAGCGCGGCGCTGCGCCAGGGCGACGGCAGGACGGCCGACTCGAACTGACACTGAGTGTCATTGTGCGGCCGGAACACTTCCGAGGCGGTGGACCGGCTTCGCGGGAGCCCGTCCGGAGACCGCGGTCCAGCCGGTCGCGGCCTCGCGCCGGGCGGGACGAGTTCGGGTCCGGCGCTGCGTAGTTCGGTCTTCTCGTGCGCCGCGGGGTCTCGTCGGCACGGTCGCTTCCACGCGTTCCATGGCCAACGTGAAAGCCATGATCACCATCGGTGTCAGCAGCGCCATCCACATGATCAGAGAGGTACCCGGCCGGCCCCGGATTCAATCGGCGTCCGTGGTTCGTGGGTGACCCGCCGCTCAGCGGAGCGCGACGGTGAGCAGGACGGCGCTGTCGAGGAAAGCGGTGAGACTGTGCCGCTCGGGCGGGACGGCGGAGAGCTGACCTCGGTCGAGGAACCGGTCGTGGTCGTGGGTGCTCAAGCGAACCCGTCCGGTGACCACGTGCAGCGTGGCGGCCGGGGGCGAGTCGTGCTCCGCCAGTTCGGCACCTTCGGCGAGCGCGATGAGGGTGACACGCTGGGCGACGCCCGCCACCAGGGTCTTGGCGGCACGCCGGGAGTGATGTTCGCGAGCCTTCAGGAGCAGCTCCGCGGCCAGGACTTCGACGTCCGCGACTTCGGGACGGTCGCTCATGGTGTCCAGCGTAGTGGCCGACCGGCGCGGTCGCAGATCACCAGCGGCCGCTGATCAGCCGTCGGCGCGCTCGGCGAGGACGGTCGCGAGTGCCGAGGCGAGCCGGGCGACCGACTGATCGTCGTCGTGGGCCAGCCGCCGCAGGACGTCCCGCGCGACGCCCGTCGGCATTTCGGCGAGTGCTTGGGTGAGCCGCATCCGCGCGGCAGGGCCCGCACCGGGTGCGGCGAGCGCGTCGACCAGCGCGTTCATGATCCGGTCCGGGCGACCCGGGTCCGAGGACAGCGTTCCCAGGACCTCGGCCGCCTCGACGTCGTTGGTGCCCTCGACCACCATGCGGACGAGTGACGGCACGGCCGAGGTCAGGCCACGTTTGCCCAGCGCCAGAGCGGCTTGCTTGCGGACCGTCGTATCCGGGTCCTCGAGCGCGTCCGTGAGCACCTGGGTCGCCTCGGCATCGGACAGGTCGGCGATCGCGAGGATCGCGCGCCGCCGGACCTCGACGTTCTCCGAACGCGCGCCGGACACCAGACTCGCCAGACCGTCGGCGCCCGCTCGGGCGAGGGCCCACCGCAGGGCGCCGGCGACGTTCGGATCGGATTCGGTGAGAACCGCCCCGGCCAGCAGCTCGGCGGGAACCGGCAGGTCCTCGGCCGGGGCGAGGACGGCCTGCTGACGGCGTGCGGCATCGGGGGAGTTGAGCCCGTGCAGGAGCTGGACGATCCGCAAGACGTCCTGCCAGTCGAAAGGCGCCGAGGCGTCGACCGAGCGGAGCCGTTCGAGCAGCTCCTGCTCCCGCTTCAGCCTGTCCTCTGTCCTTCGGATGAGGTCACCGACCAGCGTGGACGGCGCGAACGCGGGATCCTCCATGGCGCGTCCGATCTCGCTGAGCGACATGCCGAGGGACCGCAGGCATTCCACGTGGAAGATCCGGCGGATGTCCTCGGCGGAATACTCGCGATAGCCGCCGACCGTGCGACCTGTCGGCCGCACCAGCCCGAGGGTGTCGTAATGCCTGAGCATCCGGGCACTCACCCCCGAGCGGCGCGCCACCTCACCGATCAGCATCGTGCTTCCTCACTGCCCTTCCGCGCCGAGCGCGACGATCCGTTTCGCCTCGTCGTACCCGGCGTCCGGGTCGCGAAGAAGCCGCTCCGTGGCACGGGCATGCGCACAGACCGCGGGGTCCTCACTCGCCAGCCCCTCGCGCAGGACGGGCTCGATCACGTCCCCGAGCGCGGTGAGCGCCCGGCTGAGACTCAGTCTCACAGTACGGTCGCCGCGACCGAACTCCGCCGCCAGCTCGACGGCCAGTCCTTCCCGCTCCCCGGCGGGGACGAGGACGACAGCGGCACGCCACGCGCTGCGGGCCACCTCGTCGTCGGCGTCGTGCAGCAAGGACCGCGTGATCGCCGGCCACACGGCCTTGTCCCCGATCTTGGACAGCGTGTGCAAGGCCTGGCTCCGGGCCTGAGCGAGCTCGGAACGCAGCTCCGCGCGGAGTTTGGGCACCGTGACCGCCGAGGGCAGCCGGGTCAGCGCCCAGGTGAGCATGTCCCGCACGAAGAAATCGGGCTCGATCGCGCACCGTGCCAGCAGCACGTCGGCGAAGCCGGGGTCCGGATGCGTGCCCGCCGCGAGCGCGGCCTTGAGCCGCGTCGACGAGTCGTGCGCGCTCAGCGCGTCGAGCAGCCGCGTGTCCTGTGGGGTCTTGGGTGTCGTGTTGATCGTGACCACCTCCTGCACCCAGTGAAGACGTTGACACGGTGTCAAGGTCAAGTGCGAACAGAAGCGCGTTCGCTGGTGGTCACTCGATCGGCTCGCTGCCGTGAAGGTCAGGGCCCCGGGCGCGCCGGTGACCTGCACGGCTTAGGTCGTGCGTGGGTCGGGTTGGTCGTGAGTGGCGATTCGGGTTATTTGAGAGGTAACCCAAACGTGGCGTGCCCCGGCGTGGGTCCGGACCGGCTGACGGGAGCGGGGACGGCGACTGGCCTGTCCACAAAGGACCCTATTTGCACGGTTAAGTGTCCAACTTGGGCGGTATGCGTGGCTTCGCGAGCGGGCCGTGAGTGCGAAGTAGGGTTCTATTGAGGGGTAAGTCAAACGTGTCGTGTCGCGGGCTGTGGTCGCTGCTGCCTACGCGTTTCCCTGGTGGTGAAGGCTTCCTTGCCTACGCTGACGGTAGTGAAGGAGCCCTTCACTACCGTCAGGCGTGATCCCTGGTGACAGTGGGACGGCTGTGACATCAACGTCCCGTCTTGAAGTCCGTGAAGGCCTCCTTGAGGGACCCAGAGTCCCTCAAGGAGGCCTTCACGGACTTACCACCCACCACGCCACCTTTGCCTTACCCCTCAATAACCCTCATTAGCACTCATGACCCCCTTCGAAACCGTAAATATAGGCATCAATCGGACATGAAGTCGTCCAATGGTGTCCCCTGTGGACAGTCAAGGAGGCCCCACTGTCTCAGTGGGGAGTCCTTGATTGCGACCAGTCCGCGAAGGTCTCCTTCGCTACCTTCAGGGTAGGGAAGGGGACCTTCACATCAGCGAGGCGATCACGCCATGTTTGCCTTACCCCTCATTAGAGCCCGAATCGCCACTCACGACCAACCCTGCGCTGAAGGTCGCGTCCTTGCTGTCCACAAGGGACACGTTTCCTTGCCCTGAAATAACGCGGCGGTCTATGGGCGAGTCAGCTGGGTCAGGAATTCGTGGTTGGTCTCGTTCTTCCGGAGACTGCCGAGCAGCGTCTCGACGGCGTTGTCGCGGCCATCGAGGGCTCGGCGAAGAGTGCTGACGGCGGCTGTTTCCCCGGCGGAGATCAGCAGGTCCTCGCGGCGGGTGCCGGATTGCGCGAGATCGACGGCAGGCCATACGCGTTTGGTCGCCAGCCGCCGGTCCAAACGTAGTTCCGCGTTGCCGGTGCCTTTGAATTCTTCGAAAATCACCGTGTCGCCGGTGGATCCGGTATCGACCAGCGCGGTGGCGAAAATGGTCAGCGAGCCGCCGTTCTCGATATTCCGCGCGGCGCCGAGGAATCGTTTCGGCGGAGTGAGCGCGGTGGAATCCACGCCACCGGAGAGAATGCGGCCGGACGCCGGTGCGGCCAGGTTGTAGGCTCGGCCGAGCCGGGTGAGTGAATCCAGCAGAACCACGACGTCACGGCCCTGCTCGACCAGTCGCTTCGCCCGCTCGATGGCGAGTTCGGCGAGCGCGGTGTGCTCGGCGGGCGGGTGATCGAAGGTGGCGGCGATCACTTCGCCGGGTACCGCGCGGGACAGGTCGGTGACCTCCTCCGGTCGCTCGCCGACCAGCACCAGCATCAGGTGGCATTCCGGGTGATTCTTGCTGATGCCGTGCGCGATCGCTTGCAGCACCGAGGTTTTCCCGGCTTTCGGCGGTGCGACGATGAGGGCGCGTTGTCCCTTGCCGACCGGCATCACCAGGTCGATCACCCGGGCGGTGAGGGCGTGCGACTCGGTTTCCAATCGCAGTCTTTCGTTGGGGTGGAGGGGAACCAGGTCGGCGAAGGCGGGTCGGCACCGCACCGGGTTCGGGTCGTGGCCGTTGACCGCGGTCACCTCGTTGTTGTCACCGAGGCAGATCAGGTCCCCGCGGCGCAGGTCGAGATCGCGGACCACTTTCCGCGAGACGGGCACGTCGTCGGGACCGGGCAGGTAGCCGTCCGCCCGGACGTGTGCGCGGTCGCGCACGATATCGAGTATTCCGTTGATGGTCATTACGAAGTTCTTTCTGTGCTGGGAGAAACGGCGAAGACACGCCGGAAGAAACCTTCAAGGTGAGAAGGGAACTGAGGGAGGCTCTCGCGGGAGGCGTTGCCTGCATCCGCCAAGAGGAACAGCACGACGGTATCCCAGCCGGTGGTTATCGCGCAACCCGGTGAGCCCGAAGCGCTGTTACGACCGACTGCGCTGGCATTGGGGGGAACCTGTCCACGTATGGGTGGCCGGACGGGCTTTCCCTTGCCAGCTCGGGTAAAAGGGCGAAGGGTCGGTCAGGTCGAGGGTGTTGGTTGATCCGGTGCCCTCAGCTATACGGCACCGGGCAATGGCCCCAGACTTCGGTCATCACACCACCTCGCAGGTTCGCGACAGCAGTCGCGGATCCCCTCATGGGTGGAAGGTTGATCATGACGTCGACAGCACGTGTCAGCACGGCGGGCCGGGCAGGGCGGGCCCTGATCGGATTGGGTACCGCGGCGGGATTCGCACTTCTGGTGCCCGGGCAGGCGTGGGCACTTCCGCCGGGATGTACCCAAAGCGGCGCCAATTTCACCTGCACCGCGGGAATTGCCGCCGGTCAGGTGCTGGACGGCACCACGGGGGACAACATCATCACCATTACCGGCGGTGCCGTGAACGGCACGATCAACAGCCTGGCCGGTAACGACACGATCAGAGTCACCGGCGTCGCCGGGACAGCGGGCGGCAACGGGCCTCCAGGAGCCGACGGTAACGCGGGTACACCCGCGGGCAACGCCGGTGGCAGCGGTGGGGCCGGAAACGTCGGCGGTGCCGGTGTGGGGACCACCGGGGTCATCGATGGCGGTGCCGGTACGGACAGCATCACCGTCACCGCCGGTGCCGGAGGCAACGGCGGAAACGGTGGCCAGGGTGGTGCGGGATTCTCCAGTGGCGCGGGTGGTGCCGGTGGTAACGGCGGCGTCGGCGGGATCGGTGGTGCCGGTAACGCCGGGAACGTCACCGGTGGTGCGGGTAACGACACCGTGGTCTTCACCGCGGGCGTGGGTGGCAACGGAGGTCTCGGTGGCCTCGGTGCCGCCAGCGGTCTTGTCGCCGGTGGCGCGGGTGCCGGCGGTATCGGTGGCGCGGGTGCGGCCGGTGGTGTCGGGAACTCCGGAACCTTCACCGGTGATCTCGTCGACGCCGGTCTCGACAGCGTGACCGCCAACGGCGGTGCCGGAGGTACCGGCGCGGCCGGGGGTGTCGGCGGTTGCGGTCACGGCGGCGGCGCCGGTGGCGTCGGTGGCGCCGGGGGAGCCGGCGGCGTAGGCAATTCCGGGACCATCAGCGGTGGTGCCGGAGTCGACACACTCAAGGCCAATGGCGGACTCGGCGGCAACGGTGGCGGCGGTGGCAAGGGCGGCAACGGTTCGGCCGCAGTCCAGCCCGGCGGTGCCGGGGGTGTCGGCGGTGCCGGCGGTGCCGGTGGGATCGGAAACTCCGGCACGCTCACCGGCGGAACCGGCGTCGACGCCATCACCGCTACCGGCGGCAAGGGCGGTAACGGTGCAGGCGGCGGCAACGGCGGTATCGGTTGCAGTGGCCCCGGCGGCCCTGGTGGCATCGGCGGCGCCGCGGGCGCGGGTGGCCTCGGGAACTCCGGAACCATCAACGACGGCGCGGACACCATCGCCACCCCGTCCGGCGCCAGCGGCCTTGCGGGCGGCAGTGGTATCGCCGGGATCAACAACGGCGGCGTCTGCACCTGCTGACGGATAGCTAAGCGGTAACAACAGGCGGCGGCGACCTCTCCGGAACATCGGAGAGATCGCCGCCGCTTTTTCTTTGGTCGCGCTCACGCCGAGTGAGCGACGAACCCAGGGGAGTGTTTCCCCGGATTCAGTAACGGAAAGAACGAGAAAAGGCGGCATCGGCCGGTCTTCGCAAGAGCGCGATTCGGCAACGGTGCGAAACCTTCTTTAGCCGTGTTCGACGCAGAGAACCTTTGCGGCGCAACAACTCCATCGCGCCGGACGCAGGCGCAATCTTGTCCGGCCGAATTCGCGCGCGTACCGCTCGTGCCACTCGTTCATGTGAACGGCCCACCCTCGAAAACCACGCTCAGAGCGCCTGAAGCCGCCATCCGGATGACTCCGCCGGGCCGACCGCAACCTGCACGCGTGAAGTCTCGCCGCCTCGAAGTTTTGACTCACTGTGACTGTTAGCGTGCGGAGAGAAGTCGTGATCTTGAATGAGGAGGGCATTCGATGAACCGTCTCGTGAATGCGGCGTTGTGCGCGATATCCGCGGGAGCCCTGGTGCTCGTGGCGAGTCCGCCCGCCGTGGCCGTCGCGGGCACCGTGGTGGTGTTCTCGACCGAACTGCAGCGGCTGGAGACATACCGGAATCCCGAAGGCTGTACCAAACTTCCCATCGCCGCGCATGTGCTGGCCAATTTGACCTCCTCCGACCTGGTCATCCACGGGGATCCGCTCTGCGTGACACCCGGTTTGACAGTCAACGCCGGGTACGGCTCGCACGTCGCGGCGGGAAGCGGATCGTTCTCGATCAGCCGGTGATCGTTTTGAGTGACAACGAAACCGAGAAAGGCTCAAGTGTCTGTCGATCTTGTCGTGGTAGGAGTGGGTTACGTCGGACTGCCACTGGCGGCGGCCGCCAGTGCGGCGGGGTTGTCGGTTCTCGGCTACGACACTTCGACGCTGGTGGCGGCCGGGGTGGCCGCGGGCCGGTCGCATGTGCCCGACGTGTCCGCGGCCCGGTTGCGGGCCATGCGGGCGCAAGGTTTCACGGTGACGGCCGACCCCGCGGCCCTCGGCGACGCGGACGCGATCGTGATCTGTGTGCCGACCGGCTTGAACTCCCACGGCGGACCCGATCTCGACGCCGTGCGAGCCGCGGCGACGACGGTCGCCGGGCAGTTGCGGCCAGGCACGCTAGTGGTGCTCGAGTCGACGAGCTTCCCCGGCACCACCGAGGAGATCGTCCTGCCGATCCTGGAGAAGGACGGCTTGATCGCCGGGGAGGACTTCTTCCTCGCATATTCACCCGAGCGGGTCGATCCGGGAAACCCCCGCTTCGGTGTGCGTAACACCCCCAAGGTGATCAGCGGGCATACGCCGTTGTGTGCCAAGCATTGCGCGGCGTTCTACGGGCGGTTCGTCGACACACTGGTGGTGGCGCGTGGTACGCGGGAAGCGGAGATGGCCAAGTTACTGGAAAACACCTACCGCTACGTGAACATCGCCCTGGTCAACGAGATCGCGATCTTCTGCGACCAGATCGGCGTCGATGTGTGGGACGTGCTGCATTGCGCGGGGACCAAGCCGTTCGGCTTCATGCCGTTCGTGCCGGGCCCCGGTGTCGGCGGGCATTGCCTCCCCATCGACCCCAAATACCTGCTGGACAAGGCCGAGCGGGAGGGTGCGCTCCTCGGCGTCGTGCACGCGGCCCGGCTGGTGGACGACAGCATGCCGGGGCACGTCGTCGAACGGGTGTCGCGGTTGCTCGCCGCCCACGATAAACCCTTGCGGGGCGCGAAGGTCCTGCTGCTCGGAGTCGCGTACAAAGCCGATGTGCCGGATACGCGTGAGTCCGCCGCCATCCGGATCGCCGTCCGGTTGCGCGCCCTCGGCGCCGACGTGTCCTATCACGATCCGGTGGCCGTCACGGTGCCCGAGCTGGGCCCACCGGTGGAAGACCTCGACGCGGCGCTGAGTGCGGCGGATGTCGCCGTACTGGCGGTGGCACACCGCGCCTACGACCTCGGCCGGCTGAGCTCGACAGCCCGGCTGCTCTTCGACGTGACGGGACAGATTCCCGGGGAGGAGGTCGTCCGGCTTTGAACGCCCCGCTCGGTCGAGACGGCGGGACGCGTACGTGAATTGATCCGAACTTCCGTGAAAAGGAGAGTGCCCGAATGACCACAGCGGTCAAGAACGACAGGCTCAAGAAGCGTTTCGAGAAGTGGGACGTCAACGGGAACGGCAAGATCGAGAAGTCCGATTTCGAGGCCGAGGCCTCTCGGATCGTCGAAGCTTTCGGCGAGGACCCGGCGTCGCCCCAGGCTCGGGCGGTGAAGGACTCATTCGCGACGATGTTCGAGTACCTGGCCACCAAGGCGGGCACGGGCCCGAAGGGGCCGCTGAACGAGCGGCAGTTCACCGAAGTGATCGAAGCGCAGATCTTCCAGGAAGGCGACTCGGGATTCGACCGGGTGGTCCGTCCCACCATCGCGGCGATCGTCGGTCTGTGCGACACGGACGGCGACGGCGAGGTCAATCAGCAGGAGTTCGGCAAATGGCTGGCCGCGATCGGTGTCGAAGCCTCGGCCGCGGGCCCCGCGTTCCGCGCGATCGACGTCAACGGAAACGGGAAGCTGACTGTCGACGAGCTCGTGCGCGCGGTGCGCGATTACCACATGGGCAAGATCGACGTACCGCTGCTGGGCAAGTGACCACGGCATAGCGTTTCGGTGGTGAGTGGCCCGCTTCCGGGTCACTCACCACCGGCCGCGGAACCGCACCTCCCGTTCCGGTTTCAACCCGATCTCCTCGCCGGAAACCGGGCGCGCGGTGTGAATGAGAATGTTGTAGTGATTGGGAAAATGGCATCCGTCGAAGCCGAGCACGGTGCCGACCAGCTCGTTGCCGAGCCAGACCTCGTCGCCTCGGTCGATCACGCCGGCGCGGTCGATTTCGGCGAACCCGAGAAAGGCGACGCGGTCGATCCGTGCTCCGGGAGCCGTGTCCGCGTGGTTCGTCGTGACCAGCTCGTGTACCTCGCCGACGCGAACGCAGCGGCTGGCGAAGGATTCGAGACTCATGCCCCGATCGTCACGGTGATGTACGAGCACCTTCACCACGGTGCCGGTGATCTCCCGTTTCGGTCCGTCCTCCCGCATCGCGCTCCCTTCGATAACATTCGTCCACTATGGACAACATGGTGAGGCCGTTGTCGTGCCGCGGTCCCCCTGCGCGCACCGCGGCCGCGAACTCACGAAGCAATCCGGCGTACTCGTGCCAGAGCGATTCCTTGAACTTCGGGAAGCCCGCCAGCAGGTCGGCGCGCAACACGGTCCCATCCGTCAGCCGGACCTCGATGTCCTTGGTCTCGCCGGGATAGGACCAGTCGAGTTCCACGACCGCGCTGTCGAGCACAAGTGTCGCCCGCCGGTCGACACCGTCCTCGTCACGCTGGATCCGCACGTCGCGCAGCGTCACGGTGCCGAGGAACAGCTGGACGAGGTCGAGCGCGTTGGGCCCGTTGTCCGCCACACAGCCACCGCCGCAGCGTGCCGCGTCGAGGTACCAGCGGTCACGGCCGACGTGCTCTTCGATCCGCTCCAGGTACCGCACGGTCAGCGAGGCGATCGGTGCACCGCCCGCGAGCTTCTCGCGCAGCGCGCGCACGTTGGCGTTGTACCGGCGATGAAACGCGGTGAACAGAGCGACACCTCGTGCCTCCGCTCTGGCCGCCAGATCCTCACCATCCGCGAGCCTGGTGGCGAGCGGCTTCTCGACGCACACCGGCAGACCCGCGTCCAGTACGTCCCGGCACACCGTGGCGTGGACGTCGTTGGGCGCTGTCACGATCACCGCGTCGAGACCTCCGGCGGCGAGCATCGCACGGTGATCGCCGTGACCCGGCACAGATATGTCGCGCAACGCCGCAGGGTCGAGATCGCAGACCGCGGCGAGCTCGACATCGGGCGACCGCTCCACCGCGGCGAGATAGAACCGCGAGATGACACCTAGGCCCACGACACCGACCCGGATCATCCGGCCTTCTTTTCCAACGCCGTGGACAGTTCGCGGTACACCGCGTCCGGCACCGGTACCCCGAGCGCACGGCGCCGGGCGGCGCGTTCGCCCTCGTGCCAGCCGGGATAGACGACTGGGGAGGTGGGATCCTGAGCGGGCCAGTCACGCACCGCGGCGAAGAGCGCGGCCGCGTCGGTGGCGAAGCCCGCACGCAGCAACTCCGGTGCGATCGCCAGCGCCATGACCCCGATGTCGTCGTCGCTTTCCCCGTCGGCGGACAGCGCGCCGAGCGCTGCTCCGGGTAGCAGCGCACCGAGCACCTCGACCAGCAGGCCGAGACCGAAACCCTTGTAGGCGCCCGTTTCGGGATCGCCGCCCAACCAGAGCAGGCGGGCCTCGCCCCGGTCGAACGCGGCGGCGTCGGTCACCGGTGAGCCGTCTTCGGTGGCCAGCCAGCCCGGCGGGATCGGCCGGTGCTCCCGTGCCGCGGCACGCACCCGGCCGGTCGGCACGACGGTGGTGCTCATGTCGAGGACGAAAGGATGGGCATCACCGGCAGGACAGGCCAGTGCGAGCGGATTCGTTCCGAGCATCGCGGCCGCGCCCCCCGGTGGCGGGGCGATGCGCTGGCCGCCGCAGTTCGAAGCGAGCAGGCCGATCATTCCGTGGGTGACGGCCCGCGCGGCGTGGTGCCCGGCGCAGCCGATGTGGGTGGCGCCGCGCAACGACACCAGGCCGATGCCGTGTCGCGATGCCCTGGCGCACGCGAGTTCCATGGCCTGCGAAGCCGACCACAAGCCGAGCGTCCGGCGCGCGTCGGCGAGGACGCAAGCGCCGAGATCGGTCTGCACGACCATGTTCGCCTTCGGGTCCGCGCGTCCCCGGTCGAGCAGCGGCAGGTACAGCCGGGTCAGGTTGATCAGGCCGTGCGAGGTCACCCCGGTCAGGTCGCCGTGGCACAGCGCCGCGGCGGCGATCCTCGCCCGCTCCTCGGGCACCCCCCGGTCGACGAAGGCCCTGGCGACCATGGACAGAAGGGCCTGATAGGGCACCAGTACGGTCATGCTCCTCCATTCCGGCTGAACTCCACGACGATGTCCCGCACCAGATCGCTGAAGCGGTCGAGGTCCGCGACGTCGGCGTACTCCCCGCTCGAATGAGCGTTGTTTGCGCCCAAGGAGCCGGGGCCGAGGACGGCTGTCCGCGTGCCCGGGACACCGGCGAGCCAGATGGCGTCGCAGGTGAAGCCGGGTTCGTCGTCCGGCCACCGCGGAACGAGCCTGTCCAGCAGCGGGATCTCCTGTGCGGGCAGGGCGGGGAGGCCACGTTTCCGCCAGCGCACTCCGGTGATCGCCGCCGCGTCGGCCGCGGTACGGCGGAAGGGCGGGCAGTCCCGGAACCGGGCGCTGAAGGCGGCGAGGCCGGAGCGCAGGCCGTCCTCCAGGGCCGCGGCCAGCTTCATCGCCGATTCCTCGCTGTCGTAAGGCAGGTTGAGCAGCAGCTCACCACGGCCGTACACCCGGTTGTGCAGGCGTCCGGTGTGCAGGCCCGCCACGCAGAACCGGCCGTACGGTGTCAGATCGTGGGCGAGGTGCTGGGCGAGGAAGCCCAGCAGGACCGTCGCGTTGTGCCCAAGGTGCGGCTCGTCGTCGATCGCGTCTTCGCCCTCCACCCGCAGACACGCGGTCATCGACGCCGAGCAGCGCGGCAGGTACCGCAGGCCGGTGGGTTCGCAGAAGATGTTGAGTTCGCCGTGGAATCCGGCCTTCACGAGCGGGCGGGTGCCGAACGTGCCCATCGCGCCGCCTTCCTCGCCTGACACCGCCTGGATCAGCACACCGGCGTCCCTGCCGACCGCCGGATCCGCCGCGAGCGCCGCGCGGACACCGGCCAGCAGCGCCACCGACGGCCCCTTGGCGTCGATGGCGCCCCGGCCGGCGAACCTGCTCCCGTCGAAAGCCGCCGGTTCGAACGGCGCCACCGTGTCGAGGTGCACGTTGAACATGACGGCCGGAGCGGCGGGGCCGATCCGGAGTACGAGGCTCGGCTGGCAGGCGAGGAAGTCCGGCCCGGTGTCGCGGACCGCGGCCGGGACACCGGGGAAATCGAGCACCGACGGGGCAGGAGCGTCGAAGTGCAGTGTGTCGAAGCCGATCTCGGCCGCCGCGTCGGCGTAGACGCGCATCGCGTCCCACAGCCGGACTTCGCCGGTCGTCTCGAGCGGGCCGGCCGTCGGCAGGTCGAGCAGCCGCAGCAGCAGGTCGCGGTCGGCCGGGATCACCGGACCAGCCCGGCCATCGCCCGCCCCGCCGCGATGAACTTCATCGCGGCGTCCGGCGCCGGCCCACCCGGTTCGTGCGGCCGCATCGCCAGATGGGGTTCCAAGGACCACGCACCGCCGTAGCCGGCGGCTCGCAGCAGTTCGACGCAATCCGCGACCCGCGCGGAGCCCTCACCCGGGATGGTGAAGCCGCGTTCGTCCGCGTCCTTGATGTGGACGTGTTCGACGTGGTCGACGATGTCGGCCAGCAGCTCGAATCCGTCATAGCCGTGGGCGACGCCGTTCCCGGTGTCGAACAGCAGTTTCAGCGCCGGGCTCGCGACCTCGTCCAGCAGTTCGAGCATCCGTTCGGCGCTCGTGCCGGCCCAGCCGGAGCAATTCTCGTGCAGCAGGGTCACACCGTGTCGTTCGGCGCGGTCGGCGAGGACGGTGATCCGCTCGATCACCCGCGCGCGCCAGTCGGAATCGCCGAGACCGGCATTGGGGTACGACATGATCCGCAGATGGCGGGTGCCGAGTGCCCGTGCTCGCTCGGCGAGGACGTCGAGTTCGGCGAGGTCATGCCGGAAATCGGTGGAGATCGGCCTGGCCCAGCTTCCGATCCGGGACGCCAGGCAGACGACGCGCAGGCCGTTGTCGGACAAAGCGGCCGACACGGTCGAGAAGCGTTCGTCGGTGAGCTCGGCGATGGCGACCTGCTCGACGCTGCGCAGTTCGATCGCCTGCCAGCCCAGTGCGTCCAGTACCGAGATCTGGCCTTCGATGCCGGACGCCGCCTCGTCGGTGATGCCGGCCAGTACCGGGTCATCCGGCACGGGTGGCCACCGCCGGGCGTTCGGGGCGCGCGACCGGTTCCGCGCAGATGTTCTTGGCCACCGAGAGCAACTGCACCACCTCGGTCGCGAAGGTGAACCCGAGCGTCTGCTCCCCGCCCAGCTGGAACTTCTGGTACGCCTGGAACATCCACTCGGTCATCGCGTCGTCCCGCAGCACGTCGTGGTCGGACCGGCCGTTCGAACGCAGGGTCAGCTGGGAGTGGTGGTCGTCCCCGCTCACCGCGAAGTGCCCGATCGCGTCGCCTTTCTCGAATTCGACGGTGACCCGCCGTTCGCGTACCGGGGAGGTGAGATCCGAGCGGATTTCCGTGTGGATACCCGTGTTGTGCCGGAGGCCGACGACGGCCCCGCCCATCCGCGGGCCGACGTTGCCTTCCACTTCCAGATCGCTGCCGGAGGCGTGGGTGACCCGTGCGGCGCCCGCGAGGCGGAGCGCGAGCGCGACACCGTGCGGCAGTTCGACGTCGAAGGCCGTCGGATGACCGGGCGCCATGAGCGAACGGCGGAACCGCGGTTTGTTCTGCACGATGTCGATCGACTTCGGAGCACCGAACCGGCCACTGCGGATCAGTTCGACCAGTCGCCACGTGAGGGTGCTGGTGAGCCACGGCTCCACGACCTCGATATGCAGTTTGTGCTTACGGCGCAGGCGGATGATCCGGGCGAGATCGTCGATGTCGGCGGCGAGCGGCTTCTCCACGATGATCTTGCGGAACCCGAGCGTGGCCAGCTCGGAGAGCACCGTGAGGCGTTCGGTCGGCGGTGTGCAGACGTGCACGACGGTTTCGGAGGGGTCGAGACCGTCGGCGGCGGCGTCGAGTGTCGGCTCGACGACGAGCCCCGGCCGGGCGGTGACGTTTTGGCGTGGTTCACACGCCACGACGGGCACGTCGCAGAAAAGTTGCGGAGTACTGGAACGGAGTTTGGCCAGAACCGGGAGATGCAGTCCCGCGCCTGCCCTGCCGAGTCCCACGACGAAAGAACGCACTGGTGAGCCTGCCCCTCGAGTTTCGCATTCGAAATCCCCTCGCAAAACTGACATCCGGGAAGATCGACTGTCAACACCTTCCCCTTGAGTTGACCAGGAAGTGCGACTCCGCCGGGTAACCGGATTGCCTGTCCTACGCTCGGGAACGATTCCTATGTCCCCGGAGGTGGGTACGCTGGCGGTGTCTTTCTACGACCAATCGGGCACATTCGAGCAACTGTGGACAACAACCGAGCAGCACATTCTCGACGTGGTGGAGAATGGCAAATATTCGCACGGCCGCAAGGTCGCCGAACTCGAGGCCGCGCTCGCCGCCTACACCGGTGCGCGGTTCGTCGTCGGGGTGAACAGCGGAACGGACGCGTTGGTCCTGCTCCTGCGGGCGGCAGGCCTGGGGCCCGGCGAGGAAGTGGTCGTTCCCGCGTTCTCGTTCGTGGCGTCGGCGTCGTCGGTCGTGCTCGCGGGTGGACGGCCGGTCTTCGCCGATATCGAACCGGACGGCTACGGGATCGACCCCGCCGCGCTGGCGGGCGCGGTCGGTGAACGCACTCGATTCGTCATGCCGACACATCTGTTTTCGCAGCTCGCGGAGATCGACGGGGTGCTGGGCGAGGCTCGGCGGCTCGGCCTCACGGTGGTCGAGGACAGCGCGGAGGCCATCGGCATGCGCCGTCGCGGCACCCACGCCGGGCTGTTCGGGGCGGGTGGCGTGCTGTCGTTCTTCCCGACGAAGACGCTGGGCGCGATCGGTGACGCGGGTGCCGTCCTCACCGATGACCCGGTAATCGCCGGGACCGTCGACGCGCTTCGCCACCACGGCCGGTTCGGGGCCACGATCGGCGACTTCCCCGCGATCTCCACGACGACGGGGCTGCCCGGGTCGAACAGCAAGATGGACGACATCCAGGCGGCGGTCCTGCTCTCGAAACTCACCAGGCTGGACAGTGACATCGCCCGGCGCGCGAACCTGGCCGCCCAGTACGCGGAATCGCTCGACGGTGTGTCGGGTGTGCGCAAAAGGCCGGCGATACGGCCGGACAGCGTGTTCTACGTCTACGTGATCGAGGTCGACTCTCGGGACGATCTGGCGGCGCATTTGTCGGCGAAGGGCGTGCAAACCGAGGTCTACTATCCGACACCGCTGCACCTGCAACCTTGCTTCGCCGACCTCGGATATCGCGAGGGTGATTTCCCGAATGCCGAGCGGGCCTGCCGTCATACCCTCGCACTGCCGCTGTATCCGGATATGTCCTCCGATGATGTCGAACAGGTGTCTTCCGCCGTTCGCGATTTCTATCATGGGCGGCGAACATGACGCTCCCGTTCTTCCCGGTGGATCTCTTCGACGACGACCGAAAGGCACTGCTGGACATCGTCAAGCGCGTCGGTACCGCGCCCGAACAGAAGTTCATCCTCGGCGGGTACACGGCCGCTTTCGAAGCGGCGATCCGGGAATCGATCGGCGCGGCCGACGCCATCGCCTGCGGCAGCGGTACCTCGGCGCTCATGCTGGTGCTGCGGGCGATGGACGTCGGCGCCGGGGACGAGGTGATCGTGCCCGCCTTCGGCTGCGCACCGCTCGCGGCCGCACCGGCACTGGTGGGCGCGACCCCGGTGTTCGCCGACGTCGACCCGTGGACCATGGTCGCCGATCCCGACGCGGTCGCGCGTCTGATCACCCCGCGCACCAAGGTGCTCATGCCGGCGCACATGTTCTCGGTCATGGCGGACATGCCCGCGTTCCGGCGCATCGCCGACGGCGCGGGCGTACGGCTGCTGGAGGACTCGGCGGTCGCGCAAGGGGGAGTGCTGGCGGGTACCCCGGCCGGCCGCTGGGGTGACGCGGGCGTGTACTCGTTCGTGCAGGTCAAGACGTTCGGCATGCCGGGTGAGGGCGGCATGGTCGTCACCGACGATCGCGAGATCGGCTCGGCGGTACGGATGTTGCGCAACCACGGCCAGGACGGTAAGACCCGGTTTCGTCACCACCGCATCGGATACAACAGCCGGTTCGACGAGATCATGGCGGCGTTCCAGCTGCACCGGTTCCCGACCCTGCCGGGACGGCTCGAACGACGGGCGCGGATCGGGGAGTACTACACCGGACGCTTCACCGAACTCGCGGGCTGCGGAGTGCTCGCGCCGCCTCCGACGAGCGACGGGCGGTGCTACTACGTCTATTCCTTGCTCTGTGAACGCAGAGACGAACTTCATGAGTTCTTGGCGGCGCGAGGAATCGGCTCGCACGTCTACTACCGGAACCCGCTGCCACGGCAACCCGCCTTCGCGCCCTACACCCAGCCGGGTGAGGCCTGGCAGGCGGCGGAGCTCGCCGCACGGCGGTCGCTCGCCATCCCGATCTACCCCCATTTGACGGATCAGCAGGTGGAACGCATCGCGGACGCGGTGTGCGAATTCGCGAAGGAGTCGTGATGCGGCAGATCACCCGGACGCCCGCGCCGAGCGAGGTCGCCGACGAGTGGCGCAAGCGTGCCGAACGGCCCGGGTTGGCGCGGGTCATGCGCGCTTCCCAGCCGGCCGAACTCGCGGTGGAGACCACCGCCCGCACCCTCCGGCTCGTCACCGGCCTCCTGCGGTCCGTCGGCTCGGTCGACGACGCCTTGGAGATCGGGTGCGGGATGGGCCGGATCACCCCGTCGATCGCGGCGCGGGCGCGGACGCTCACGGCGATCGACATGACTCCGCGCATGCTCGCGCTCGCCAGGGAGAACTGCGCACATTTGTCCAATGTGGATTTCAGGTGGACGACCGTCCAGCGGCTTCCGTGGAAGGACAAGCGTTTCGACGTCGCCGTCTGCGTATGGGTCTTGATGCACATACTGGACGATGACGAGGTCGCCGAGGCGTGCCGGGCGATCGCCGCGGCGGCGCGGAATCTCGTACTCGTCGAGTACGAGGAGGCAGACATTCCCGTCGGGCGGTTCTCGAGGCTGCGGAGCCTGGAGGACTACCTTGTCCTGCTTCCCGGTGCCCGGCTGGTCGAACGTCGCGAACTGCGCTACGGCGGAGACCGGTCCTTCGCGGCGTTGATCGCACTGGACGATCCGCGATGACGACATTGGCCGTCACCCGGGGCAAGGCGTATTTCCGGCTCGCGAAACTCGACATCGTCGACTACTACCTCGGTGTGGTCGTGGTGTGGACGCTGCTCGCCCCGGTGTCGAGGTTCGATCCCGATGTCCTGCTCGCCATCGGCGTGTTCCTGCTCGGCGAGGTTTTCGTGATCGCGGCGATGGTCGCGCTGGACGATCTCACCGGCTACCGCGACGGCAGCGACATCACGAATTACTCCCCGGACGACCCCAAACGGAAGCGGTACCGCAAACCACTGGTGGCCGGAACGCTCGACGAAGACCAGGTGCTGCGGTTCGCGTGGGTGACCGGCGTGCTCGGTGCGGCGCTCTGGCTCGCGGCCATCGTCGTCGCACCCCATAGTCCTTTGTGGACTGTGGTGCTGATCGTGGTCACCTACTTCTTCTCCCTCCAGTATTCCTGGGGAGTGAAGCTCAGCTACCACGGCTTCCAGGAGTTCTTCATCGCGGCTCTTGGCTGGGCACTGGTGCTCGCGCCGTACGGCCTCGCGACCGGTGAGTTCACCGGGTTCGCGCTCGCCGAGGCGTTGCTCTTCGGACTGGGACCGCTGTTGTTCGGCGTCTACTCCAACACCAACGACGTCGACGGCGATCGGCGGGTCGGCAGGCCGACGGTCGCCGCGCTGACCTCCCCGCGCGGCAACATGTACTTCGTGACCGCCGTGTCCGCGGCCGAGTTCGCGCTGATCCTCGCCGTGCCCGCCCTCGGTGGTCCGTGGTGGTTCCCGCTCGCGCTGCTCCCCACGATCGTGGCGCGAGTACGGCAGGTGTGGCTCGGGTTCGCGCTGGGCGACATCATGCGGGCCCGGATGCTCGGTATCCGCATCCATCGGATCACCGTGCTGTCGCTGGTCGTGGTGAACCTGGTGGCGATCACATGACCGACGTCGACGTGGCGGTGGTGGGCGCGGGCGTCGCCGGGCTCACCGCCGCGTACCGGCTGAGTGAGTCGGGGCGCGAGGTACGGGTCTTCGAGGCGGCGGACGTGGTCGGCGGCCGGATGACGACGGTGCGAGAGGATGGCTATCTGATCGACACATGTGCCGAGCAGATGGCGGAGCGGGGCTACCCGGCGACCTGGCGGCTGCTGGCCGAGCTGGGTATCGACCGGGCCTCGGCGCCCAGAATCGGCCGCGGCATCGCGATGTGGCGCGGCCGGGCCCGGTCCGGCGTCGCACAACCGCGAGGACTGATCACCGGAGCCGGGTTGTCGCCGCGGGCCCGGCTGGACGGCGCGCGGGTGATCCGGGGGAAGTTCGACACCGAACGGCCGGAGCGCTCGCGGCTGGGTGATCGCACCGTCGCGGAACTCGCCGCGCCGTACCATCCGGATCTGCTGAACTACCTGCTGCAGCCGGTCGTGTCGGGGTTCTTCGGCTGGAATCCGGCGCGGTCGGCGGCCGCGCCACTGCTGGCCCTGCTCACGTCCGTTGGCCCGCCGCGGACCTGGCGGGTGTACAGCGACGGCATGGACACCTTCGCCCGCGCCCTCGCCGGGCGCGTGGACGTCAGCACCGGGTTCCGAGTGGATCGGGTCATCGACGACGGGGCCGCGCCGCGCATCATCAGCGGTACCCGGGAAATCAGCGCGAAGGCGGTCGTACTGGCGGTCCCCGCCCCGGTCGCGGCCGAGCTCCACTCGCGGCACGGTTCCGAGTTCCTCAGTGCTTGCTCGTTCACCCCCGTGGTCAAGGCTCATCTGCTTCTCGACCGCCCGCTCGGCGGTCCGGACTACGCGCTGATCGTGCCGACCGCGGAGAACGGCACCGTGTCCACGGTCATCTTCGACCACCTCAAACACCCCGGTCGCGCACCCGCCGGCCGCGGCTTGGTCACGCTCATGGCCCATCCGGCCGTGGTGCCGGAGCTGCTGGACGCCTCCGACGAGGACGTGGCGGAACGGTTGACCGGCGCCGCCGAACGTCTCGTGCCCGGCCTGCGGTCGGCCACGTGGCGCGCGATCGTCCGGCGGGTGCGGCACGCGGCGCCCGAGGTGACGCCTCGCGCGCTCGCCTTGCGTGCCGCCTTCGAGGCAGGTCTCGGCGGCCCAGTCGACTACGCGGGTGACTGGGTCTACCTCAGTCCGTGCAGCGAAGCCGCGGTCCGATCCGGGCTGCGCGTCGCGAAGCGCCTCGCCGTCGACGAAAGGGCACGATGAAACCACACGACATGGGAACGTTGTTCGACGAGTGCGCGCATACGCCGACGATCGTGCGCCTCGACCGGCCGTTCGACATCGCACCCGCGGGCGGCGTCACCTACCCGGTCGCCCGACTCGCCGAACTGGTGCGGGCCGCGGCGGGATGGCTGCACGAAGCCGGTGTGCGGCCGGGTGACCGGGTCGCCATCGTCAAACGCAACCACTGGGATTACGACCTGCTGGCGTGCGCCGCGGTGCGGGTCGGTGCGATCGCGGCGAAGCTGTCCGGCCACCTGCCGGATGAGACGCTGGAGATCCTGGTGAAGCGCCTGGACGCGGCGGTGCTGGTCACCGATCGCCCTGAGCTGAGGGCGAACCGGGTCTTGCGCGTCGAGGATTTCGCCGCCGCCCGGCCTCCGGCGCCGCACCGGCGGCAAGCCGACGAACCGCTGATCATCTGCCATACGTCGGGGACGACCGGCGTCCCGAAGCTGGTGGTGCACACGACCCGGACGATCATCGATCGGCTGGCCCGACCGGAATCGGTGCGCTGGCCGGTGATCGGGGTCCGGCGCGACGACGTGGTCGGCAACGCCAGCGCGTACTCGCACGGCCGCACGTTCTGCTGGACCGCGTCGGCTCTGTGCCTCGCACCACGGGAGCTCGTGATCCTGAGCGAGCACTCCGCGGCGGCCGAGGTGTTCGGACGGCATCGGCCGACCGTGCTCGAAGCCCTTCCGTCGACGTTCGTCCGCTGGCGTCCCCTCGCGACCACGCCCGCGAACCCGTTCCGCCGGGTCCGGCGGTTCGTCAGCACCTACGACGCCGTGCATCCGCCGGTGATCAGGACGATGTTGCACGCCAGCGAGCACAAGCGTCCACTGTGGATGCAGGGCTGGGGTCAGTCCGAAACGGGACCACTCTCGTTTCGGTTCTTCACCAGGCGTTCCGTGCACACGACCCGGGATCTCGGCAGGCCACTGCCGGGGCTCGCCAGGCTCCGGGTCGTCGATCCGGAAACCGCCGAACCCGTTCCGCGCGGCACGGCCGGGCTGGTACTGGCACGGACCCGCGCACGGTGCGTCGGCTATGTGGGGGAGCAGGACCGGTGGGCGGCCAAAGCGTCCGGGCCGTGGTGGAACACCGGCGACCTCGGGGTGGTGAGCCGGACCGGTGCGGTGACCCTGCTCGACCGCGAGGTCGACAGCGTTCCGGGGACGAGCTGCCTCGCGCTGGAGGATCTGATCGAGGACAGCCTTCCGGCCATCGCCGAATGCGTTGTGCTGTCCGCGGCGGGACGGGAGCCGATTCCGGTGATCGTGACCGACACCGACCTGGATCCGGCGGAGTGGCGGGCCGCGGTGTCCGGCCTTCCGCCGATGGCGGAGCCGGTGGTGCTTCCGTGGGACGACGTGCCGCGAACCGGCACCGGCAAGGTGCGGCGCCTCGACCTGCTGGCACGGCTGACCGGGACGAGCGAGACGAACGGATCGGGAAGGTGGACGTGACCACGGCCTACGTGTTCGACAACCACAGTGGACACGCCACCGAGCAGCATCGGTGCCTCTCCGAGGCGTACGACCCGTTCACGCTCGCACGGCTGGCTCGGACCGGCGTCGGACCCGGTTGGTCCTGCCTCGAAGTCGGCGCGGGCGGCAGCGGCGTCGCGCATTGGCTCGCCGGCAAGGTGGCACCCACCGGGTCGGTGCTGGCGACCGACATCAAACCCGAGCACATCGCTCCCGTGCCGGGGCTGACCGTGCGCCGGCACGACGTCGTCCACGATCCGTTGCCGCGCGGCGGATTCGACCTCGTCCACGCCCGGCTGGTGTTGCAGCATCTGCCCGAGCGGGAAGCGGTGCTGCGCAAGCTGGCACGGGCGTTGAGACCGGGCGGCTGGATGCAGATCGATGAGTTCGACATCTCCTACGGTCCGGTGCTGCTCGCACCCGACGCCCGGGCGTCGGACCTCTACGAGGCGTTTCTCGCCGCCAAGGAGAAGACGTTCGAAGCCGCGGGTGGGGACGGCACCTGGGGCCGCCGTGTCGCCGCGTCCATGGTCGCGGCGGGCCTGGTCGACGTCGACCCGGTGCCCACGCTCTTCCCGTGGCGGGCGGGCTCGCCCGGCGTGCGGTTGCTGATCCATCACACCCGGCACCTGCGAGACCGGTTGCTAGCCGCGGGGATGACCGACGGCGAACTCGCCGAAGTGCGCGCGGTGATGGCGGATCCGCGGTTTCGGGCGTCGTCGTGTGTCGTGTACTCCGTGCACGGACGGAGCCCGGGATGACCACCGCGCTGGACGGCGTGACCGTAGCGGGACCGGTCGACCTGCCGCTGGCCGGCGAACTCGACGTACAGGCCGCCTGCGGGATCATGCAGGTGCACGGCCGGAGATTCGGGACGCCGACCCCGCTGGGACTCGACTACGCCTCCCTTCTCGCGGTCGAACTCGCCGAAATGGGCGCCGTCGCGCTGAAACTGGCCAGGGCGCGGGGGATCCCTCTGCGCGGGGTGGCTACCTCGCTGGCACAGGCCGCTCTGCTGGCGATCTCCCAGTACTTGGCGGCGGCGACGGCAGGGGACGAACACCGGGAGTCGTTCGCACCCGGTGGCCCGCCGTTTCGTTCGGCCGACCGGGTCGCCTTCGAGATCGAGACCCTCGACCCGCGTGTCTGGCAACGGTTCTGGACCACGCTCGGTGCCGACGACAAGGCGGTCTCGACAGGCTGGCGGCCGTTCACGCACAGGTTCGCGACCGCGACCTGCCCGCTGCCGCCAAGGTTGGCGGGACTGCTCGGCGCGCTCCCGATCGCCGCGATAGAACGGGCCGCCGACCGCGCGGGCATGACGCTGATACGGGTCTCGGATCGGATGCTCGACCGGTTGCCCGCCTTCGTCGTGAGCGGCAACGGGCGCGGCCACCGGCCCGTCCGGCCGGTGGAGCTGCTTCCGTTGTCGGGCTTGGTGGTCCTCGAATCGTGCCGCCGGGTGCAGGGGCCCATGGCGGGTCACCTGTTACGGCTTCTCGGCGCGACGGTGCTGCGGATCGAGCCGCCGGGCGGCGACCCGCTGCGATGGGTACCGCCGATCGCGGGTGAGACTTCGGCCAGGTTTCGCGCGCTCAACGAGGGCAAGGAAGTCGTCGAAGCCGACTTGAACACCCCAGGTGGTAGGCGGCAGCTGCTCGAACTCGCCGCCGGGGCCGACGTGTTCCTGCACAACTGGGCTCCGGGCAAGGCTGAGCGATGGTCGTTGTGCCCGAACGATCTGGCGCGTGTCCGGCCAGGGATCGTGTACGCGTACGCGTCGGGCTGGGGCGCCGAGTTCGGACCGGAACCACCGGTGGGCACGGACTACGTCGTGCAGGCCCACGCGGGCGTACCGCCGTCGTTGATGACGATCGTCGACGTGTTCGGCGGGATCGTGTCCGCGCACGGGATCGTGACCGCACTGGCGCGCGGCGCCACGCGGGTCGACTCGTCGCTCCTGTCCGCCGCCTGCCGGCTCAACGCGGGCGCTCGACGGCGATGTGACCGGCCGTTGACCGTGCCGGTCTGTGAAGACCTCGCCGCGCTGGCCGCGGATCCCCGCTTCGCTCGCGCGCTCATCCCAGGGGAGTGCGTACTCGTCGCTTCGCCGTGGGAGTTCACCGTATGACCTGGATATCCGCCACCGGGGTGGTCCTGCCCGATCTCGTGCCCGCGGAGCTGCGCCGCGAATGGGTCCGAAGTGGACACTGCCCGGACAGGGACCTGTACTCCTTGTTCCGTGACCGGGTGCGCGAGCATCCGTCGCGCACAGCGGTCATCGACGACGAGGGATCGTTGACCTACGCGGCACTGGACATCGCGGCGCGGGAACTGGCCGCGCGGCTGGAGGCCGCCGGTTGCGACTCCACGGACATCGCGGGGGTGTGGGAACCCAACGGACGTGCCGCGGTGATCGCCGAACTGGGCGTGCTCGCGGTCGGTGCCGTGGTCCTGCCCGTGCCGCCCGGATCGGACCGGCTCCTCGAACGCGCGGGCGTGCGGTTCGTCGTCGGCAACGGGCGAGTGGCGGGTCCACCGCGACCGCGTCGCGCGAACCGGGTCCGCCCGCACCCGGGCGCTCCCGCGCGGATCCTGGTGTCGTCCGGCTCGGAGTCGGAACCGAAGATGGTCGCCTATTCGCACAACGCCTTCGCCGGCGGCCGGGCGAACTATCTCCGCGCCGTCCACGGCGCCACTCCGGTTCCGCGCGATCTGGTCCTCGTCCAGCCGACGTCGGGTTTCGGTTCGTTCGGGGTTCCGGTGACGCTGTGCTGTCTCGGCGGCACGCTGATCCTGACGCGCCGGTTCGAACCGGGCGCGGCGCTCCGGCTGATCGGCGAGCACCACCCCACTCACGTGTTCGCCGTCCCCACCATGTGGCGGCGCATGGCCGAGCACCCCACGGAGGTGGACACCTCCGGGCTCGCGGCCATCGTGTCGAGCGGCGACACTTTGCCGCTTTCGACGCTCGCCGCGTGTCGTGAGCGGTTCGGCGTCGACATGATCGACATCTACGGTTCGTCCGACGGCGTGAACTGCCATACGACGACGCCGGAGAACGGTGTCGGTGTCCCGGATCCCGCGGTCTGCGAGATCCGGATCATCGACGGCGAGATCTGCGCACGAGGTCCGATGACCCCGCTGTGCTACGTCGGCGCGCCGGAGCTGGACGCGGCATACCGGATCGACGGCGGCTGGGTACGGACGGGCGACAGTGGCAGATTCGACGCGCAGGGCCGGTTGCACGTCACCGGCAGGCGCAAACGCGTCGTGATCCGCGGTGGGTACACGATCAGCCCGGCCGAGGTGGAGCGGGCGATCGGCGACCATCCCGCGGTGAAGGAAGTCGCTTGTGTCCCCGTACCGGACCACGAACTGGGGGAACGGCTCTGCGCCTGTGTGACCGTCCGGAATGGACGGTCACCGACCTTGGCGGAACTCACGGCCTTCCTCTTCGGCAACGGCGTCCCGATCCCCCAACTACCGGAGTTCTTGGTCGTCCTCGGCGAACTTCCGCTCGGTCGCACCGGCAAGGTCTGCCATCGCACGCTGACCCGGCTCGCCGCCCGTCGCTGCGATGCCGGGTCCTGACCGCGGGGCCGCCGATCACTTGTTCAGCCCCGGTGGGCCTGTCCGCCGGTAGGGTGGCGCGGTGACGAGTTTTCCCGCTGCGGCGTCTCGGGTTCGCGACACCGACCTGGCGCCGAGGGACAGGTTGCTGTCGCTGCGAGAGTGTGTGTTGCGTTGCGCGCCGTACGGCTTCCGCGCCACCTGGCACCACTTGATCGTCAGCGCGGACGGACAGGAAGGGGTCGACGAGGGCCCGCTGCCACTACTGCGCATGCTGGACGAACTGGAGGAAGCCCGCTTCGTGTGGCGGGCGCAGGTCGAGGACTACATCGCGCGCCGCCGCCGGGAGAAGGCCGCCGGAAACCGGATACCTTCCCGTGTCGACCAGTGGCGTGGCCGGCCCGGAACGATCGCCTACTGTCCCGACTGCGAAAAACACCCGGCAGACCGGTTGGCCGTCGTGGTCCGGCGGGTGATCGCCGCCTATGACTCCGGTGTCGATCCGGTGGTGACGTGCCGCGCATGTGGACAGTCGCTATCCGCGGACTTCCCCTGTCCCGTCTGTGGTGTAGACCCCCGTCCGGACGCGCAACGCCCCGAGTTCCGGACGTTGCCCGTTCATCACCGATGGCGCGAGCTGTGGCTGCGCACCAGGGCACGCGCGACACTCTGACCGATCAACCGACCGGCGTGCTCCCCTCGAAGTCGTCGCTCGCCTCAGCCACGGTCGTGGAGGGTGATCTGGTAACCGTCGGGGTCGGCGAAGGTGAACGTCCGGCCGAAGGGGCCGTCGATCGGCGCGGAGACGATGGTGTGACCGTCGGCGACGAGAGTGTCGTGAATGGACTGGACGTCGGTGGCGTGAATCCAGATCGCGGCACCGATGCCGGGCTGGGCGACCGAGGCGAGGTCGGTGCCGGGAATGACCTCACGGAGAGCGAAGGCGATCGGCTTCGTCTCGAACACGACGGCGTGCGGAGGTCCGGCCTGCGAGCGGACGAGGCCGAGGTACCGCTCGTAGAACGCCTGTGAAGCGTCCAGGTCACGCGCTTGCAGTGAGATGAAGTCGGGGCCGGTGGCGGGCAAGATGATGCTCCTTCTTTTCGTGTCAGATTCCTGACACGAGTGACTGTATGTCAGAATACTGACATGAGTCAAGACGGGGTCGACCTGGACAAGTCCCTGGGCTACCTGCTGAAGGAGGCGTCAAGCGCTCTGCGCGCGGCCATGGAGGAGGTGCTGCGGCCGCTCGGGATGAGCGTGACGCACTACTCCTGCCTCGAACTCTTGGCGCAGCGGCCGGGCTTGTCCAATTCCGAGCTCGCGCGGGGCGCGTTCGTGACCCGGCAGTCGATGAACGTGCTTCTCCAGACCCTGGAGCGGGAGGGCCAGGTGATCAGGCCCGCGGAAGCGCCCGTCGGCAAGGCCCTTCCCGCGCGGCTCACACCTCGCGGCAGGCGGAGCCTGGAGAAGGCGACCGCGGCGGTCCGGTCCGTGGAGGTCAGGATGCTGACCGGCCTGAGCGAGACCGAGCAGGCGAGCGCGTTCCGGATCCTGCGGAGCATGGTCCATTCCCTGCGCGAGAGCGACGACGGCGCTTAGTTCGTTCGCCGGGTGACCAGGGCGACGCCGACGGTCGCGAGGCCGAATCCGAGGATCGCTCCAGGGGTGAGGTGCTGGTCGAGCAGGGGTACTCCGGCGAGAGCGGTGACGGGTGGGACGAGGAACAGGTAGCTGGTGGCACTGGCGCCTGGTTGGCGTTTTAGGAGTGAGAACAGCAGCACGAAGGCGGTGATCGAGCCGATGAGGGCGAGCCAGGTGACGGTGCTGATGGCGACCGGGGTGAGTGGGAGAGCGAAGCCGCCGGAGACCGCGGTGAGCGGGGTTATGCCGATGGTGGCGGCGGCCAGTTGGAGGAACATGCCGGTGCGCAGGTCCATGTGCTCGCCGAATCGCTTCTGGTAGAGCGTGCCGCCGGCGGATCCGGCGAGACCGCCGACGGCCGCGAGGATGCCGGTGGTCGTGCCGAAGCCGGCGAGGTCGGTGCTGACGGCGGCGGCGACTCCGGCGAAGCCCAGGACGAGTCCGATGATCTGCCACGGGTGGAGGCGTTCGGCGAACAGGGGGACGGCTGCCGCGGCGACGACCAGCGGGGTGGCGTCGGTGATCAGTGAGGTGATCCCGGCGGACACGCCCAGCTGGAGCGCGAGGAAGACCCCGGCGAATTGGCAGGTCTGCAGGAGGAACCCGGTGACGAACAGGTGGATCCACGCGGCAGGCCGGCGGGGCCACGGTGCTCTGCTGAAAAGAACGATGACGCCCAAGACGGCCGTGGCGGCGAGGAATCGCCAGAACCCGAGGGTGCCGGGGGCAACGGTTCTGGTGCCGATACTGCCGACGATGAATCCGCTGCTCCACACACAGGTGAACAGGACAGCGAAGCCGACTTTCCACCACACTTTCGCTGGTGGCGAGGTGCTGGGCCGCACCGCCGTGGCCGGTTCGGCGGGATGCGCCGACGATCCCACGGCTCCGCCTCCCTCGTTCGCCGATGGCTCAGAGGTACCCCGCTCCGCTACGACCTATGCGATCTTTTCGCCGAGGACGGGACGGCATCAGCGTGAGGCCCGCAGGAACTCCCGGTTCAGCCGGGCGATGCTGTCGAACGGTATTCCTTTCGGGCACGACGCCACGCACTCGCCGGTGTTGGTGCAGCCGCCGAATCCTTCGTCGTCCATCGCGGTGACGAGGTCGAGCACGCGCTGTTCCCGTTCGGGCTGTCCCTGCGGCACCACGTTCAGGTGGGTCACCTTCGCCGAGGTGAACAGCATCGCCGACCCGTTCGGGCAGGCCGCCACGCATGCGCCGCAGCCGATACAGGTGGCGTTGTCGAAGGCCAGCTCGGCGTCCGGTTTGGGGACCGGCGTGGCGTGCGCCTCCGGCGCACTGCCGGTCGGCGCGGTGACATATCCGCCCGCCTGGATGATCCGATCGAAGGCCGACCGGTCGACGACCAGGTCTTTGACCACCGGGAAACCCTTGGCACGCCAAGGTTCCACGTCGATGACGGCGCCGTCGCGGAACGCCCGCATGTGCAACTGGCAGGTCGTCGTCCGCTCCGGACCGTGTGCTTGCCCGTTGATGACCACCCCGCACGAGCCGCAGATCCCCTCCCGGCAGTCGTGGTCGAACGCCACCGGCGTCTCACCGCTGGTGATCAGGTTTTGGTTGAGGACGTCCAGCATCTCCAGGAACGACATGTCCGGGCTGACGTCGTCGACGGCGTAGGAGACCATCCGCCCGCGCTCCTCAGGTCCGGACTGGCGCCAGATGCGCACGGTGATTTTCACGTGTAACTCCGTTGAGTGGGGTGAACCTGGTCGAAGGTCAGTTCTTCGTGATGCAGCACGGGTTCCTCGCCGTACTCCCACGCGGCGACGTGGCTGAAGCGCGTGTCGTCCCGCAACGCCTCGCCCTCGGCGGTCTGGTGATCCTCGCGGAAATGCCCGCCGCAAGACTCTTCGCGCACCAAGGCGTCCAGCAGCATGAGCTCGGCCAGCTCGAAGAAGTCCGCGACGCGGTTGGCCTTTTCCAGCTCCTGGTTGAGTTCGGTGGCCGTTCCGGGGATGCGGACCGAGCGCCAGAACTCCGCCCGTAGCTCGGGCACGCGGGCCAAAGCCTCGCGCAGTCCGCTCTCGGTGCGGGACATACCGCAGTGGTCCCACATGAGCAGGCCCAGTTCGCGATGGAAATCGTCGACGGTCCTCGTGCCGTTGATCGAGAGCAGCCGGTCCAGCCGGTCCCGAGCCTCGGTTTCGACCGCGGTGACCGCCGGATGCGTGGGGCCGACAGTGTCGAGCGAATTGCCGCCGAGGTAGTCGTTGATCGTGGTCGGCAGCACGAAGTAGCCGTCCGCCAGGCCTTGCATCAGCGCAGAGGCCCCGAGCCGGTTCGCGCCGTGGTCGGAGAAGTTCGCCTCGCCGATCACGAACAGTCCGGGGATGGTGCTCTGCAGGTCGTAGTCCACCCACAAACCACCCATCGTGTAATGGATCGCGGGGTAGATGCGCATCGGGACCCGGTACGGATCCTCGGCGGTGATCCGCTGATACATGTCGAAAAGGTTGCCGTAGCGGGCCTCGATCGCGGGGCGGCCGAGGCGGGCGATCGCGTCGGCGAAGTCCAGATACACGCCCAGCCCGCCCGGTCCGACTCCGAAGCCGTCGTCGCAGCGCTTCTTCGCCGCCCTGGACGCGATGTCGCGCGGCACGAGGTTGCCGAAGCTCGGATACATCCGTTCCAGGTAGTAGTCCCGCTCGTCTTCCGGGATCCGGCCGGGCGGCCGGTTGTCGTCCCGGCGCTTGGGCACCCAGATCCGGCCGTCGTTGCGCAACGACTCGCTCATCAACGTCAACTTCGACTGATGCTCGCCGGTGCGGGGAATGCAGGTGGGGTGGATCTGCGTGAAGCACGGATTCGCGAAGTAGGCGCCGCGGCGGTGCGCGCGCCAGATCGCGCTCGCGTTGGAACCCTTGGCGTTGGTGGACAGGTAGAACACGTTGCCGTAGCCGCCGGTCGCCAGCACGACGGCCTCGGCGAGATGCGTCGTGACCGCTCCGGTGATCAGGTTTCTGGCGACGATTCCGCGCGCGCGGCCGTCCACGACGATCAGGTCAAGCATCTCCGTGCGGGCATGCATCTCGACGCCGCCGGCGTCGATCTGCCTGGACAGCGCCTGGTAGGCCCCGAGCAGCAGCTGCTGACCTGTCTGGCCCCGCGCGTAGAACGTGCGCTGGACCTGCACGCCGCCGAACGAGCGCGTGTCGAGCAGACCGCCGTACTCGCGGGCGAACGGCACTCCTTGGGCGACGGCCTGATCGATGATCTGCGTGGAGATCTCCGCCAACCGGTACACATTGGACTCCCGCGATCGGAAGTCACCGCCCTTGACCGTGTCGTAGAACAGCCGATGGACGGAGTCGCCGTCGTTACGGTAGTTCTTCGCCGCGTTGATCCCGCCCTGCGCGGCCACGGAGTGCGCCCGGCGAGGGGAATCCTGGAAGCAGAACTGGGTCACGTGGTAGCCCTGCTCGGCCAGCGTCGCGCCGGCCGACGCGCCCGCGAGCCCGGTGCCGACCACGATCACCCGGTGCTTGCGACGGTTGGCGGGATTCACCAGCTTGGCGGTGAACTTCCTTTCCGCCCAACGCCGTTCGAGGTCGGTATCCGGTGCCTTGGTGTCGGCGATGGGGGAGCCGACCGTGTGCTCGATCATGGTCAGGCCACCAATCCGGTCATCACGGCGATGGGGACGGCGAGAAAGCCGCCGGTGATCACCACGGTCACGAGAGTGCCGACGGTCTTCATCGCGGGCCTGGCGGAGCCCAGCGTGCGGGCCGCGCTCCAGAAGCCGTGGTTGAGGTGCAATCCGAGCATCAGCTGCGCCACGATGTAGATCACGTTGACCCACCACACGCTGAAGTCGGCGACGATGTTGTGATAGGGCTGGCCGTCGACGTAGTCCCGGTTGGCCACGCCCACGGTCAGGTCCAGGATGTGCCAGACCACATAGACCGCCAGCGTCGCGCCGCCCCAGCGCATCGTGCTCGTCGCGAAACTCGCCCGTGCCCGCTGCCGGTGTACGTACCGGACCGGTCTCGCCCTGCGGTCCCTGATGGACAGTTGAACGGCGGCGGTGATGTGCAGGACGACCGCGACGACCAGGCCGGCACGCATGATCCACAGGAAGACCCCATACGGCAGCACGGGCTCGCCGATCGTGCGCAGCCAGGCGGCGTACTCGTTCATCGCGGCGGCGCCGAGGAAGACCTTCAGGTTGCCCAGCATATGCGCGAACAGATAGGCCACCAGCCCCAGGCCGGTCACCGCCATGACGGTCTTCTTCCCGATCGTCGACGCCCAGAACCGGCCGATCGACGTGGGTTTTCGTGGTGGGACAGCGAGTTCCGTGGACACCTGATCGACGCTAGGACCGCGTCGACCAGAGGGCAAACAGAAGAAAAGTCTTGTGAGCATAGGCTGTGGCTATGATGCGGCGGTGCAGTTCCATCAACTCGCCTACTTCGTGGCCGTCGCCGACACCCGGCACTTCACCCGTGCCGCCGAGCAGATGCGGGTGGCCCAGCCGTCGCTCTCGCAGCAGATCCGTGCGCTCGAACGCGACGTCGGTGCCGAGCTTTTCCACCGGATACGGGGAAATCTCTCGCTGACGGAAGCGGGGGAGACCCTGCTTTCGTACGCCAGGCGCATCCTGGCCGATACCGAATCCGCCTACCAGGCCGTGCGGGAACTCGACGAATTGGGGCGCGGACGAGTGCGATTGGGGGCCACTCCGAGCCTGTGCACCGGGCTGCTGCCGTCGATGCTCGCGAGCTTCCGTACCGCCTACCCTGGGATCGAGCTCACACTGCACGAGAGCGGTTCGCGCGACCTGCAGACCGATTTGTCCGAAGGCGCGCTGGATCTCGCGTTGATCGTCGACTCGCGGCTGCGAGATCAGAGCCGGCTGTCGACCCAGCCGCTGCTCATCGAGGAACTGGTCGTGATCTCGGCCAAGGACCGGCCGGCGCCGGTACGGCGGGGACGGATGCGGATCCTCGATCTCAAGGACAAACCGCTGGTGATGTTCCGCCGCGGCTACGACCTGCGCGACGCGACCATCAACGCCTGTCGTGCCGAGGGATTCGAACCGTCGTTCGCCATCCAGGGCGGTGAGATGGACGCCGTGCTGGAGTTCGTCCAGGCTGGGATGGGGATCGCTGTCGTACCGAGCACGGTGGTCAGGGACAGGTTCCGTGTGACCCGCTTCGCCGAGCCGGGGCTCAGCCGGGTCGTGCGGCTCGCCGGCCGCGAGGACGTCGAACCGTCCAAGGCCGTACGGGCCCTGCGCGACGCCGTCACCGGCTATCTCGCCGATGCCGCCGCCCTTCCCCAAGGCACCCGGTCTCTCCTGCGAGAGGGGTGAGCCTTGGCCATCGACTGGCGAGGCCCGCGACATCGTGGAGTTGATAGACAGGACTGGTGAACAACTTCTACCACCTGTGCTTCGTCGTTCGGGATATCGAGCAGGCCACCGAGGACCTCACCCGCACTCTGGGGGTGAACTGGAGCCCAGTCCGCGCGGGCACGCTCGGGGACTGGGACTACCGCATCGTGTTCTCCGTCGAGGGGCCGCCGTTCTTCGAGGTGATCCAAGGCCCCGCGGGCAGTCCGTGGGATGCGACCGACGGTTCCCGCTTCGACCACATCGGCTATTGGGCCAAAGACGTCATGACGGACAAACAGCGCCTGGCGGATCGAGGCGCTCCGATCGAGTTCGACTCCTGCCCTTACGGTCGCTCCTTCACCTACCACCGTCTCGACAGCATCGGTGCCAGGGTGGAGTTGGTCGACCTCGCGGTCCAGCCCGGGTTCCGCGACACCTGGGCCCCCGACGCGATGGCGATGCCGCCGCTCGACCTCGACGAGCCGGGCCCTGGCTAATGCCCGCGAGCGGGTTGAGTTGCCGGGAGCGTCGAGCGCAGTGGTCGCGCGAGTGCTTCGACAAGGGGGGCGGGAAGCCGCAGTGTCGGCAGGAGGCGCAATTCCGCTTCGAAATCGGGGTCGACCTGGGTGCAGTCGCAGTCCAAGTACTCTTCCATCCCGAAACATCGGCTGGCCAGATCCGACGCGAAGTCCGGGGGCGCGAGCCTGGCGAGCAGGCGGATCATCGGCGCGGTGACCGAGGCCGGCCGGGCACGAAGGTCGTCCGCCATCAACCGTGCCACGAGTTCCGTCGACTCACTCGGGCCGAGAGGCGGGACGCCGTACCGCTCGCATACGGCGGCCACCAACGGCTCGGTGTCCCACCCGGTCACCTGGCGGCCCATCCCGGCCAGTTCGGCGATCTCCGGATCGTCATTGCCTTCCAGCACCATGCTGACCGCGACGTCCGGCCAGTCGCCCGGCTCGAAGCAACCGCGGCGCTCGGCCGCTCTCGCCACCGAGAGCGCCATACGCACCGAAACATCCTCCACCCGACGACTCCAAGTACTCGGACCGTCCACCCTGTCGGTCGACACCGGCACAAAGCGTACGCGTCCTTCCCGGGATGAAGGGGGCCGAGGCCCTGTCTGTCGAGCACGATGAAGAACGCAATTGTTCACTTCTCGGCAACTTTTCGAATACTCGAAATTCGTGCGCAAGATAACGAAAAGCTATCCGAATATTTCGAGTTCTCTCATCAGTAGGGGTGGTGCTGGACGCGGACGTTTAATCTGTGCGTTCTCGCGAATGTGGGCTCCGGGCGCTACGGCCCGGAGCCCACATCGCCCTCGTTCCAGGGAGGGGTTGAAAAGTCAGATCAGAGGACGACGACCGGCGAGGCGACGAACGTGCCGGAAACCATCTTGCCTGCCACCTTGATCGAGCCGCCCACCTTCAGTACGCCGGAAATGGTGGCGTCCTTGAAGTTGATGTTCACGTTGCCCGAGCCGGCGGTGTCGAGGGCGAGGGTTTTGCCGTTGATCGACACCAAGGTGCCGGTCACGCTGCTCGCTTCGCCGACGATCGAGTGGTTGGTGGCGGCGAAAGCCGTCGTGCCGCCGGCCAGCAGTGCGCCCGCCGCGGCGGCGCCGGCGATGATGATACGGATACCCTTGGTCATGATGTCACATCCCTGTGGTCGGAAATTGCGGGGAAAGTGAACTCCCATCGCGTTCTGCTGTGTTCGCCACATCAGTACTTGCACGGGAATCTGCGACGAAGACTAGTCAGGCTGGTCGGCGGGAAGGAATGGGATTTCTTCTAGTGATAATCGGGTGCGATCGCGGATCGCATCGTTTCACCAGGTGGGATTCGACGGGCAGGCTTGTTGCTTTTCACGGTTCGGGAGGATGAATCCGTACATGAATATGCATGCGGGATTGTTCACGCCATCCGACTTCGGCGATCGCCGGTCCGACGAAGTCGATGTGTTCGAGGTCATGATGGAACGATCCGGATTGTGCATGGCTCGCCTGGACCCGGACCGCCGGGTGATCGACGCCAGCGCGGAGTTCCTTCGTCAGTATGGAATCGAGCGTGAGTCGCCGCGCGGATCCGATTTCATGGATCTCCTTCATCCGGGCGTGCGGACGCGGATGCAGCGGCACTTCGAGCTCCTGGAAAGCGGTTTTCGGCCTCGGTTCGTCGAGCGCCTGGCCGGAATGGGATGCGGGGGAAGGGGCTTTTCCGGACAGCTCACAGGCATCGCGGTGCACGATGAATCCGGTCTCCTGGTCATGATCGTCGTTGTCGTGACACCGGAGTCGACCGCGCTGGAGAGCGCGGTCGCCGTGGACCGCGACTTTCGCCTGTCCGAACTGAACGCCAGGATCCTGGAGGGCATCGCCCGCGGCGAGCCCACTGTCCGGATCGCGGCCGATCTCTTCCTCAGCCGGCAGGGCGTCGAGTACAACGTGGGCATGATGTTTCGGAAGCTGAACGTTCCGAACCGGGCGGCGCTCATTTCGAAAGCGTTCAGCATGGGCTTGTTCAACGCCGCGGCTTGGCCTCCCCGGATTCTGCCCGCCTATGTCGAGTAGTGGCCATGTTTTCCGGGGGAGAATTGAGACATCCATCCTGTTGTGCGGTGCGGCGTTTCATGGCTTGCGCGGGCGGATTTGACCGCCTTTCAGTGCGTTGACCTGCGGTGTTCCTTCTTCGGTGGCGTCACGAATGCGTGCGAAGGTGGCCTGCTCGGTGTTCTGTTGCGGGAATCGAGGTTTCGTGTCTTCTGAGACGGTTCGATAGCTTCGAATTCATGGAATGGAGCTTTCAAACGGCCGAAGAACTTGTTGCCGCGTTGCGCGCCGGTGCGGTGTCGTCGGTGGAACTGACCGACGAGGCGATCGCCCGTATCGAGCGCGACGACGAGGTGACCAACGCGATCTGTGTGCCGGACTTCGACCGTGCGCGGGCCGCCGCGCACCGCGCCGACCAGGCTCGTGCACGTGGTGAGGACCAGCCGTTGCTCGGTGTTCCGGTGACGGTCAAGGAGTCCTACAACGTCGCCGGGCTCCCCACGACCTGGGGTCTGCCGCAGCATCGGGACTACATGCCGTCCGAGGACGCGGTACAGGTGTCTCGGCTCAAAGCCGCCGGCGCGGTGATCCTCGGCAAGACCAATGTGCCGTTGGGACTGCAGGATATTCAGAGCTTCAACGAGATCTACGGCACCACAAACAATCCGTGGGATCACGGTCGCACGTCGGGCGGGTCTTCCGGAGGCTCGGCGGCGGCACTGGCGTGCGGTTTCGGGGCGCTCTCCATCGGCTCCGACCTCGCCGGTTCGCTGCGCACCCCCGCGCATTTCTGTGGTGTCTACGCGCACAAGCCAACTCTCGGGCTGGTGGCCACGCGCGGTATGGTCCCGCCGTCCGAGCCGGCGTTTCCCACCGACCTCGACCTCGCCGTTGCCGGTCCGATGGCGCGCACCGCCCGCGACCTCGCGCTCCTGCTCGACGTCATGGCCGGACCGGACCCACTGACGTACGGCGTGGCGCACCGGTTGGCGTTGCCGCCCGCTCGCCACGAGCGGCTCCGCGATTTCCGGGTCTTGGTCATCGACGAACATCCGCTCATTCCGACCGGGGCCGCCGTGCGAGCGAGCGTGCACCGGGTGGCCGCCGCGCTCGCCGACAGCGGTGCGCGCGTCGAACGGCGCAGTCCGCTGCTGCCTGATCTGACCGAAGCCGCGAAGCTCTACATGCAGTTGCTGATTTCGGGCTCCGTCGCACGGTTTCCCGTCGAATCGGACGAGCAGCTGCGGGCCCACGTCGCCGGACTGAGCGCGGACGACCAGAGTCTCGACTCCTCGCGGATGCGCGCGATGCTGTTGAGCCATCGCGATTGGCTCGAGGCGAACAACCTCCGCGAGCTCCACCGCCACGGCTGGCGGCAACTGTTCGCCGAGTTCGACGCCGTGGTGTGCCCGATCACGCCGACACCCGCGTTCCCGCACGACCACGACCCCAATCCGCTGGGGCGGCGCGTCGACATCGACGGTGTCGAATACCCGTACTTCGACCAGTTCGCCTGGGCGGGCCTGGCCACCATGCCCGGTCTGCCCGCGACGGCCATACCCACGGGCCGCTCGCCCGAGGGCCTGCCGGTCGGCGTGCAGCTCATCGGTCCGATGTTCGAAGACCGCACCCCGTTGCGGCTGGCCGAACTGCTGGAGCGGAAGATCGGCGGCTTCGAGGCACCGAAGTAGGGCGCACTGGCCGGGATGGGCGTCGTCGAGGAAGCCCATCCCGGCCGTGGATGACGAGCTACAGACCGCCTCGGCCGTCGAATCGCGATCAAGATGGCCCACATCGCCTCGGACATCCGCCCAGCGGCAAGAGAGTGCGTTGCAACTCTAGAAGTGACCGTTCCAGGGACTCCCGATGCCTGTTCGTGTCGCGCTGCCGCCAGGGGACAAGTCGAGGACATCGATCAGGGTTTGGTCTTCGTCTACGGCGTGGTGCAGATGCCCGATCTTGCCGGTGCCACCGTCCGCGTCGGAAGCACCGATGAGCTGCCACATGCCGTCATCGGCGTCATGCTGGACAAGCAGAATCGGCTCGCTGCGCTCGAAGACCTCCCGGGTCTGGATGCAGACGGTGCGCAGAAGCCAGTGACGCATCCACCAAGCCCGCCGATCGCGCCGCATGACCTGGTCGGCGACCCACCAGACGAACGGCAGGTCCTCATGAGCACGTGCCTCGTCCGCGGTCAGGTCAGTGCCGCCCTGCGGCACACGCTCGAACGGGTCGTCGCTCAGCGAGAACGCATGGCCGTCCTCGTGCTCGAAGATGACGGCGTGGAACGTTCCGCCACCAGGGTTGCCCGCGCCGATCCCGACCGACAAACGAGCGACCCGCGGGTCCGGCCCGGTCGTCCACCCGAACGCGTACGACGCCAGCTCACCTTGCGGCCCGACGAACTCCCCGAACGCCCGCCGCTCCATTCCCGTCACTGTGTCTGTCGGCACCTCGACCAGCGCACTCTGTATCACCTGGATATCCACCGCAGCAAAGTATCCGATCGAGAATCCACCCTCGCAGGAACGCGCTCATCGCGGGAGCAGCGGAGGTCGATGTCAGTCGTCGTCGCCCATGACGTCCAGGAGTAGGTCACCTGGCAAGGCCAGGAGCTGCCGAAGAAGCGGCCGATCGAGCTCAACGGCGTGTTCGGTCGCATGTGAGGCTGCCAAGCAGAACCAGTCCGCCACGTATCCCTGACTGATCAACTGCCACACCGTGTCGGCCCTGGGCTCAAGTTGATCGAGAAGCCAGTGAAGATGATCGGCAAGCTCGCAGCCTGGCGGTAGGTCCGACGACAGCAGCCACAGCGATACCCGACGGGTAGCTCCCGAACGGCGTCCTATCGGATCTCCGACTTCGAAAGCGCGCGATGGCTCCAAGTCGAGCAGTCGAGTCACCAACTCGGCGCTTCCACCGTGCTCACCAGAGATCCGAAACGTCGCACCTGTCCGCACCACGACATCATCACGCAGCAAACACCTCATCCGCGAGGCAAATACGCACGAGCCCCAGCACGCTGTCATTGGCGTGCAAGTGGACTGGCTGAACGCACGCTCAACGGCAGGAGCGGATTTCTTGTTGGTGCTCCGGATGGCCTACGCCGTGTACGAGCAGACCTTGGTGCGATTGGTTGATTCGGTTGCCTGGTGCGGTGTGCCGTGAAGCAGGGGGGCGGCCACGAGGTGACCGGCATCCTGGCCAGCTTGCTCCATCCGCTCCGGGCGGCGACCTCATGGCATCTGTGACGTGAGCGGTTCTCTGTGATTGAACCTGGCGAAGTTGACGTTGTCCCTGACCGCTATCGTCTTTTCATGGGCCCACACTCCTGCTGTAGCCGGCGGGGCGGCGGGGAATGGGTCGCGCCGCCGATCCAAGAGCAGCGCGTCGGGAGATACACGAAGAACTCGAGCCCCGGCGACAGGGCACTGTGGTGAAGTAGGCCGTCGCCGCGATCCCGGCATGTTGCCAGCGCTGGCTCGTAGGGGAGTTTGGTGCCGTGTTCACCGTCCCGGCCGTGGAGTCCATGGGTCCGTGGACCGTTGTCTGGTCGTGCCTGGACAACATCGAACGCGTTTCGTTGAGCAAGGTGCCCCTTCGGAGCCGCCCGACCCGCCGAGAAAATCCAAGCGAACACGTGTCGATCATGAGGTCGCATGGGAATTGGCGGTGTCAACTCGGGGCTTTTCTGTTTATCGGGTCGTGGTCGACGTGGTGGTCCGGTTAACGTGACCGGACCGATCATCCGCGCTTCCCAAGGACGGCAGCCGATCATGAGCACGTCGTACGTTTACCGGATCACCAAGTACGACCCGACCGATCGCGACGACCGGGGCGCATACCGCGGATCCGAGGAGGTGTCGAGCGACCACGGTCCAGTGGAGGCCGCCTATCTCGCCGCCGTGGCGGCCTTCGCCGAAGACGCCGGCGTGACCCTCCTAAATCTCCGCGACCCCGCGGTCACCGGATTCGTCCACTTCGGAGCAGAGCCGCCCATCGACGGCCACGGACTGGACGGACTGTTCCCATCCGACCTCACCGGCTATCACGACGGCGCACAGATCACCCTGGACGTCGGACGTGAACTGGTGCGCGCCATGCTGCGCGACACTGGTGCGTGGTGCCGGCTCGAGGCCGAAGACCGGTTCTTCGTCCACGTCGGCTACGACCAGTACATGTACGTCGGAAGCGACCAACCGTGCGGACATGCAATCGCGCTGACGGTCGCGAGCGGTTTGTTCGTCGAGCCGCTGGACGGCTCGCTCTACGAGTCGGATGACGAGGAACCGTACGAATCGCGTCCGGCGGACGCGGTGTTCTGGGCCGAGGTGGCGGCACTCGTGGCACAGCGCGGCGGGGTCCTGTTGGAAGAACAGGTCGTCCGCAACCACTCCCGTTGGCACCGGCTCACCACCGACACCGTGCCCGACCTCGGCCCGCGCGCCCTGCTGAACGTGTGGCCGGACCTGTCCACCGACATTCCAGCAGTGCTGCGCACGATGTCGCCGACCTTCACCGGCTGGGCCGTCCTGGAACACGCGGACGGCAGCATCCACGGCTTCCCCGCCGACAGCGATGACCGGGCGGGCCTGGCCGAAGTGCTCACCGGCGCCCACGCGGCCATCCTCCTACCGCTCACCACCGCTGACAACAATCCACTGCTCGTGGCCGTGCGACCCGACGACGACGGAATCGTCCGCGCTCGCTGGCCCATCTGAATGACGGCAGACGAACCGATGACAGGCCCGGCTTTCGTCGCGGCCTCCGCGGTCGACAACACCCGAGCGTCCCAACATCGACATAGGCGCTCGGACTGGCGCGGACCCTCGGTCTGCGTCCGATGGCAGATTGGCGATCAGGTAGCTGGTCGATCGATATAGCAACCGGTGCCGACCGATCGCGGGCTTGGACCTTTGATATGGGCGAAGATTGCCGCAGCACGGTGCCGGACTTCCTTGGCACTGAGCAGGCTCGACGCCGACGATCAGTAGTCAGCGGTCGGGGGCCGGAGCCAGCGCCTGATGGCCCAAGTCGGTCGAGAAGCCAGTGAAATGATCGGCAAGCTCGCCACCTGGCTGCAAGTCCGACGACAGCAGCCACAGCGATACCCGACGGATAGCACCCGAACGGCGCCCTACTTGATCCCCGACCTCGAACGCGCGCGACGGCTCCAAGCCATGGGGCACCGCGCGCGCCATGGTTGGGGCCCGTTACGCGTTGAGGCTATCGCCACCTGACTAGGAGCCGTAGCCTCCGGGACATTGGGATGGGCATACGTTCGAAGGAGCTTGGATGTCCCGTGTCTCCGTACTGATCCCCTTGCCAGCGCCTCCCTTGATCCTCAACGGATGTGCTGAACACTTCGACGTCGTCCGTCTCTGGCAATTCGCCGATCCTGCCGCAGTCATTGATGAACGAGGCGCCTCGATCCAAGGCATTGCCGCAGCCGGATGCACGGTCGGACCCGACCTCATGGATCGGCTGCCGAATCTGCGCATCATCGCGAATCTCGGCGTCGGGTACGACAACGTTGACGTAACTGCCGCCTGCGACCGAGACATTGTCGTCACCAACACGCCTGGAGTGCTTGACGACGAGGTTGCGGATACCGCCATAGGCCTGTTGCTCATGGTGGTGCGCGAACTGGGGCGGGCCGAGCAGTATCTGCGGGCCGGCCAGTGGAGCGCTGGGCCGTACCCCCTCAGTCGAACCACGCTCAAAGGGCGGGTGATGGGGGTAGCGGGACTCGGGCGAATCGGAACCGCCATCGCCCGGCGGGCTGGCGCGTTCGGTATGTCGGTCGCCTATCATAACCGCCATCCGGTTGACGTGCCTTATCGTTACCATTCCTCGTTGCTCGACTTGGCGCGCCATGTCGATACGCTGATGATCGCGATGCCGGGTGGGCCGACGACTCGGCACCTCGTCGACGCAACGATACTTGGCGCTTTGGGGCCCGCCGGGGTGATCGTCAATGTCAGCAGAGGAAGCGTGATCGACGAGCAAGCATTGGTGTCTGCGCTCCGCGAGAAGACAGTGCTGGGCGCAGGACTCGATGTCTACGAGGCGGAGCCGCACGTCAGTTCCGAACTGCTCAAGTTGCCAAACGTCGTACTGCTGCCGCACGTGGGGTCCGCCAGTGTTCCCACCAGGCGGGCGATGGCTCAGCTTGTCGTCGACAACCTGATCAGCTTCTTTTGTTCAGATCGGGCCTTGACCCCGATCTCCCGGTGATCCGACCCGTTCGTCCTGTCGATCAAGAAGTGGCTCCGTGGCAAAACGGAGGTTTGCTGCCCGGCGTAGCGATTCGGATATAATCCGATCAGGAATACGTTTCTTGATCTATATCAAGCATTCCGGAGGTGCCTGTTGGGGATTTGCGAACCGGATTCCCCGGCTCCGGGTCGGCGCGCGCCCGCGCTGGATTCCGCGATCGCGTCCGTCGGCAACCTGCCCCGGGACACGCCCTTCTTCACGGGGAGGACTGAAGAATTCACGCAGCTGTGCGAGGTGATCTCTGCTACCCGTCGACGAGAAGGTCTCCCTCCGATCTTCGCGCTCGACGGGATGCCAGGAATTGGAAAAACCGCCCTCGCGGTGCACGTCGCGCACGCGGTGGCCGGAGAGTTCCCGGACGGCGTACACTTTCTCGACCTTCACGGATATAGCGCGGTCAGGAAGCCGGTCGACCCAGCCGAAGCACTTCAATCACTTCTCATTGCGTTCGGCTTAGCCAGTGACCAGGTCCCGCCAGAGCTAAACGAACGAAGTGACATGTGGCGATCCAGAACCGCAGGACAACGCATGCTACTGGTAGTCGACAACGTCGAGAACGAAGATCAGATACGCCCCTTGCTGCCCAACGCTCCGGGTCCCGTCATGTTGATCACCAGCCGATGCAGGCTGGTGAATCTGAACGACCTCGACTCGAGCACGCTGGACGTCTTATCTCCTGACCATGCGGGGAACATGTTCGTCCAGATATCCGGCAAAGCGTCTGCTGATCGGCGTGAGATCGATGGTCTGATGAAACTGTGCGGTTACTTGCCGCTTGCAGTGGCCTTGACCGCCGGGCGTTTGCGGAGCCATCCGACCTGGGCCGTCGAACACTTGACGGAGCAGTTGAAGGACGCACGGATCGGTGTGGACGAAATGTATGCCGGACACCTCTCGGTCGGGGCGGCCTTCGAGCTTTCCTATCGAGACCTGCTTCCCGAAGAGCAGCAACTTTTCCGGAGACTCGCATTGCATCCGGGAACCGACATCGACGTGCATGCGGCTGTGAGTCTTGACGCCGGAACGCTCGTCGGTACCCGGAGAAAACTGGAAGCCCTATTCCTGAAACATCTTATCGACGAGCCTGCGCCAGGTAGGTACCGGCTGCACGATCTTATCCGCGAATATGCGAGCGGTCTATCGGAACGGGATCCCGCAGGCGAACGTGACGTCACGATCAGACAGGTGATCGACTACTACCGAAGGATGGCGGTAGACGCCTGCGACACGGTGTACGTCCGCCACAGTGCTGGGACGTCTGGCACGCAATCGAAATTCAAGACGAGCCATGCCGCTGAAAACTGGATGGTCGCCGAGCGCGCGAACCTCGACGCATGCATCGACTATGCCGCCACGAATCACCTGTACAGCCTCACGACGTCACTCTCGATCGCACTGCATCCCTTCCTTATTCAGCACGGCCAATGGGACCGGGCTGCCGCCATGCTTCCAGTCGCGATGGCAAGCGCCCACCAGGCTGGTAACCGCACTGCCGAAGCGTGGACGTTGCTCAACGCTGGAAGCCTGAAGCTGCTCACCGGGCATCACGCGAAAGCCGCGTCCTACCTCCATGAAGCCATCTCCTTGTTCACGAGCCACGGCGACCAGCGCGGAGAGGCATTTGCGGCGTTCGAAACAGCAAAACTTCACTACAGACAACGTGAATACGAAGAATCGCTTTCCTGGCTCGGGCGGGCGTATGCTCTTTTTCATGAACAAGGGCTCCGGCTCGGACAGGCGCATGCACGCGGAAAATTCGGTCACCTGTACTATCGGCTGGAAGAATATGGACGTGCTACCGAAAACCTTGTCGAAGCGCACCAGATATATATCGAACTCGGCCACCGGCCGGGACAGGCGAGTACGTTGATCGACCTGAGCAAGGTGCAGGGACGGACCGGCCAGTACCTCGCTTCGATCGACAATGTCACCCATGCTCTCGACCTCTACAGGGAACTTGGTGACACGCAGGGCCAGGCGCACGCGATGTCGAACCTTGGCCGCTTGAATTACCGTATAGGCAAGGGTTCATACGCTCTCGAATATCACGCGAAGGCGCGAGACATGTACGCGGCGATCGGTGATCGGCTGAATGAAGCACACGCAGTGAACAACGAAGGACGTGTTCGCAATGCGCTCGGCGATCGCGGCGGCGCCCTCGACTGCCACCAGCGCGCGCTGGCCATCTATGATGATCTTGGAGACCCGCTCGGGCGTGCACACGCGCTCACCAATTTGGGCTGGGCATATTACAGCGTCGGCAAGCACTCGGACGCGGGACGGTACTTCGATCGCGCCCACGCGTCGTATGTTCAGATCAACAGCCTCAACGGTCGGGCGAATGCTCTCATGGGGCGAGGCTGCGTGCACCAGGTGACCGGTTGCTCCGCCGAAGCCATCAGATGCCTCGAAGTCGCATACGAGCTCTTCGGCGACGATCGCGCGTGCCGGGCCGAAACCCTGTACCACCTAGGGCAACTAGAACTCGGTCGGTCAAACCTCGGCTCCGGGCATGCCTATCTCAAGCGATCCCTCGACCTCGCACGTGCCATCGGAGCTCGGCTTCAGGAAGCCCATATCCAGGTCGCTATCGGACGAGGAGCACTCATGATGGGCCGAAAGTCGGAAGCCAAGCACGCCTTGCACATCGCGTCGGAAATCTTCGTAGAGGTGGGTGTCCGCGAAAGCCAGGACCTGATCGCAACGAGGCTTGAAATCGAGTCCTGACCAACACACCGCCAACGAGACGTCGTCCTCGGAATAATCGAAACCGATCTCGCCGCAGAGCAGCCAACGTGGGCCACCGGACGAGGCCATGTCCATCATTGCCCGCTCCGGTGAGGATCCGGTACCGGGGTTGATCATCACCCCGCAACCCTATCGACAGGACACGAGGCATGAGCCCGACCGCGGAGGTAGAACTCTTGCCCCGCACCGGCACAATCCGTCCATCAGCAGTTGCGTGCCTTTCCGAAACGTGCGACCGGCAGGTAAGTGCTTCGTAGCGGTGAATCGCCGCGTCGACGGCTGGAAAGGGGCCACCAGTCCGATGATCGGCCCGTCCGCAATACGGTTGATCTTGGTGTGGAGTCTGATCTACTGTCCACCTCGCGTCGACCGCGCACTCCGAGGTGTTGTGGTCGCTCGCCGCTGAACGGAGGTCGTGTCATGCACAAGCTGATGGTCTTGTACCCCGAGCCCGCCGATCCCGACCACTTCCGCTGAGCGTGGCCCTGAGGCACCGCCGAATCCGCGGTGGGCCATGGCGCGCTTGACTGTCACGGTGCGGGATCGCGAGCGAGTCGCATAAACGATTGGTCATTCTTCCGACGCCATGGTCGACCCACTGGAGCTGTCCTTGACTGCCGAAACAACCCCGACGATCGATGCCGCTTTGGCGAGGCGTCTGATCGACACGCAGTTCCCGCGGTGGGCCGGATTGCCGTTGCTTCCGTACGCTCCGGCCGGCTCGGATCATGTGATCTACCGGTTGGGTGAGGAGCTGTCCGTTCGGCTGCCTCGCCATGCCGATGCGATCAACCAGGCGAGGAAGGAGGCCGAGTGGTTGCCCCGGCTTGCTCCGCATCTGCCTCTGGCCGTGCCCGTACCGGTGGAGGTGGGCGAACCGGCCTTCGGTTATCCGTGGCCGTGGGCGGTGTCGCGCTGGCTGGACGGTGAGGTGGCGACCGTCGATGCCTTGTCCGGCTCGCACGAGGCCGCCGCTGAGCTGGCCCGGTTCCTGACCGCGCTCCACCGGTTCGACTCCGCCAAGACCGACGACCTCTTCGGCCGGTCGTTGAGCACGCGGGACACGGCGACGCGAGCCGCCATCACGAAAGCCGGTGGCGCGTTCGACGCCGGGGCGATGGGTGAACTGTGGGACGCCGCGCTCGCCGCCCCTGAATGGGACCGCCCACCGGTCTGGTTCCACGGCGATTTCCACACCGGCAACCTGCTGATGACCGGCGGCCGACTCAGCGCTGTCATCGACTTCGGTGAGCTGGGTATGGGCGATCCGGCGTGCGACCTGATGATCGCTTTCACGCTCATGTCGGCCGAGACGCGAGCGACTTTCCGCACCGCGCTCGATGTGGACGATGCCACTTGGCTTCGTGGTCGCGGCTGGGCTCTGGCCACCGGTTTGAACGCGTATGTCTCCTACGCCGCCGTCAACCCCCGCGTCGCCGCACAAACCACCCGCCAAATCACTCAGGCACTTCTCGGCTAGAGGTCGCCGGGAAAGAATCGTGGTCCAGCCGGATACGCCACGACCATCGGGAGTCAGCGGCGTCCGGCGGCCAGGATGACGAGGAACTGGCCGCCGCCCGGTTCGATCGTGGCGGTCACCGGCAGCCCTGGTACCAGTCTGGAGAACCGGTCCACCAGCCAATCCGCGGCTTGCTGTGCGTCCTGCTTCGTCGGGCAACGGGCCACCATTTCGCGGCCGCCCTTGCGCTCCAGCCGACCTGCGACGGTGATCAGCGGCGCGGGTTCGACCACGTGCAGTCGGTCCGGCCAGGCGATGACCACCTTGACCGCGCCCTTGCGGGTGTTGCACCCCCGGTGCGCGAGGCGCTCGGCGATCTTGGCCTTCCGGTCGGCGGTCCGGCTGTCGACACTGGGCCCGCGCGGGTCGTTCACCGACATGTCGGGGTCGACCGGTTCGTCGCACACCCAGCATCGCCAGCCGTCGCGTTCGGCCACATCATCGAGGAGACTCACCCGAGCAAACTAGCCTGTCCGGCCGGAGCTTCGGACACCGCACCGTCGACCGCCAGACGAGCGCGGAAACGCCGCGGTCAGGAACCTCCGAGAGCGTTTCACGGCTCGGCTGACATCGGACTTGTTTCCCTTCACTCGGAAGGTTCATTTACTTGAGCCGGTATCGGTTTCGCTGAAATGACCTGGCCGAACGCGCCGACCCGACCGGAATAAGCTTCGTCCCCGTGGTCATCCTTCTGCGGGACTCGAAGCTGTGGCGCGGCGGCGTGGTCTGGTATTCCGTGATCGCCTTGGCGCTCTTCGCCGGATCCCTCCTGCCGGTGTTACAGAGCCGAGGGACGCAGTTCGGCGGAATGCCGTCCCGTCCGTACGACACCCTTGCCGTCGTGGCGATCGCCCTCCAATGCGCTCCCCTCGTCGTAAGCCGGCGATGGCCCGTCGCCTGTTTCACGCTGGTGTCGCTCGGCTTCGCGCTCGACCAGCTTCGCGGCTACCACTCGTTCGCGGGTACGGCGCTGCCCCTCGCCGTGCTGACCGTGGGCTTGGCACTCGAACGGCACCGGCTTGCCACCGCACTCGTGTCTTCCGGCGTCTATGTGGCGTTGGCGGTCGCGTTCCCCTTGCTCGGTGCGGGCGAATCGACGGCCGGTTACGTGACGTTCTACCTCGCGCTGGTGCTCGCGTGGGGGATCGGGGCGTGGCTGCGGTCCACCCGCGTCGCGGAGGCCGAAGACCGTCGCCGCGTCGCCGAGGACACCCGCGCCGCCGAACGCGCTCGCATCGCCCGCGAGCTCCATGACGTCGTGACGCACCACGTGACGGCGATGGTCGTGCAGGCCGAAGCGGCGCGTTATCTGACGGCCGCGCCGGAGCGGCTCGATCGGAGCCTCACCGCCGTCGCGGAGACCGGCAGGCAGGCCATCACCGACCTGCGCCACCTGCTGGACGTGCTCGACCCCGATCACGGCACCGCCGAAGGGCTCCGCACTCTCGTGGAGCACACGCGCCGAGCCGGGCAGCCGGTGGAGTTCACCGAGGAGGGCGCGCCGTCGGAGTCACCCGCCGGCCCCGTCGTTTACCGGGTCGTGCAGGAAGCACTGACCAACGCCCTCAAACACGCACACGGCAGCCGTACTTCGGTGCAGGTGCGCCATGGCGACCGGGAGATCACCGTGGAGGTCAGTACGGACGGTTCCGGCCCGCACACCGGATCGCCCGGCGGGAGCGGACGCGGGCTGGCCGGGCTGCGCGAGCGGGTCGACGTCTTGGGCGGCGAATTCAGCGCGGGCCGGAGAGACGGCGGCGGCTTCTCCGTGCGTGCCCGCATTCCCGCGGGGAGCGCTTCGTGACCGCGCCGATCAAGGTCCTGGTCTGCGACGACCAGATGCTGGTCCGCACCGGGCTGGTGACGATCATCGACGCCCAGCCCGACCTCGAGGTGGTGGGCGAATGCGGGGACGGGCGCGCCGCGATCGACCTCGCCGCGCGGCTGCGCCCGGACGTCGTGGTGATGGACGTGCGGATGCCGGTACTCGACGGCATCGAAGCCACGCGGCTGCTGGCCGGAGCCGGGGTGCCCCAGCCCGTCAAGGTGCTCGTGGTGACGACGTTCAATCTCGACGAGTACGTCTACCGGGCACTGCGGGCCGGGGCGAGCGGGTTCCTGATCAAGGACGCGCCACCGGACAGGCTGCTGAACGGGATCCGGACCGTGGCGGCGGGCGCGGCACTGCTGGATCCCGAGGTGACGCGGCAGCTGGTCGGCAAATTCGCCGCCCGTATCCGGCCGGTCGACGACGGCTCCGCCGACATCCCGTTGACGCCAAGGGAGCTGGAGGTGCTCCGCCTCATCGCGGACGGCTTCTCGAACAGCGAGATCGCCGCGACCCTCATGATCAGCCAGGAGACCGTCAAGACCTTCGTGTCGCGCATGCTCGCGAAACTCGGGCTCCGCGATCGTGTCCAAGCGGTCATCTACGCCTTCCGCCACGGCCTGGTCACCTGACGGACGCCGCCTGCAGCACGACGCGCTCGATCGCCTGCGCGGCCAGATCGGGCTGGTCGACGTAGATGTAGTGCTCGCTGTTCGTCGCGGTGGTCAGGGTGCTGCGGCTGGACAGCGTGAGCCACTTCTTCTGGCCTTCGGCCCACGCCCGCTCCAGGTCCTGCCCGTACTCGGGAACGGCCGCGAGATACGGCTTCCCATGCTGGATCACCTCCACCGGGATGTCCCCGGCGGACCGGACCTCCCCGTCGGGAGTCACCAGCTTCTCCGGACTTTCGCCCTGGAGCATCGCCAGGGTCTGTGCACGCAGTTCTGCCGCCATACCGGTGGCGGACTCCGGTATCCCCGCGCGGAGATCGGCGGTCTGAGTCGGCGAGGTGGCGTCCATCAGCACCAGGCCTTTGACCCGGTCACGGTGTTCAGGGGCGTACCTGGCGGCGATCAGCCCGCCGAGTGAATGCCCGGCCAGGACGGCCGGCCGGTCGTCGGCGACCTTCTCGAGGACCGCAGTCAGGACGTCGCCGGTGCTTTCGAAGGTCTGAGGCCCTGTGGGCTGGTCACTGGCACCCGAACCGAGCCGGTCATAGGCACAAACCTGGCCGTGCCCCTCCAGAGTCTTCTGAAAGGGAGCCAGCTTTTCCACACTGTCGCCGCCCCCGTGCATCAGTACGACGACCGGACGGCCTTCGACCGCGCTACCCGAGCAGGACACGTTCACCGAACGGTCACCGACCTTGATCTTCTCCGTCCCGGTGAAGGAGGTGTTCGTCAACGGATCCGAGTCCGCTTCCGAGGCTTCGTCACAGCCTGTCAGCGCCACTCCGGCCACGACACAGCACAGGGCGAGCGCCGCGGATGTCCTACGGGTCATGATGTACTCCTGGTGCGAAAAGCGTTGCGGGGAAACGACTTACGCGGAGAACGCTACGTATTCGGAGAGCCGGTGGCGTCACCATGCGGTGGACACCTTCGGGTAGCTCGCACGGGGGACACGCCGAGCCCTGGCGACACCTCGGACGTCTGTCCACTTTGGACCGGAGACGAATCTGTCGGTGGCACCCGCTACGGTGGCCGCGTTGTCGAACCTTGGGGGTTGAGGTGGAGGAGTACACGGAAGTACCGACGGGACTGGCGGACGCGCTCGCGCCGGTCGTCGCGGACCTGATCCCGCTGCTGCGCGGGCGGATCCCGCACGGTCCCGCGGCGGCGCTCGGCAGGCTGGGCGCCCCGGACGCGAAGCCGGACGCTTTCGGCCTGGTGGTCGGACGGCCGGTAGCGGGACCCGGTGAATCGGCGGCGTCGAGCCGGCTGCGTTCGCTCGGAGATCCGGTCTCCGAGCGGTTGCTCGGCGCGCTCGAACTGAGCTTGGACGCGCTGACCATCGCCGTCCCGGCCGAGGTCGAAGCGGCGGTACCGGGGCCGGAAGCGACACCGCGGTCCTTCGGCTTCGGGATGATCAGCTGGCCGAGCGCCGAGACCGTCACCGCGGTGCGCCTGCTCGATCAGCTGCGGCCGGGGATCTCCGGGCTGATCGTGGCACTGGTCGAGGAACTGGCCGGGCATGAGGCCGTGGTCCCGCTGCTGGCGGCCCCGCCGGAGCTCATCGGCGAGAAGGAACTGGCGGCGGCGCACGGAGCGGCTCATCTCGCACTGGCCGTCGCGGTCGCCGCGCCGGTGCTGAGGAGGGCAGGCGCTCCGCTCCTCGCCGGGACGTCCGCGGCCGTCGTCGGTGTCGCACTGGGGGCGGTTTCGGCTTTGTTGAGCGAAAGTCCGATGCCGCCCGCGTATGCGGCCGCGCTGCTGGAGAAACGCCGTGCCGAATACGTGCTGCCGGTCGCGGCGTCGGGTTCGGCCGAGGTACGCGGGCACCGGTTCACCCTGGCCGAGCGTCCCCTTCTCGGCGAGGCCGACTTCAGCGGGAACGGCCTGGCCGTCGCGGTTCCTGGCGGGGTCGCCGTCCGGACCGGGCTGGAGGAGGGCCAGGTTCCCGTGTCGACGCGGATCCTCGAAGGACCGCCGGAGGAGGTGGAACTCGACTGGTGGGACGAGGTCGTCGAGATCTCGTGGCGGGCCGAGCGGGGTGACGCCACGTTGAACGAAACCGACTCGCGGCACCTGAGAACACCGCCGTGGCCGGGTGATTTCCGGGTGCGGGTGCACGCGATCGGCCGAGACGGCGAGGAGCGCGAGCGCTACCAACTCATGCTCTGGCAGGCACCGCCGGGCCCGGACATCGTGCACAAACGCGGTGACAGGCTCGGGTACGTCGTCCGCGGCGAACCCGTTCCCGACATCGAGGCGCCACCGGAGGCCGCCTACCGGTGGATCAGTGAGAGCGTGCTCGGCGAAGCGGCGACGGTCACGGTGGTCAGGAACGCTTCACCCGCCGAGGTGCTTCGCGCTTTCGGTGCGGATCCGGCCGAACCGGAGTCCGGGCGGGGGCTGGCGGAGGAATTCGACCTCGATCCCTGGGTGGCCGTTCTTCCGGTCGACGGCGGGGTGCTGGCCGTCGAGTTCAACGGTTTTCAGGGATCGCACCGGCCGGTACTGGAGCTGTTGTCACGGGAAAGCCGCACGGCGAGCCTGTTCTGGAACATCAACGCGGTGACCCGGTTGTCCTTCGCGGACAACGGAAAAGTCCTGGCTTCGTCAGAACTCGGATACGTGGAGGAGGTCGACGACCCCGAGGTGGACCAAGCGTTGGCCGGTCTCGATTTCGGCAGTTATCGCGACAGGCTGGAAAAAGGCCTTCTCGCCGTCGAGCGGTTCACCGGATACCGGCTGCGGCAGGAGGACCTCGAGCGGATGGTCGAGGAGGATGTCGCCTACCGCATCCTACCGCACCTTCCCGAGCTGTATCCCGAGGCGCGTAACGACGACGGCTCGCGCGCGTTCCCCGGCAGTGGCCCGTTGGGCGCGGAAACCGATCGGCTCGCCTTCGTGCCCGAGGAAACGTTGCTGGACTTGGCCTGGCGGGCGGCGTCGGCGGTGGTCGAGCACGCCGGTGTCGTCGAAGACCCCGTCATCGCCGCGGTACTCAGGGAGCGCCGGTTGAGTCCGGAGGCGGAGCTCCTGGCCAGGCGATCGCAGCTGCGGGCGTACCTGGAACACGCCTGGGTGTGGCAGGCGCTCCACCAGGCGACCAATCCGGACCCGCTGGGCGCCGCGATCGGCGCACTGTCGGCGGCGCGATCCGCGGCCGGACCGAGAGGGGAGGGCCTGCTGGAGTACGCGCGGCGAGTGGCACGGGAATCGTAGAGCGGCCGCCGGCGAATCAGTCGTCGATGAGGAGGTGGCGCAGATACCGGTCCGGGTGCGCAAGGAAGCCGCGGGTCAGGGTGACCGCCTCGGCCTCGTCGTAGCCGACTCGCTCGATGTCGCCGTCGCCGTCGATCTGGAGGATCCGCGCGCCCGGCACCGCGAGCAGGATCGGTGAATGGGTGGCCACCACGAACTGACTGCCCTGGGCGGTCAGCTCGACGAACCTGGCTATCAACGCCATACAGCCGCGTGGGGAGAGCGCCGCTTCCGGTTCGTCCAGCAGATACAGTCCGCCCGGTCCGAATCGGTGGGTGACGAGGTCCAAAAAGGACTGTCCGTGGGAGCGTTCGTGCGGCGAGACGCCGCCGTAAGCGGGCAGCAGCGGCGACGATCCAGGATCCTGGTCGAGGCGTTCGATCTCGGAAGCGACGTTGTAGTAGGACTCGGCGCGCAGGAAGAACCCGGTACGCGGCTTGCGGACGCCCCAGCGCAGCACCAGCTGGCCACCGAGGCTGGACTCGGTGGCGCGGGTGGCGAACCGGAACGACTGGGAGCCTCCTTCCGCGTTGAAGCCCGCCGCCACCGCGATCGCCTCGACGAGCGTGGATTTACCGGTGCCGTTGTCGCCGGCCAGGAACGTCACCCCGGGATCGAGGGCCAGCCCGCCGGTGCGGGCCAGCTGCCGCACGACGGGGAGGGTGAAGGGATTACGGCCGGTGTCGGAGTCCGGCGCCAGCCGGATCGACTGGACGAACCCGCCGACGCTGCTCACGCCTGCCTCCCGTCACCAGGTTCGAACGTTGCCTTTACGGTGACGGTCCCGGGATGGAGCAGGTCGTCGGCGGGTACCGGAGACCGCCAGGAAAGGGCCGTGAAGGCCTCCTTCCCTACGCTCAAGGTCAGGGTCCCGGCGAAGTCGCATAACTGCTGGTCGGCTCCATTACTCGAGCGGGTCAAGGCGAACGTGTCGTGGCGGAGCCGGCGGGAGCGGGTTCACGTAAAAGGGGCCTCACCTGGCTCCCGACTGTCCATAAGGGACACTTCTCGGGACAAACGTGCCCGATGTGGGCGATTTGCGGGGTGTGACGAAGGGGTCGTGAGTGATGTGGGTCGTTCTCACTCTCATTAACACTCACGACCCCGCGCGGAAACGTATTTAGCGGCATCAATCGGACAGTCGATCGGCTGGCGGTGTCCCTTGTGGACACTGAAGCCCGACTGGTGTCCAGAATCAGGCCTGCCCCACCTCGGCTCGCCCTTGATCAACGGAAGATCGGGGACCTTGAGTGTCCCTGATCTTCCGTTGATCAAGCTCCGCCGCTGGTGCGCGGCCCGTGACAGTGCAGGAATAGTCGCCTGACCTGCAAGATCGCGACTCTGCCGAGACCCTACGCTCAAGGTAGGGAAGGAGGCCTTCACGGACTTTCCACGCTGGCCAAGCTCAGCAGGGTTGCAAGAGCCAGCAGAGCCGGTAGTCGGCCCGGTAGGTCGTGGACGTGCCCGGCGCGATGATGTTCTGTGTCCTCGGGCCGCCGTGCGCCCAGGCGGTGAAGGCGTACTTCAGGTTGAGCGGTGGCAGGTTCTGCGGGCTGTCCGCGCTGATCGAGTTGGTGGAGCCGGCGATCACCGTCCGGGTGAACGGCGTGCGCTGCCGTGTGCCGCCGACGGTGAGCATCGCCTGACTGGGGCTGGAGGTGAAGTTCAGCGCCACCGTCTTCGGCTGGAGGTCGACGGTCTTGCTGCCGGTGCGGCCACTCGAGTCGGTCGCGGTGAGGGTCAGCTGCAGGTACGACGGGTAGTCGTGATCCGGTGCGACGAACGAGCCGGACGCGACGCCGGGGAAATCCTGGACGTTGTGCGTGTGGCAGGTGCCGTTCGCCGAGCAGTGCCGGATCGCGAGCCGCCAGGACAGCGCCGATGCTGGGAGCTGACCGTCCTGGGCGTCGACAGCGCGGCCGGAGAAGGGCACGGTCTGGCCGACCGACCAGGTCAGCGTGCCCGCCGGGCTGTCGATGACCGGCACCGGATCGAGCCCCTCCGGATTCCCGACGGTCACCCGCACCGTGGTGGTCGCGCTCGCGCCGTGGGAGTCCGTGACCCGCAGTCCGGTGTCGACGGCGGCGGCAGCGGTGTAGGTCCAGATGGGGCTGGAGGCCGACGAGTCGTCGTACGCGCCGTCGGCGTCGAGGTCCCAGGCGTAGGACAGGGTGTCCCCGGCGTCCGGGTCGGTGGAGCCGGTGCCGTCGAACTGGACCGTCAGTGGCGCCGGGCCGCTCGTCGGATTCGCCGTGGCCGCCGCCACCGGAGGCCGGTTGGTGCCACCGGGGTGGCTCACGCGACGGAGTTCACCGCTGCCCAGCGCGACGTAGAACAGGTCACCGCCGGGGCCGGTGAGCACCTGCACCGGTGTGCTGACGCCGGTCACGAACGGCACCAGACGGCTCGCGCTCGGCTGGCCGCCGACGGTCTGCATGGCCCAGATGCACCCTCTGGAGGAGTCGGCGAAGAACAGTGCGCCGGAATACTCGGCGGGGTAGTTGCTCCCGGACTCGAAGGCGATGCCGCTGATCGAAGAACCGCCGGTGGGGCAAGGATCGTTCGCCACCACCTTGGCCGAGTGGTTGTACGCGTAGTACGGCGCCGACTGCCCGCCGGAGGTGTACAGGGATTCGCATCGGTCGAGGTTCGCGCCGTCGTAACCGGCCTGCCTGGCGTTGCCCTCGAAACAAGGCCAGCCGAAGTTCTCCGCCACCGCGTCGCCGACGTCGGCGACGCGGTTGATCTCCTCCCAGGCGTCCCAGCCGACGTCGCCCGCCCACAGCTCACGGGTACCCGGCCGGAAGCCGAACCGGAACTGGTTCCGCGCGCCGTAGGCGATCACGCGCCGGGCGTTGGCGTCCGCGCTGCTCGCGAAAGGGTTGCCGGGCAGGCCATCGCCCGTGTCGGGGTCGAGGCGCAGCAGCGCGCCGTTGAGCAGGACCGGCTGCCCGGCGGGCCGTCGCGGCGATTGCGAACGCAGCGCGCCACCTTCCGCCGTCGGCGGCGCGAGGTTCGTCCCGGCGGGCGACGGTGGGTCGGCGCAAGGGTTCTCGACCTGGCCGTAGTCGGTGAAGCCGAAGCTGGCCCCGTCGCCGCCGCCCGCGTACAGGGCACCGTCCGGTCCGAAGGCGAGAGCGCCGACCGAGTGGCTGGGGAACTGCTGGCACCAGCCCGTGACCAGGGGCTTCTCGCTGACGGCTGTGCCGGCCGAACCCATGGTCAGCTGCGAGACGCGGCCTGTGACGACACAGCCCTTGGTGGTGGCGCCCGGCGGGGTCGGACAGGTGTCACCCCACCGCGGCGGGGTGCCGCCGGGTTCCGCGTCGAGGGTGTAGGAGACGTAGACATAGGGCCTGGCGGGGAAGGCGGGGTCGACGGCCAGCCCGAGGAGGCCGCGGTCCCAGAAGTCCTGGGTCTGGGGACGGAGGTCGGCGAAGATCGTCGCCGTTGTGTCGGTGAGCGAGTCGAAGACCTTCACCAGGCCGCTCTTCTCCGCGACGAACACCCGGCCGTCCGGCGCGAACGCCGTGGCGGTCGGTGAGCTGAGCCCGCCGATCGCCACCGTGTCGGTGAAACCGGCGGGCACCGCGGCTTCGGCGGGTGCCGCGGCGACGAGCGCGACCGCGAGCGCGCCGACCAGCGGACCGACCACGCCGACCGCGAGCGTGCGTCTTGATCTTCGTGGGAACAAGGGACGACGAGAACTCATCACGCGAACTCCTCCTGCGCAGGGACCGGAAAGAAGCCGACAGCTGCCCGGTATGGCGCGAGAGGAGCGAAAGTTGTTACGCATATGACAGAAATGCGCACAACTCGCTAAAGACGCCTGGTGTTCGTCAGTCCTTCGCGGACGACGCGAGACGGCGCGTACGAGCCTCCGTCCGCGGCGCCGGTGCGCGCCACCAGGGATAAGGCACCCCGAACAGCTTGTTGACCAGCACGGCGAGCAGCGCGATGAGAAGCACCCCGATCAGTACCGCGAGGACCTGTGACGGGGTGTGCAGCAGGCCCAGCGCGACGATCAGGGTGGTGGCACCGGCAGGCGGGTGGGGTGTGCCGAGGGCCGCCATCGCGGCGCAGGTGATGCCCAGCGCCAGCGCCGCCGCCCCGATCCTGGCCCACGATGGATGCGTCAGATCCGGGGCGGCGGCGAGCAGCCCGGTGGCGGCGAGGCCGGTGAGGCCCGCGAGGACACCGACCAGGTGACCGAGCACCGTGTTGCGCGGGCTCGCGCTGGGGGCGTCCGGACTGGCGAACACCAGGAACGCGGTGGGCCCGAGTGAGGGGAACAGCAGCGGCGCGCCGGTGAGGATCGCGCAGAGGCCGATGAACACGATGCACCCGAACGCGCTCAGTGCCACGTACGCGGTGCGGCGGATCCGGTTCATTCCCAGCCACGGCGTGGGTTCCGGGTCCCGACGGCGCCGGGGGCGCGCCGCCGGTAGACCACGTACGGACGCACCAGGTACTGCACCGGAGCGCTGAAAGCATGCACCAGCCGGGAAAACGGCCACAGCGCGAACAGCAGCATCCCCAGCGCGGTGTGCAGCCGGTAGTCCAACGGCGCCGACGCCATCAGGTCCGGCTGAGGATCGAGCAGGAGGATGCCGCGGAACCAGGGCCCGACGGTCTCGCGGTAGTCGTACCCGCCTCGGACACCGTTGTCGACCAGCGTGGTGGCCAGCCCGGCGAGCATCACCAGCACGAGCACCACGTACATGTACCGGTCGCTGACCGACGTCGCGCGGCGGACCGCCGGGACCCGCAGACGCCGCCACAATAGGAGACCGAGGCCGCCGACCGCGACCAGACCGGCGAGACTGCCCATCCCGAGCGAGATCAGGTGGTAAGCGTGTTCGTCGAGCCCGGCGAATTCGGTGACCCCCTTGGGGACGAACAGACCGAGGACGTGCCCGCCGATCACCATGAGCAGCCCGACGTGGAAGACCGGGCTCGCCACCCGCAACATCCTGGACTCGTGGAGTTGGCTCGACCGGCTCGTCCAGCCGAACTTGTCGTACCGGTAGCGCCAGATCGTGCCGAAGACGAGCAGCGCGATCGACGCGTAGGGAGCGGCGCCCCACAGCAGCAGGTCGAGTCCGGAACTCATCGGCCACCTCCGGTCGGGAACGGGTCGAGGCCGACCAGTTCGGCCGGGGGAGCGGTGGGTCGTGGCGCGGGGGCGGCCGGAAGGGTGGCCAGCACCGCCCCGACGACGTCGTGATAAGGAGTGTCCATAGTGGACATGTTGCGGTGCAATAGGTCCAGCGCCGGATGGAACCGGTCGAGTACCTCAGTCGCCGCGGCGGGCTCTGCCGCCGCGGCGAACTCCAGGATCACCGGCAGGAAGTCCGGCAGCTCGTTCTCGGCCGGGGCGAATCCGTGGACACGGTAGAACCGCCGCAGGGCGGCGAGCGTTTCCCCTCGGCGGCGGGTGTCGCCGTCGAGGAACCAGCTCAGATGCAGCGTCCGCCTCGGCTTGCGGTCGAAGACCTCGATGTAGTGCGAAGCCAGCGCGCGAGGATCACCTTGGCTCAGGTAGGTCACGGCGCGCGCGAGTTCGTCGTGGCCGGGACCGCCGGTCTCGTCGAGGCAGGCGCGCAACAGCGGCAGTTTGCCGAGGACGGCGTCGTCCGGATACTGCAGGCACCAGCCCGCGATCTGACGCAACGCCGCGTGATGCCGTGTGCCGACGGCGCGGGACCGGGTGAGCCTCACCGCTCCTGCCCTCGCAGGGTGGGGAACAGCGCGTCCGGCCTGCCGCCGTCCGCCCAGCTCACGAGGTCCACTGTGGACTCACCGCCGCCCATCCCCGGGCCGCCGTCGACGTCGAGGCTGCAGCGGGTGGCGATGGCCTCCAGGTCGTGGGCCTGCCCGACACCCGCGGTGGGGATGACGTAACGCTCGTCGTATTTGGCCAGCGCGAGCAGCCGGTGCATCGCGAAGATCTGCTCCCCGGTCAGGCCGACCGAGGCGGGGATGTCCTGGTCGGTCTCCTGCCCGAGGTTCACCGCCCGCATGTAGGACCGCATGGCGGCCAGCCGTCGCAGTGACCGCCGGACGGGACCGGTGTCCCCGGCGGTGAACAGTTCCGCCAGGTACTCGACCGGGATGCGGAGCGCGTCGATGGCACCGAACAGGTTGTCGCGGTGCTCGCCGTCGTGGCCGCTGCCGCTCACCGCGTCGACCACCGGCGACAGCGGCGGGATGTACCAGACCATCGGCATCGTGCGGTACTCCGGATGCAGGGGCAGCGCCAGCCGGTAGTCGTGGATCAGCTGGTACACCGGCGATCGCCGGGCCGCGGTGAGCCAGTCGTGCGGGATACCGGCCGCTTCGGCCGCCCGGATCACCGCGGGGTCGCGCGGGTCGAGCAGCAGATCGAGCTGGGCGGGGTAGAGGTCGTGTTCGTCGGCGACGGACGCGGCTTCGGTGACCTTGTCGGCGTCGTAGAGCAGCACGCCGATGTAGCGCAGCCGTCCGACGCAGGTTTCGGAGCAGACGGTGGGCTGGCCGGCTTCCACTCTCGGGTAGCAGAAGGTGCACTTCTCGGCTTTGCCGGTCTTGTGGTTGAAGTAGACCTTCTTGTAGGGGCAGCCGGTGACGCACATCCGCCAGCCTCGGCACTGGTCCTGGTCGACCAGCACGATCCCGTCCTCCTCGCGTTTGTACATCGCGCCGGAGGGGCAACTGGCCACACAGGACGGATTGAGGCAGTGCTCGCAGATCCGCGGCAGGTAGAACATGAAGCTCTGCTCGAACTCGAATTTGATCCGGATCCCGAGTTCCTCGCGCAGCTTTTCGGCGATCGGGTCCTTGACGCCGTGTTCGGTCGAGCCGCCGAGGTCGTCGTCCCAGTTCGGGCCCCAAGCGGGTTGCGTGGGTTCACCGGTGATCGCCGAGCGGGGCGCCGCGGTGGGCACGTCGTCGCCGAGCGGCGCCTCGATCAGGGTGGCGTAGTCGTAGGTCCACGGCTCGTAGTAGTCGGAGATCTCCGGCAGGTCGGGATTCGCGAAGAGCTTCCCGAGCTTGCTCAGCCGCCCGCCCGCGCGCAGCCGTAGGCGGCCCTTCGAAGTCCGTTCCCAGCCGCCCTTCCAGCGTTCCTGGTCCTCGTAACGGCGTGGATATCCCTGTCCTGGACGGGTTTCCACGTTGTTGAACCAGGCGTACTCGGTGCCTGCCCGGTTGGTCCAGGCCTGCTTGCAGGTCACCGAGCAGGTGTGGCAGCCGATGCATTTGTCCAGGTTCATCACCATGGCCAGTTGCGCCAGTACCCGCATCAGTAACGCACCTCCTGGGAACGGCGGCGGATCACGGTGACCTCGTCGCGCTGGTTGCCGGTGGGGCCCAGGTAGTTGAACCCGAAGGACAGCTGGGCGTAGCCGCCGATGAGATGGGTGGGTTTGATGAGCAGCCGCGTCAGCGAGTTGTGCGTGCCGCCGCGTTTCCCGGTGGCCTCGCTGCGCGGCACGTTCACCGCCCGATCCTGCGCGTGGTAGAGGAAAACGGTGCCCGCGGGCATGCGGTGGGAGACGATCGCCCTGGCCACCACGACCCCGTTGCGGTTGACCGCCTCGATCCAGTCGTTGTCCTTGGCGCCGATCGCTTCGGCGTCGGACGGGCTCATCCAGATTCCCTGTCCGCCGCGGGACAGGGTGAGCATGTGCAGGTTGTCCTGGTAGGTCGAGTGGATCGACCATTTGCTGTGCGGGGTCAGGTAGCGGACGGTGACCTCCGCGCCGTTCCCCGGTTCGCCGGAGAGGTGGTGCGCACCCAGTGGCGGCCGGTAGACCGGCAGCGCCTCGCCGAGTTCGTGCATCCAGTCGTGGTCGAGGAAGAAGTGCTGACGCCCGGTGAGCGTATGCCAGGGTTTCCCGTGCTCGACGTTGATCACGAACGCGGAATACCGCCTGCCGCCGCTTTCGCTGCCGGACCACTCCGGACTGGTGATGACCGGAGCGGGCCGGGACCTGGTGTCGGCGAAGGAGATCCGCTTGCCCTCGTGCTCGGCCGAAAGATGCGCCAGTTCGGTGCCGACGCGTTTCTCGAGATCGCGGAAGCCTTGGGTGGCCAGCCGTCCGTTGGTGGTGCCGGACAGGGCGAGCACTGCGTCCGCGGCCTTGATGTCGGTGTCGATCAGCGCGTGGCCGAGAGCGGCTCCTGTCGTCGCGACGCCGTTCTTCGCGCGCAGCCAGTCCAGTTCCTCGCCGACGTCGTAGGTGATCCCCTTGCTGGTGGCGCCCAGCTTCTCCAGCAGCGGCCCGAGGGTGGCCAGTTTCGCCGCCACGGCGGGATAATCGCGTTCGACGACGGTGAGCCGCGGCATCGTGACACCCGGGATGGGTTCGACGTCTCCGTCGCGCCAATCACGCACGACACCGCCGGGCTGCGCGGTTTCTCCCGGTGTGTCGTGTGTCATCGGGGTGGCGACGAGATCCTTGCGCACCCCCAGATGGCGTTCGGAGAGCTCGCTGAACCGCTTCGCGATCGTGTGGAACGCCTCGAAGTCGGTGCGGGTCTGCCACGGTGGATCGACAGCGGCGTTGAAGGAGTGGACGAACGGATGCATGTCCGTCGACGACAGGTCGTGCTTTTCGTACCAGGTCGCGGCGGGCAGCACGAGATCGGCGAACAACGTTGTGCTGGTCATCCGGTAATCGATTGCCAGCATAAGATCCAACTTGCCGACAGGGGCGCTGTCATGCCATTTCACCGATCGCGGCCGGGCTTCGGGCGGTGCCTCCTCGCCGCGGAGGTTCGCGTCGGTGCCCAGCAGATGACGCAGGAAGTACTCGTGTCCCTTGGCCGAGGAACCGAGCAGATTCGACCGCCACACCGTCAGCACCCGCGGCCAGTTCCGGGGCTCGTCCGGATCTTCGGCGGCGAAGCCGAGCGTGCCCTCGCGCAGCTTCGCGGTGACGTGGCGGGCGGGGTCGATGCCCGCTTCTTCGGCCTCGTCGACCAGATCCAGGGGATTGCGGTCGAAAGTGGGGAAGGAGGGCATCCAGCCCAGCCGCGCCGACTGCGCGAGGGTGTCGGCGGCGCTGGTCCCGGCGAGTGCGCCGGGAGCCAGCGGTGAGGTCAGTTCGTCGTTGCGCAGCGCGTCGTAGCGCCATTGGCCGGTGTGCAGGTACCAGTAGGCGGTGCCGATCATCTGCCGGGCCGGTCGCACCCAGTCCATCGCGCCGGCCAGGGTCGCGTGCCCGGTCAAGGGACGCACCTTCTCCTGACCGACGTAGTGCGCCCATCCGCCGCCGTTGCGGCCCTGACAGCCGGTCATCGTCAGCAGCGCCAGGAAGGAGCGGTAGATGGTGTCGGAGTGGAACCAGTGGTTGGTGCCCGCGCCCATCAGGATCATGCAGCGACCGCGGGAGGCTTCGGCGGTCTCGGCGAACTCCCTGGCGATCCGGGCGACCCGCTCGGCCGGGACCGAGGTGATCTCCTGCTGCCATGCCGGGGTGCACGGTTCCGCCGGGTCGTCGTAGCCGGACGGCCAGCGGCCGGGGAGGTCGGCGCGCCGCACGCCGTACTGCGCCATCAGCAGGTCGAACACCGTGGTGACCAGTTGCCCGCCCACTTCCACGGCGGGCACACCCCGGCGCAGCACGCCGTCGACGTCGAACCGCGGCAGCAGCACCTCGACACCCCGGTGGCCGGGATCGTCGAGCAGGCTCAACCGCGGCACGACGTCGCCGAGGTCGAGGTTCCAGCGGCCCTGGTCGTGCTCGTTCCAGCGGAAACCGACCGAACCGTTCGGCACGACCGGTTCCCCGGTGCGGTCGTCGACCAGCACGGTCTTCCAAGCGGGCTCGGCCGCTTCGGTATCGCCGAGGTCGGCCGCGGTGAGGAACTTCGAAGGTACGTAGGCGCCGTCTCGTGCGGTCAGCGTGACCAGGAAGGGGAGGTCGGTGAAGCGGCGGACGTAATCGGTGAAGAACGGGACCTGCCGCTCGGCGAAGAACTCGGTGAGGATGACGTGCCCCATGGCCATCGCCAGCGCGGCGTCGGTGCCGGGGTGCGGGGCCAGCCATTCGTCGGCGAACTTGGTGTTGTCGGCGTAGTCGGGGGAGACCACAACGACCTTCTGCCCGCGATAACGCGCTTCGGCCATCCAATGCGCGTCCGGTGTCCGGGTGACGGGGACATTCGAACCCCACATCATCAGATACGCGGCGTCCCACCAGTCCGCGGATTCCGGGACGTCGGTCTGGTCGCCGAACACCTGCGGCGAGGCCACCGGCAGATCGGCGTACCAGTCGTAGAACGAGAGCATCGGGGCGCCGATCAGCGCCATGAACCGCGCCCCGATCGCGTGCGAGACCATCGACATCGCCGGAATCGGGGAAAATCCGGCGACCCTGTCCGGGCCGTAGCGGGAAATGGCGTGCACATGGGCGGCTGCCGCGATTTCCGCGGCCTCGTCCCAGCTCACCCGGACCAATCCGCCTTTTCCTCGGGCACGGTGATAGGACAGCCTCTTCATCGGGTCGTCCATCACCGAGGCCCATGCGACGACCGGGTCTCCGTGCTGCCTCAATGCCTCGCGGTACATTTCGACCAGTACGCCTCGCGCATACGGAAAACGTACCCGGGTCGGGGAATAGGAATACCACGAAAAAGAGGCGCCTCGCGGGCAGCCGCGCGGTTCGTACTCGGGCTTGTCCGGTCCGACGGAGGGATAGTCCGGGTCCTGGCTCTCCCAGGTGATGATCCCGTCGGAAACATAGACGTTCCAGCGACAGGAGCCGGTGCAGTTCACGCCGTGCGTTGACGGGACCACCTTGTCGTGGCTCCATCGATCCCGGTAGAACGCGTCGCCTTCCCGGCCTCCGGTGAGGTGTACCGAGTGCAGGCCCGCCGATCCTTCGGTGCGGGTCAAATAGCGGCCGAGGCGGAGCAGGGCGGAGGTCGCCGCACCTTCGGTGTGGCTATTCACGCTGTTTCCGTTGGTCTTTCGTGGCGAGCGCACGCTCGCGACCTCCCGACTAAAGTCGTGAATGAGGCGGACAGCACGAACAAGACATGCTCAGTCTGTCCGGGAACGCCGCAATGCTAGCGGCACCGGACGCGCGCTGTCCTTTCGCGAAGGTGATCATGGGTCATGGATCACTCGAAAAGACCAATAAGTAAATGTATTGGTAATGTGGTGGTAATTGACGCGAGAAACTCGATTATTCCTTTTTGCCGGGCGATCGAAAATGGCCGAGGTGCGATTTCCGGAATCGGGATGTCCTGTCACGCGCGAATCCGACGTGGGGAGCGCCGCCGGAGGCGGGGCAGACTTGATTCTGGACGCCAGTGAGGCTCTAGTGTCCACAAGAGGCATCGCCGGGCGATTGAGTATCCGATTTATACCTATATGTGCAATTTCGAGGGAGGGTCGTGAGTGGTGATTCGGGTTATTTGAGGGGTGAGGCAAGCGTGGTGTGGTCAAGTCTCTGTCCCGCGGGTGGCGGGGCTGGCGGCTCGGCTGTCCGGAAGGGACGTTGCTTCCGATCGATGTGCCCGGGGTGTGTACCGCGTGTCGTCCGTCCAGGTACGCGTGACGTCCATCCGGGTACGCGAAACCGCCAACCCGAACCACCGCTTAAACCCGCGAACCGGCTTTACACGCCTTCCGGCTTCGGGATCGGGATACACGGGAAACGAGTGACATCGACCTCGATCTCGTTGGTCGGCCCGCAGAGCTGGAGGCCATCGGTGTTCGTGCCGTCCGCCACGCTGAATCCGACCACGCCGATCGCGGTCTCGCCCCGATCGAGGTTTTTGCCCATCAGGGAGTCCGCCGACCAGGTGGCTTCGCGCCAGGTCTTGTCCGCGATTTCGGTCCTGAGGTCGCTGGCCGGCCACGCCTCGGTGAAGCAGTACTGGGGGACTTCCTTCGGCTCGTACGGGTCGCACGTTTCCCCGGCGGTGTTGTTGCGACGAAGCTGCAGATATTTGATCCTGGCTCGCTGCACGCCACGATCGGCGAGCGCTCCGGTCACGGCCAAATACGCCGCGACGTAGTGCTTTCCGGCCTTCGCCGACACGCCTGCCAGTTCGGGCGTCCAGGCGACGTCGATGGCCTTCACCTGAATCGCCTGGTCCAACCCCGGTTCCGTGGTGACGAGGGCCTGGCCGGGGAAGTCGGCGAACTGCGAGTACTTCGGGCCGGACTCGGCCGTGGCCGAGTCGCCGGACGGCGAATCGCCGGTGGTCGCCGCCGTGTCGGTCCCGCCGCCGTCGCCGGAACACGCGGTGAGCAGCAGAGCGAGCCCCGCGGCGAGCACGGGCAAGGATCGAGGTGACATGTGACGCGCCTCCGTCAGAGTGATGTGACACCGTAGCATTCAGTGTCACTCCGACGGTGCCGGAGGCGGCACGGTTCCCCCGAAGGTGTCCGACCCCGGAGAAGCGGACAGTTCCAGACCGCTTCTCCGGGGCAGCGGCTTCAGGTCGGATACAGCCGGATGATCGCCGACGGCGGCACCGCGCCGTCCAGGAGAACCTCTTCGAACTGGTCGCCCAATTCTTCGGCGTCTTGCCCCCGTTGCCACCGGCCAGCTTGGTCGCCTTGGCACGCCCTGCTTCGGTCGACACGTCGAGCACACTGCCGGCGCCGCGACCTCGTCGGCGTTGCCCGCGAGCGCGTCGAGGGCGTCCTCGAGCGGCCCGACGTGCTCGATCAACCAGCCGACGCCGGCCGCGAAGATGGCGCCGAAGGGATCCAAAGCGGCGGTCAGCGCGTCCAGCGCGGTCCCGACCGCACCCATCGCGACCGACGCCCAATCCCCGCTCTCGATCGCCGACTTGAGATTGACGGCGTCCCTAGCGACGGAACCAGCGCCGTTTCGGTGGGTTCTCCGCGGAGCCGGTTGGCTGTAGCCCCAATCTTCCGGTCAGGAAGAAGGTTCCGGTCACGATGTTGCCGCGCGAGGGTGGTCGCTCAAGGCCGGTGGTCGCGATCGCGACGTCGAGTTCGATCGCGGCGATGGTGCGGACCCGGACCCGATGGAATGCCGTGCCGGTAACGGTGTTCACAGGCGTCTCGACCTCGACGACCTCGCCGGCGAACAGCGCGTGGGCGGAGGGCGTCCCCTCGGACGAGGATTCCGCGAGCGTGAAAGTCCCGGAAGGGATGAAGTAGTCGGCGGCGAACTTCGGCCCGTCGCCGTCCTGCGAGGCGAGGTAGGTCTCGGCGTTGGCGTGCACGGCGACGTCCTCGGCCAGCGCCGCCAGCACCAGGGACCCGGTCTCGAGCCGCCCGCCGGAGTGGGCGAGGACCGCTCGGTCTTCCAGCTCCACCGCGATGGGACAGACCATCTCCCCATCGACGCCGTCGAGGAGGTCGAGCATCGCTGTTTCGGCATCGACGAGGCGAACATCGCGCACCGGAACCGCGGGCGCCGTCCCGGCCAAGCACGGCAAAAGAAACTCGATCTCGCCGTCGCGGACCTGCGCGACCAGCCGGGCGCCAGAGGGATCGGTCCACACATGTTCGCTGATCTTCTTGGCGATCCGCCGGGCGGTGCCCGCGCCGATCAGGGAGATCACCCTTTCCCCGAACTCGTCCTGGCTGGTGACGCCGATCCCGATCGCCTCGAAGTGGCTGGACACGATGATTCCCCCTGTTTCATTGTCCACTCGAGACTACTTGCCAGGTTGGACAAGGTCATCCTGGTTTAGGTGGGGTGCCGACAGTCGGCGACCCGGCGCTCCGTGCGTCGCTTCCTCGAATGTCCGTGAAGGCCTCCTTCCCTACCTTGAGAGTAGGGTCCCGGCAAAGTCGCGATCTTGCAGGTCAGGCGACTATTCCTGCAAGGTCGAGCCGGGGTGGGGCAGGCCTGATTCTGGATGCCCAGTTGGGCTTCAGTGTCCACAAGGGACACCGCCAGCCGATCGACTGTCCGATTAATGCCGCTCTATACGTTTCCGTGCGGGGTCGTGAGTGTTAAGGAGGGTTATTGAGGGGTAAGGCAAACATGGCGTGATCGCCTCGCTGATGTGAAGGTCCCCTTCCCTACCCTGAAGGTCGAAGGAGGCCTTCGCGGACTGGTCGCAATCAAGGACTCCCCACTGAGACGGTGGGGCGTCCTTGACTGTTCACAGGGGGCACCAGTGGACGACTTCATGTCCGATTGATGCCTGTATGTACGGTTTGGAAGGGGGTTGTGAGTGTTAATTAGGGTTATTGAGGGGTAAGGCAAGGGTGGCGTGGTGGGTGGTAAGTGAACCGCCCCGGGTTTGATGGAGGCTCCATCGTGTGAGTGAGGATGGAGTTATGGGCCGGTCTTCGAGGCATCCGCGTGAGGTGCGTGAGCGTG